>JBHIEE010000013.1:0-36879 GCA_046760445.1 Candidatus Aminicenantia bacterium
AGAGTGATGTCGTTATTCTGGATAAAGTTCGAAGAGGAGAAATCATTCCTCCTTCCTGGAAGAATCCAGATATTCCAGAGGAATTAGAGAATATTATTTTAGAAGCTCTCCAATATGAATCAGAAAAAAGATATCAGAATGCGGGTGAACTTAAGAAAGATTTAGAAAGATTCATAAAGAATTATAAGGAAGAGATCCCAACCCATAGAGATATAGTTCAATTTGTGGCTGGTCTTTTTGCTGGTGAAATTGAGGAGAAGGGTATAATACTCGAAGCTTTAAAAGAGCCAAAATTTGTTTCAAAAAAAGAGGAAGAAGAATTGTCCAAGCCAACCTTTACTATTGATAGTATTACTAAAGAGACTAAGGCAAAGAGAGTGAAGATGTCATATAAATTAATTTTAGCCGATGATAGCACTATTACTCAAAAAGTAGTGAATTTAGCCTTTTCTGGAGAGGATTTTGAAATCCACTCAATTTCCAATGGTCAAGAAGTTATAGAATTAGTTGAGCAAATAAATCCAGATATAATTCTTTTAGATATTAATCTTCCGAAAAGAAATGGTTATGAAATTTGTGAATTTATAAAAAATAACAGTAAGTTAGCTCGTACTCCAGTGATAGTCCTGAAGGAAGCTTTTGAAACATTTGATCATGAGAGGATTAAAAAGTTAGCCTGTGATGATATTATCCAAAAACCGTTTGATTCTGCAAAATTAGTTCAAAAGGTAAAAAAAATCCTTGAGAAGAAAGAAACCTCTGAAACAATCCCTAAACTCCCAATACAAGAAATTTCTCCATCTGAAAATTCCGAAGAAATCAAAATAGATTTGGATAATCCTTTCTTAGATTCTGAAGGAGAAAAAGAAGAAACGATTCAACCAGGGGAACCAGAAGGTATACCTAAAGAGATAAAAGAAGTTGAAGAAAAAGACAAAGAGAAAAACTTTCGCAAGAACGAAAGATAAACTCAGGAACTCTTTGGAGAAATAATTAAGGAAGAAAACCTTTATCCACACAAATGTGAGAAGAGCCTTTTAAATTAGATAGTAACTGAGCGGTGTGGATCACTTTTATACTTGGATATTTCTCTTTTAAATTGCTTCCTATTTGAAGAATACATCCTGGACAATCAGTGGCTATAATTTGGGGATTAGTATCCAAAATATGGTTTTTTTTCTTTTGCCATATCTTTTCTGAAATTTCAGGATTTTTAAAAGAAAATATTCCAGCAAATCCGCAACAGGTAAAAGGCTCTTCTTCTTTTTTAACCGAATAACCCAAAGACTTAATGAGTTTAACTGGTTCTTCTTTAAAGCCAAGATGATGAGCATAATGGCACGAGTGATGATAAAAAACTTTTTCTTTCTTTAATTCTGAATAAGAAGCTCTTCTGGCTAATTCTTTTAGGGAGCAGCGGGTAACTATGAACTCTGTAAAATCAAATATTTTTTGTCCCCAAGGAAATCGATCTTGACCTATTAGTTGAGGATATTTCTCTTTTAATATTGAATTCCCAGTAGGACATAAAGTTAAAATAAAATCAGGATTATATTTTTCAAAAGAATTTAAGTTTTTCAAAGCAAATTTTTTAATTACTTTTCTGTCGCCTAAATGGATAGAGGGAGCTCCACAACAGACTTGTTCTGAAGGAACCACCACTTTCCAGCCTAAGGAAGAAAGCACTTCCACTGCACTTTTTCCAATCTCAGGATAAAAATACTTTATCAGACATCCTTGAAATAGATAAATTGTTCCACGCTGACTTTGTTGAGTAGAGTTTAAAAAGGAGGATTTTTCTGTCTTTATCACAGGGAAAACCCTGTGTTTAGTCCAAGAAAAAGCTTTTAGAATAAAATTGAAAAGTTCTTTTTTTTCTGTAGCGAATAATCCAAATTTCTCAAGTAAAGTTGGCCCTTTTTCTGATTTTAGATTAAGAATCAAATCTCCAATTGGAATTTTTACTGGACAGAACTCTTCACATTTTTTGCAGTCAGCACATAAGTTCAGATAAGGATAAGATTTTTTGTAAGATAAAGTGACAGCAGTAAGTAAGACTCCAATTCCTCCAGGATAAACGGGGCCGCCGAAAAGATGTCCCCCAATTACCTGATAGACAGGGCAGACTAACATACATCCTCCACATTTTAAACAATAGAGAATTTCCTTTAAATAGGGATGATTAATGAATTTAAGTCTTTTATTATCGAGGATGATTATATGAAGCTCCTTTGGACCGTGAGCACCGAGGACTATTTCTTTTTCAATATCAGCTGTTCTACTTGGTCCAGTGATAAACGACACATAACTCGTCAGTTTTTGTCCAGTAGCAGCTCGAGTCAGAGTTTTTATTAAAATTGATGCTTCCTCCATAGTTTCCACGAATTTCTCACAAGAAAGGAGAGCAATATGAATTGGAGGAAGAGAAGTAACTAATCGGGCATTGCCTTCATTACTGATAATAACCAATGTTCCAGATTCAGCAATCGCTAAGTTTGCTCCTGAGATTCCCGCATCAGCCTTAAGAAAATAATCTCTCATTACCCGGCGAGCCACTTCGGTTATTTTGCTTGGTTCTGGGGGAACGGTCTGATTTAAATGTTTACTTAAAATTTGAGCTATTTCTTCTCGAGTTTTATGAAGAACAGGTGCGGTAAGATGAGAGGGCCTTTCGTTAGCTAATTGAATTATCCATTCACCTAAGTCGGTCTCGATTACCTGGATGCCTTTTTTTTGAAGATAGGCGTTTAATTCAATTTCTTCACTGACCATTGATTTAGCTTTAACCACCAGTTTTGCCTTCTTCTGAGTTAGGATTTTTCCTATCTGTTCTAATGCTTCTTTTGGAGTCTCAGCAAAATAAATCTTTGCTCCAGCTTTTTGAGCTTCGAGGGAAAAATTTTTTATAAGTTGAGGAAGATTATTAATACTTTTTTCTCTTATCTGGCGAGACTTTTTCTTTAATTTATCCCAATCAATGTCCTTAATCGATTTTTTGAAATTTTCATAAAATTTATGAGAAGCTCTCTCTAAAGCTTGCTGAAGATTGTTATTTAAAAGGGCGTGATTGATTTCTTTTTTTCTATTTTTTTTAAAGATCAAAAATTACTTACTCCTCATTTTCTCTTAATTTTCTTAAAAAATATTCTTTATCTACTAATATTTCTCGAGGTTTACTTCCTTCTGGAGGACCGACTATTCCTTCTTCTTCCATCATATCGATTATTCTTGCTGCCCGAGCATAACCTAATTTCATTCTTCTTTGAAGATAAGAAGCAGAAGCTTGACCTGTCGATAAGATTAATTCAACTGCCTTGTCATACAGCTCATCTTTTTCTTCTAATTCTCCTTTATATTGTTCTTTTTCTTTGACTCTTAAAACAGTAGAATCATATTCTGGTCGTCCCTGTTCTTTTAAAAATTTTATTAGCCTTGATGCCTCAGCCTCTGAGATGTAAACACCATGTAATCTTATCAATCTTGGGAAGTTGGGTGGCATAAACAACATATCACCTAATCCTAAAAGTTTCTCAGCACCTGCACCATCAATTATTATTCGAGAATCAATTTTAGAGGGAACCCGAAAAGCTATTCTACTGGGGAAATTATTTTTTATTGTTCCGGTTATTACATCAGTAGATGGTCTCTGAGTGGCTAAAATTAGATGAATTCCTACTGCGCGAGCCATTTGAGCCAGCCGAGCAATTGACTGTTCCACTTCCTGAGCAGCAATCATCATTAAATCAGCCAGTTCATCAATTATTATTACTAAATAAGGGAGAGGTTTAAATTTTTCTTTTTCTTCTTCTGATAATATTTCTTTTCTCTCGATTAATAATTGATTTACTCGATAGTTGTATTGCTCGATATTTCTCACCTTAAGAGCAGCTAATTTTTTATATCTATTTTCCATTTCAAAGATAGCCCAGGTTAGGGCATTGTTTGCCTTTTTCGGGTCAGTGACCACTGGAGTAAGCAGATAAGGAATATCATTATAAATTCCCAGTTCTAATCTTTTAGGATCAATTAAAATAAATTTAACTTCCTCAGGAGTAGCTTTATAAAGGATACTGGTAATTATGCAGTTAATGGCGACACTCTTACCTGTGCCAGTTGCTCCTGCAATTAGAAGATGAGGCATCACTGCTAAGTCAGCCAGATAAATTTCTCCTCGAACCGTCTTTCCCAAGGCAATAGTTAACTTGGAAGAAGCAGTTCTAAATTTTTCAGATTGAATTAATTCTCTAAGATTTATAGCCTCTCGATTATTATTTGGCACTTCAAGGCCAATTGATGCTTTACCGGGTAATCTTTCAATTCGAACTGACTCTGCCCTAAGAGCTAAAGATAAATCCTCGGATAAACTTGCCACCTGGCTTATTTTAACTCCTGGACTGGGCTGATATTCAAAAGTAGTAATTACTGGACCAGGATGATATTCCACCACTGTTCCTTCAATATTAAACTCTCTAAATTTTTCTTCAATAATTCGTTTTTTCTCTAAAAGTTCTTCTTTGTTTATTTTTTCAGCTGTACGAGGTGATTCGAGAAAACTATAAGGTGGAAAATGAAAAGTTTCTCGGGAAGCAAGATCAGGAAAAAGAGGTTTCTCTTCAGGAATGGAGGGAGGAAATGGGGGAGCTTTTTTTTCTTTAATTTTTTTCTCTTTCTGAGGCGAAGAAATTTTTGCTGGTTGTTTTGAGTATTTCTCCATTAATTTTTTTACCATTTTTTCTTTTTCTCGAGCTTTCCTGTATCGAGTAATTTTAATTCTTATTTCCTTAAATAGAAATCGGCTAAGCTTATTCAAGGAAAATAAAATTCTTCCTAAGGAAAATTCAGTAGTAATGATTAAAAAAACAATTAAAAAGGCAAAGAGAAGAATAATTGAGCCAATTTGGTTTAAATTCTTGACCAAAAAATTAGCAATTGATTGACCGATAAACCCTCCTGAACTGAGTTTAAACTCTGTGCCAGCCCAATTTACTCTTTTAAATAGCAAACAGAAAAGAGAGGATAAAGTTAGAATAAGAAAAAGGGAGCCAACGATTTTTGGAATAAGCGCTTTTTTTCCCTTAGGAAGTATATAATTGATTCCTAAAAATAGAAAAGCTATTGGGAAAAGAAAAGAAGGAAGCCCGAAAAGCTGAAATAGAAACTCAGAAATCGAAGCACCAATGAGTCCAATATAATTTTTAACTTTGGCTGAAGGAGTGTAAGTCGCCCATGAAGGGTCGTCTGGAGAATAGCTCACCAGACTTAAAAAAATTATTATTCCGATCGCTAAGAGTATTACTCCTATTAACTCTTGGTAAAGGAAAGTTGACTTTTTTCTGAGTTTTGCCTGATCTTTTTTTGAGAGTTTATTTTCCTTATTCATTAACCAAATTATAACATATTTTAATTCTTGGCTGAAGAAAGCCATTTGAATAAGTCGCTGAACTGTTTAATGGTTAATTCTTCCGCACGAGCGTAAGGATTCAGGTTAAATTTTTTAAAGGCAGTATTTATTATTCCAGGAGAATAAGTCAAGTTTTTCAAATTATTAATTAATGTTTTTCTCCGCTGACTGAAAATACCTTTAAGGAAATTTAAAAAAGATAACTCGTCTTTAATTTGAACCAAGGGCTTATTCCTTTTTCTCAAAATAATAAAAGCAGAATCAACCTTGGGTGGAGGAGAAAAAGACTTTCCAGAAACATAGAAAACAATGTTAGCTGAAAAATATAATTGAAAGAAGACAGAAAGAGGTGCATATTGTTTAGAATGGGGAGAGGCACAGATTCTTTCAGCCACTTCTTTTTGAAGAAGAAATAGACATTCAGAAATTAAGTCCTTATGAGAATAAATTTTAAACAAAAGAGGAGCGGAAATAGAATAAGGCAAATTGCCAACCACTTTTACTTTTTTATTTTTCGGGATTAAAGAGTTAAAATTTATTTTTAAAACATCATTTTCTACTATTTCTAAATTGGGTGTTTCTCTTTTTTTTAGATAAGGAATTAACTTCTTATCTTTTTCTATAGCAATTACTTTCCCTGCTTTTTGAGTTAAAGGAAAAGTAATTGCCCCTTTTCCAGCACCAATTTCAATAATTAAGTCAGAGGGCTGAGGGTTAATATAATAAATTATCTTTCTGATGACAAAAGGATTTTTCAAAAAATGCTGCCCCAAATATTTCTTTTTATTCATTTAAGATAATTATAACATATAACAGAGGTCAGATAACAGAAGCCAGAAAACAGGAGAGTAAAGAAGGAAATCACAAGCTACTAATTTTAAGCCCTGTTAATGAATTAGTATGAATAATCGGGGGCCCGTCACATATGACTTTCTGCCCCCTGACTTCTGTTCTCTGTTAATAGCTATTGACAAATGAATTGAAATAATTTACTATTTACAAAGTAATCCAAGAAAAGTAACAAATTATGGCTTTAAAATTAGGTGAGATTCTTTTAAAAGAAAAATTGGTTAATTCTGACCAATTGAAAGAGGCGATTGAGTATCAGAAGAAGAATGGGGGAAAATTAGGCTCAGCTATGATTAAATTAGGTTTTATTTCAGAAGAGGAATTAGCTAATGTCCTCAGCAAACAATATGGCTGTCCCCATATCAATCTAACTAAGTTTGAGATATCTCCGGAAGTAACTAAATTTTTTCCTGTTGACATGGCCAGAAAGTATTTGGTTATGCCTATCCATCGGATTGGTTCCTTTCTTACCTTGGCGATGGCTGATCCCACTGATTTAGAGGCAGTTGAAGATATTAAATTTACTACAGGCTTAAATATTCAGCCTGTGGTTGCTCCTGAGTCCTCTGTTAGAAATAGTATTGATAAATATTATGGCACAGCTCATGAAATGAAAGTGAAAGAGGTTTTTGATAAAATTGAGCTGGCTGATGATCTTGGGGTGGAGGTTCTGGAAGAAGAAGAAGAAGTTGATTTAGCCACCTTAGCTCGGTCCTCTGAAGAGGCTCCAGTAATTCAATTGGTTAATTTAGTTGTTACTGATGCAATAAGAAAAGGAGCAAGTGATATCCATTTTGAGCCATATGAACGGGACCTTAGGATAAGAAATAGAATAGATGGGGTTTTATATGAACAGATGTCTCCTCCTTTTAGGATGAAAGATGCAGTTATTTCCAGGATAAAAATCTTGTCCAATATGGATATTGCTGAGAAAAGACTACCCCAGGATGGAAGAATAAAGATGAAGATCAAGAAAGAAGACGGAGGGAAGAAAGAAGTTGATATGAGGGTTTCTTCGTTGCCCACAATTTTTGGTGAAAAAATTGTCATCCGAATCTTAGATAGAGAACAGCTTCATTTGGATATGACCAAGTTAGGTTTTGAGTCCAAGTCATTAGATAAATTTAAAAAGGCTATTTCTAAACCTTGGGGGATAATTCTAGTTACTGGTCCCACAGGAAGCGGAAAAACGAACACTCTTTATTCAGCTATTTCTACGCTTAATACTCCGGAAACAAATATTATCACTGCGGAAAATCCAGTTGAGTTTAATCTTTACGGGATAAATCAAGTCAATACCAAAGAAGAAATTGGCTTGGATTTTGCTACTTGTTTAAGATCGTTTCTCCGTCAGGATCCAAATATAATTTTAGTTGGAGAAATGAGAGATTTTGAGACTGCTGATATCGCTATAAAAGCTGCTTTGACTGGCCATTTAGTCTTTTCTACTGTTCATACTAATGATGCTCCAAGCACAATTACTCGTCTGGTAAATATGGGTGTTGAGCCTTTTTTAGTCGCCACTTCGACTATTCTAATTGTTGCTCAGAGATTAGTTCGGAGACTATGTAAGGAATGCAAAGAGGAAGCTTATGTCCCTCCTCAGGCATTAATTGATATTGGTTTTTCTCCAGAAGATGTCAAAAAAATAAAGGCTTTTCGTCCAAAAGGATGTGAAGCATGCAATAATACTGGACATAAAGGAAGAATTGGGTTATTTGAAGTAATGGAAATAACCGAAGAAATAAAGGAACTTATTTTAACAGGAGCTTCTGCTTCAGAAATTAGAAGTAAAGCCATCGAGCAAGGAATGGTCACTCTGAGAGGAAGTGGCCTGCAAAAAATTAAAGATGGAATAGCTTCTATTGAAGAAGTGCTGAGAGAAACTGTTAGATATTAAACAAAGGAGAATAGAAATGGCTAAATCTTTACAAGAATTATTAAAAATTGCCATCGAAAATAGTGCCACGGACCTCCACGTCACCATTAATTGTCCACCTCAAATTAGAATTAATGGGGTGTTAATTCCAATAGATCATCCTCCCCTCACCCCAGTTGATACTAAGCAGCTCGTCTATAGTATTTTAAATGATGCTCAAAAACATAAATTCGAGGAAAATTTAGAACTTGATTTTTCTTTTGGAATAAAAGGATTAGCTCGATTTCGAGCTAATGTTTATATGCAAAGAGGAACAGTAGCTGGGGCTTTCCGGCGAATTCCTTGGGATATTTATAGTTTCGAGTATTTGGGCATTCCTCCTCGAGCGGCTGAATTATGTAATAAGCCAAGAGGATTGATATTGGTAACAGGCCCCACCGGGAGTGGAAAATCCACTACTTTGGCAACAATGATAAATAAAATCAATTCCGAGCGTCATTGTCATATAATTACAATTGAGGATCCAATCGAATATCTCCATCAGCATAAAAAGGCGATTGTTAATCAGAGAGAATTAGGTTCTGATACTCATTCATTTGCCAATGCTTTGCGATCAACCTTAAGAGAAGATCCAGATGTGGTGCTCATTGGAGAAATGAGAGATTTAGAAACAGTAGAGTCTGCTCTGCAGATTGCTGAGACGGGTCATCTTACTTTTGCCACCTTACATACTAATTCCGCTGCTCAATCTATTACTCGAATTATTGATATTTTCCCTCCTCATCAGCAGTCCCAGGTGAGAACTCAGCTTTCTATGATTTTAGAAGGAGTTTTGACTCAAGCTCTTTTACCTCGAGCAGATGGGAAAGGAGTGGTTCTTGCTATGGAGATTTTGATTCCCAACCCAGCGGTAAGAAATTTGATTCGAGAAGATAAAATCCACCAGATATATTCGATTATGGAAATGGGACAAGAAAAATACGGCATGCAAACTTTTAATCAGTCTTTAGCTAATTTATATTTTCGAAAATTAATTACTCTCGAAACAGCTATGAATGTTTCCCATTATCCGGAGGAACTGGCGGATATTCTCAGTCGAAAAATCGGAATGCCAGTAAGAACAACTGAAGCTTATCAACATCGAACTTCTTATCAAGAAAAAAATATTAATCCCAGAAAAAAATATAAATGAGGTAAAAAATGCCGATTTTTGTCTGGAAAGGAAGAAATCGTTACGGAGAAGTAATTTCTGGAGAAAGAGTAGCTCGTTCTATAGAAGAAGTTACTCGAGTTCTCCAGCGGGAACAAATTTCAATTTTAGATTTAAAGAAAAAAAAGAAAGAAATCACAATTCCTTTTCTCAAGAGAGAAAAAGTAAAATCAAGAGAATTAGCGGTCTACACCAGGCAGTTATCTGTATTAATAGATGCTGATTTACCTTTAATCCAAGGTTTGGATATTTTATCTGAACAACAGAAAAACAAGTATTTCAAGAAAGTAATTAATGAAGTGAGAAAAGATGTGGAAGCTGGGTCAGCCTTAAATGAAGCAAAAAGAAAGCATCCTAAGGTATTTGATGATTTATTTTGCAATATGATTGCTGCTGGGGAAGTAGCTGGCAATTTGGATGTGATTCTTCGTCGACTGGCAGAATATATTGAAAGAATTGCCAAATTAAAATCTCAGATCACGTCTACTTTAGCTTATCCTATTGCTGTGCTGACAGGAGCAATATTGATTGTCGCCTTAATTATGTGGAAAGTTATTCCTGTTTTTGCCAAATTATTTGAGAGCTTAGGTGCAACTCTCCCCTTGCCTACTTTAATTGTTATGGCCGTTAGTAAATTTTTTGCAAGGTATATCTTGCTAATAGTTGCGGGAATTGTTGTCCTAGGGATTCTTTTTCGACGCTACTATAAAACTCATAAAGGAAGGAGAGTAGTTGACCGGAACTTGCTGAGAATCATACTCATCGGGGACCTTCTCAGAAAAGCAGCCATTGCTCGATTTTCCAGAACATTGAGCACTTTGGTTTCAAGTGGGGTGCCTATGTTGGACAGTTTAGAGATTACATCCAAAACAACAGGAAATGCTATTATTGAAGATAGTATTATCCATGCTCGAAGAAGAGTATCTGAAGGGAAAAGCTTGGCTGATTCTCTTTTAGAAACAAAACAATTTCCTTATATGGTTACCCAGATGGTAAATGTTGGGGAGCATACTGGAACCTTAGATAATATGCTCACTAAAATTGCTGACTTTTATGAAGAAGAAGTAGAAATTACTATTACTGGATTACTCTCTCTATTAGAACCTCTCCTTATTCTTTTATTGGGTGGACTAATCGGATCAATTGTCATTTCTATGTATTTGCCGATTTTCAGCTTAATGAGACAAATGGGCTGACCCAGCAGTGAAAAGCCCAAATTACAAAGTTCAAATGACAAACGTAAATCGTAAAGAGTAAGGAGTAAAGTGATAAATAACACCTTACGATTTACACTTTACACTTCACGGATTTGGCATTTAGTTATTTGACATTCATTTGGCATTTGGATTTTGAACTTTGGATTTTTTAAAAGTTAGACTATTGGAATGGATAAAGATTTAAAGAAGAAAATAGCAAGATTAATTTCCCTCAGAATAATTGTTATTACCACCCTCTTAGGTTCAGTCATCATTACTCAATTTATTACTTCTGTATTTTTATCGCTCAAGATAATCTATGGCTTAGTTCTGGTTGTTTATCTATTAAGCGCTTTTTATACTTTCTTGTATCATTTTAACCATAATTATATTTTCCAGGCTTATCTTCAATTAATCGGTGATTTATTAGTTACAACAGGGTTAGTCTATTTTTCAGGGGGACTAATCAGTCCCTTTACTTTTCTATATATTCTGCCCATTATTACTGCCAGTATTATTCTTTATAATAAAAGAGGTAGTTATATTATCGCATCCCTTTCCTCTATTTTGTTTGGAAGTTTAGTAGATTTAATGTATTTTAAAATAGTTCCTTTTTATAGAGCTAAACAGGGATTTGATGTTTCATTTGGTTTGGTTTCTTATAATATTTTTGTCGCCATTGCTGCTTTTTTTGCTGTTGCTTACCTGAGTAATATACTAGCCGAGAATTTAAGAAAAACGGGTCAGAAGTTAAAAAAAGCAGAAAAAGAACTCCTCCTTAAAGAAAAATTAGTGGCTATTGGAGAGATGGCAGTTGGTTTAGCTCATGAACTGAGGAATCCAATGGCAGCCATTTCTGGTTCGATTCAAGTCCTTCGTTCAGAGTTAAAGTTAAATGGAGAACAGAAGTCCTTGATGGATATTGTGGTTAAAGAGTCTAAACGATTATCTCGAACGGTAGAGCAATTCTTAGATTATGCAATTCCTCATTCTCATGAGAAGGAAGGAATAAATTTAACTGAGATATTAAAAGAAACAATTACCCTTATTGATAAGGAGTCCAATCTAAAAGGAAAATATCAAATCACTGGTAATTTTAATCACTCTCCCTTTTTTTATTGGGGGAACTCAGCTCAGTTTAAACAGGTATTTTGGAATTTAATAAAGAATTCAATTCAAGCCATGCCCGATGGTGGTAATTTGGAAGTCAATTTTTTTAAAAAAGATTCTAAGTATCTGGAAATACGGGTTAGAGATAATGGTCGAGGAATGAGCCAAGAGGAAAAAGAGAGGATTTTCGAACCCTTTTTTTCACGATTTAAAAAAGGAAAAGGATTAGGAATGGCCATTGTTTATCGAATAGTAGAGGAATATAAAGGAAAAATAGATGTCATTTCCGAAGAGGGAAAAGGAACAGAAATCAAAATCACACTTCCACCAACTGAAATCGTGAATCGGAAATCGTGAACTGTGAACTGAGGAGTTGAAGTCAACAGTTTACGAATTGGAGTTTACAAAAAATGAATAAAATATTAGTTGTTGATGATGAAAAGAGTATTTTAGATTTACTCCAAATGGTTTTTAAGAAACAAGGCTATATTATTAAAACAGCTATGTCCTCTCAGAGAGCCTTGGAAATAATTGATGATCAGGAAATTGATTTAATTATTTCTGACATAAAGATGCCAGGAATGAATGGCTTAGAACTTCTGAAATATGTCAAACAGATTGACACCACTCTTCCTGTTATTATGATTACAGCCTATGGTTCTACTCGAGATGCTGTTGAGGCTTTAAAAGCAGGTGCTCTGGACTATATTGTTAAGCCGTTTGATATTGAGGAGTTAAAAATTGTAGTTCGCAACGCTTTGAAAAAAAGAGAGTTAGAGCAAGAAAACATTCGTCTCCGGAAAGAACTTTCTGAGAGATACAGTTTTCAAAACATAGTTGGGAAAAGCAAGAAGATGTTGGAAATATATAATTTGATTGAAAGAATTGCCCCCACTGACTCGACAGTTCTTATCTCTGGTGAAAGCGGGACGGGAAAGGAATTAGTCGCTAAAGCAATTCACTATCAAAGTCTAAAAAAAGATAATAAATTCGTCTCAATTAATTGTGGTGCTTTACCAGAAAGTCTTTTAGAGAGCGAGCTCTTTGGACATGTTAAAGGTGCATTTACAGGAGCCTATTCAGATAAAAAAGGATTATTTGAAGTAGCCCATAAAGGGACTCTCCTTTTGGATGAAATTGGAGAGATGAGTCCAATGACTCAGGTTAAACTTTTAAGAGCTCTTCAGGAGAGAAAAATAAGACGAGTGGGCGGCACAGAGGAAATAGAGGTAGATGTTCGGATAATTGCTTCAACCAATCAAAATCTTAGAGAAAAAATTAAACAGGGGCAATTTCGAGAAGACCTTTTCTATCGGTTAAATGTCATTTCTATTGAAATTCCTCCTCTTAGAGAAAGGAAGGGGGATATTCCTCTTTTGGTTAATCATTTCCTTCAAAAATATAGTGAGCAGTTAAAAAGGACGAAGAAGAAAGTATCTTCTGAGGTAATGAAGGTGTTCGAAGCCTATCCTTGGCCAGGTAATATAAGGGAATTAGAGAATGTGATTGAAAGAGCAATGACCTTAGAAGAAGGTGAAGTTATTTTTCTAAAGAGTATTCCTCAGGAACTCCTTTCTCAACCTCCTGAGGAAATATCGATTTCTATGCCCGAAGATGGATTTAATCTGAATTTGTATCTGGAAGAGATGTCCCGACAATATATCGAACAGGCGTTGGCTAAGTCTAACAGAAATATGAAAAGAGCTGCTGAGATATTAGGGATAAGCTATCGTTCTCTGAGGCACTATATTAATAAGTATCAGATGAAAAAATAATTGACAAAATATGGCACAATAATTGACAAATTTTGTCCAATAAAACTTGAAAAAAACTCACTCTCAATTTTAATTCATTTATTTTCAATCAATTAAATTAAAGGTCTGTTTGGCACATAACTTGCAAAATATATTGCTGTCAATTTAGCAAAAAAGGAGGTTAAAATGATAAAAAAAGTAAGAGGTTTTACCTTAATTGAGTTATTGATTGTTGTAGCTATTATTGGAATCATTGCAGCTCTACTTATTCCCAACTTAATTACTGCTATTCAGAAGGGAAAACAGAAAGGAACAGTGGGAGACATGCATACTTTGGGCACAGCTATTGCGGACTACATTACTGACAATTTCCAAGCTCCAACTGATCCCGGGGGTGCTTTGAGTGAAAGTGCAACTATAGTTGGTGAGTTAATCCCATTTTACATTCAACATGTTCCCCTCGGTGACCACTGGGGAAATGCTTTTCTCTGTCGCACTCGAACTGGATGGACTCTTTATGGAATCACCAGCACAGGATTGGATGAATATATTATTGCATCAACAGGAAGAGATGGTGCAGGTGATGGTTGGACTTTTGATGCGACAAGTACCGGAGACGATTTCTATGTTGTTGATAGTTTAGATGACTTTAACAATGATATTGTCTTTTGGAATGGTGACTTTGTTCACGGTCCAAGAACAAGAGGTATAGCATCATAAACAATATCCAGTATATCAAAATAAGGTAAACTTAATCTATGGAAAAAGCGATGCGCTTCAGAAGCGCATCGCTTTTTTTTTAATCCAGCTTTTTTTAAATACAAAGAGAGATTTTTCTAAGATATCAATTAGTAATAATTTGATCGCTCAAGCCAAATTTTGTACCCTTAGTTAGAATGAATAAGGCTATATCGAATAAAAAAATCTTAATTTATTCTATTTCATTGTATTTCTTGTTATTTATTTCTGAATTCTTCATTAATATTTTTTCTTTTATCATAGAATATTCAGGAGGAAAAGTAGGTTCTACATTTTTTGATAAAATAAAAGATTGTATAGCTCTGTTATCACTTGACATTGTATTTTATCTGCTTACTCTTATTTTAATTTATATAATCTTTTCTTTAATTAATTATGAATATGTGATAAGGCTTTATGAGATTTTATCAAGGAAAAAAGCATTTTCCCAGTCATTTATAAAACTTTATTTGTTTGGCACAATAAATTTTTTCTTCATTTTTTCTTGCTATCTCACCAATTATGTCTCCCATCCTCATTCAAATGTTGCAAGCTTCTTAGCTTTCAATATAAAAAGGAATACTACTTATACCTTTCTTAAAAATTTATCTTTTGTTCTGTTATTATGCTATTTCTTAGGTTTTTTCTACCTTTCATTCAGGTACTCAAAAAAGATAAAGAAAATATTCTCTTTTGCTCTATTATTAATTTTTCTGACAGGTTTTTTTAATCTAACACATTTTTTAACCAATACCTATTATTCTTTCAAAAATAAACATAAGAATGTGGGACCCAATGTTGTAATAATTGGTATCGATTCATTACGCCCAGACCACACAGGATATTTTGGTTACAATAATGACACTTCACCAAATATAGACAATTTTTTGAGAGAATCTATTGTATTTACAAACTGTTATACGCCACTTGCTAGAACTTTCCCATCTTGGATGTCTATCTTAACAGGAAAATACCCTAAATCTAATGGAGTGAGATATAATCTAATAAAAAGAAAATTCATAAACTCAAATTACAAAACTTTAGGGGCCATTTTAAAAGATAAAAATGCTTATTTTTCAGCTCATTTCACAGATGAAACTCGATTCAGCAACATAATAAAAGATGACGGATTTGAGTATTTGAGACATCCTATTATGGGTGTTAAAGACTTCATTTTAGGGAGTTTTTATGATTTTAGTCTAACCAATATTTTCTTTAATAATCCTCTTGGGTATAAAATATTTAACTTTACAGACATAAATAGAGCAATTTATCACTTATATAAAAATAAATACTTTACTGATGAATTGACATCATTTTCAAACATCCTGAAAACAAAGGAAAAATTTCTGCTCGCAGTTCATTTTTGTGCTCCTCATTGGCCATACGAATTATCTGCTCCTTATACATATTTGTTTAAGAACGAAAAAGAGATAGATATCGGTTATTATGATGGAGCTATTAAAATGGCTGACGATCAAGTCGGAAGATTATTAAATGCTCTAAAAAAATATAACTTATATGATAATTCGATCATAATTTTGTTATCTGATCATGGAGAATCATTTGGTTATTTTTTGGGTCATGGGACTGAATTAAGAAGCAATGCTCAAAATCATGTTGTTATGGCTATAAAATTAGCTAAAGAAAAAAAACATTTAGAAATTAATGAATTAGTTAGAACCATAGATATTACACCAACAGTATTAGATTTATTAAGTTTAAATGTGGATTATTCCTGTTTTGATGGTAAAAGCTTAAAGCCTCTAATTTATAGTTCTAAAAACGAAGATGATAACTATGTCATTTTAGAAACTGGATTTTCACTTGATGGACCTAAGGAGTTGAGTCTACCTTTTGAAAAAATGATAAAAAGGGGAATAACTTTTTATGAATTTGATAAGAAAGGCATTATTACAGTAAAAGAAAGCCTTCATGAAGAACTTATAATGCATAAACAAAGAGCTATTCAGAGTAGTAAGTGGAAATTATTATTGGAACCTAATTATAAAGGAAATATTAATATATTCCTTTACGATTTAATCAATGACCCAGAGTGTAAAAATAATGTTATTAGTAAATATCCAGATGTAGCTAAGGAATTATTAAACAGGTTAATTCAACATTATGGAGATGAAATAAATTTTAACGAGAATAGAATTATTGCTGATCTTAGTGAAGATTAGCCTAAAAAACTAAGAAGAAGAACCATTATTTTGAATCAAGAAATTAGCAATTTTAAAAGTAAATTATCTTTTTTCTTTCAGTCTGCCATTTTAATGAGCTTTTTTTTTCTGGACAGTAGAAGCAATGGTCTATTTCATTCACAAATTAATTAATCCTCAAATCTGGTTTTTCCTTTCCATAAGAGAGTTAGGGCTTTATATTATCTTAGGAGTTTTATTTGGGTTGTTAAGCGTGATAATACTCTCTATTGTGCGCAAGTCAAAAAGTTTTAAAAAAAGAAAATGGCAAAATAATTTTTTGTTTATTTTAGCTTACTTTTATTCTTTCGCATATATCACTAGCCTTTTTCTTTTTGTATTATCGCCTAATTTTGAAAATAAGCTTAATAACTTTTTATGGAAAGCTATATTATATACTCTATTAATAATACTTATCTTTTTAGTTGGATATTTACTGCGATTTGTATTTTTGGCTTTCATGGGTATAAGAAGAAATAAACTTATTTTGTTTACTTCCTCTGCCCTAATGTTAATCCTATTATTTTATTTTACTAAAATTTATGATATCAACGCTCATTTTTTTCCAAAAGTTCCTGCTCTATATGAAAGAAATTCATCTTCGAGACCGAATATACTCTGGATTTTTATAGATGCCCTTAGGGCAGATTATTTAAGCTGTTATGGAAATCCAAAAGGGTTAACTCCTAATATGGACAAGATAGCTCAGGTGGGGGTACTTTATAAAAACTGCATATCTCAAGCGCCATGGACTTTACCGAGCTATGGTTCATTTTTTACTTCAACATATCCCTCTCAACATGGGGCGGAGCAAAAATTCACTATTCCTGGGAAGTCTTCTAAAAAACAGGTTTTGGTTTTAAATAGAGAACTCGATTATAGAAACATTACAATCCACAAGATTCTAAAAAGGTATAACTATTATACCACTGTTTTCCAACCAAATCGGTTTGTATCCTCAAAAACTGGATTTAATCAAGGAGTTGATTTTTTTTATAACTGTTTTAAATCATATACACTTTTGTTAGTAAGACTTACCAATAAAATATTAAATATAAAAGTGCATTCTCGATGGGTGTATCCCGATGGAGAAGAGTTGACCATGTATATAATTAATTGGGTAAAAAAAAATAAAGGGAAGCAATTCTTTCTGACAGTTAATTATATTGATCTCCATGAATATAAGGCTCCTCATACCTATATGGAAAAGATTCCTAAAAAATATCGAAATAAGAAGTTTTCTAAAGAAGCATACGAAATGGTACTGCGTTTCCTTGATGACCAAATAGGCATTTTTTATAATTTTTTAAAAGAAGTCGATCTCTTAGATAATACTGTCCTAATCATTACTTCAGATCATGGCGAAGGATTTTATGAACATGGTGGCAGAGAAGTTGTTTATTACCCGGATTATTTACGAGGTTATGGTCATCAAATTACTTTATATGATGAAATAATTTGGATTCCTCTTATTGTTAGGTATCCTAATAAAGTCTCTGAAAATTTAACTATTAATAATCAGGTGCGCGCTATTGATTTGATGCCTTCTTTATTAAGCTTAGTAGAAGCCAAGATTCCAAAAGGTATTGAAGGTGTAGATATTTTTAGTTCTGAAATAGATAATCTTATTGCTTTTAGTGAGTCAAACCGTAGGGGCTTAGATAAAAAATCGCTGAGAACAAAAGAATGGAAACTTATTTATACCCGCAAATTAGAAAAATTTGAATTATATAATTTACTCAAGGATCCAAAAGAACAAAATAATTTAGCAGATAAAAATGAGAAAATATTAGAAGAACTAAAGCAAAAACTATTTTCCTGGATGGAGAGAATGCCTCAAAAAATTACCCCAACTGAAAAGAAAGAATTGTCTCAGGAAGAGATAGAGGCGCTTAAAGCCTTAGGATATTTGGATTGATTTTAAAATTTGAACTTTATCGGTGATATCGCCGGAACCCTTCGCGGCGAGGTCGACTTTTAGGTTTCCAAAGATAGGGAACGGCCGCAGGCTCCTGGGAAGATGGAACTTCAGGAACTGAAACAAGAGGTTTCCTTTCACTGGTATCAATTCGGAAAGAACGCTCAGCAGCGCGGAGAATTTCAGGTCTTAGCCCTTCTCGTGCAATTTCTTCAGTAAACTGGCGTCTCCCAGCAACCAAATCTTTAATGTAGGCTTTAATTTGTTCTTCAGAATAAAACTCCTTAATATTGTATTGTTCTAAACTCACTCCTTCAGCAGAGATAATTTCATTAGTTCCCAGGATACTTCTTTGGTATTGATTAGTTCCTCTCAAATCCCCTCTCTGGATAGCAGCCATAAGATTAATGGGAACTCGAGTTACTTTACGAATTAATCTTTTTTTCTTGATTCCTCCTTCTTCATAAGTCTCAATAATCTCTCCCACACCACCTGTGTTGTATTGCCTGAATTTTACCTTACCTGGAAAATTTTCTACTAAGGTCATTATTATCTCGTAAAAGCGATTGACTTTCTTTGCCCGGGAGCCAACAATAAAAGGATCTGTGCCAACAATCCTGACCGATTCTCCTGCTTTAGCTGGTTGACTGGCATAGCTGTGAGTTGACTCTCCCCAGAGATAGGCTAAAACAGCCTGCTCTGGAGTAAGCTCCTGGGCGAAACCCATAATGGTATTGCGCCTGGTAATGAAAGCAAAAATTAAGCCATCAAGCTCACTGAGGGGAGGAAGGTTAATTGATTGGGCATGGATAGATATCATTTTGTTATTCTGCCTCACTCTTAATTTATCGCGCCTAATCACTGCTCTTCCATTGCCACATAGACTTTCATCAAGAAAATCTATTTCCCCTTCAGCAGTAATCATTACATTCTCCAGGAGCGCAGTTTTATCAATCAAGGCATTGTATAATGCTTCTTGTTGATCCTTTTCGACATCTGTTTTGACATAAAAGTTATCTTCTGTTCCCAGGGCTGAACCATCTTTTCTAAGAAGAACAATGTCATCCTGAATGACTTCAGTTTTCTCCCCTCTTTTATAATTCAGACCAAGCTGGTGACAGGACCAGGTTGATTTACCAGTGGCTGTCAGACCAAAGAGAAAGACACCATATTTTTTTAATTTGCCATCCTTGGGATCACGGACAGTAACAAGTTTTGTTCCCGCATGAAGTCCTAACATGCCACGCTGATCAGCTGCCCACATAGTCTGGCGGAGAAATCCTTTTTTATCTTCCCCCATATAGTCTGTTCCCAGAGCGATGTTAAGATTATATTCAGGGAGAGATAGAACTTGTTGTCTAAGTTGATGTTCTTCTGGAATATGAATCATAATAAACTCAGGACCAGGGCGTTTCTTAGGGTCAAAAAGTGTGTTGCTCCACATATAACCAAGACGATAGTTTTTTGGATCTGCTTCAGAAACATAAAGATTACAAAAAGGATTGAAAATGTCATTACTGCCCATTTGACGTCTAATATGATAGAAAGGAAGGGTGCGGAGAATATGGAGAGCCTTTTCCAATTCCTCTGGAGCATTGGCAATGAGGTTTTCCTGAAAAGGGGTAGGATTGGGTAAACGGACTGATTCACTTCCGAGATAAACAGTTTTTGGGGCTATCCGGCTGGAAATTGAAGAACGCCAGCCATAAGAGCCGTATTTTGTTTTAACTCCAGTAGTCCTTGCCCGAAGTTCGAGCCAAGCTAAGCTCACTGTTTTGATATTTGGCCCTTTGAGAACCTTTAATAGTTCCTCATAAAATTTTTTATAAGCTTCCTCATTATAAATATTATTGCTCATTTTATCTTTATTCATTCCCTTTACCCCGTTAGAGAATGCCTCATCCTTTAGGACCGGGTCTCTAACGGGGTTTACCGAAAACAATTTCTTTCAGTCGGGTTTGAACTTCATCAAATGTTCCCCCTGCAGTGTTAAATAAATAAAATTTTGTTCCTGAAAACAATTGATGGAAAAATTCTTTCTGAAGTTCAACCCTATCAGAAGCTTTCAACAAAAGATGAGGATTAAAAAAAGGCTGAATTTTCAATGTGCTTAATTGATGAGCTAATCCTGGAGTCTGACCTGATTCAAGAAGACGAACAGCATCTTCGATTTCCAGTTCCTCAAGGATAGGAGAAGTAGGATCATAACGGAGAATCAAAACCCAGTGAATATCAGTTCGCTTGATATGTTTTTTTAACCCCCCCAACCAATAGGGATCAAGCATAGCATAAGCTTCCTTAGATGCTTTATAGCAATAAGGAGAACCTCTGTCTAAGCGGCAGTTATCTTGACGGAGGCATTCAGCATCTTTACATTCTTCCTTTCGAGTAACTACATTTTCGCATTTACTTCGGTCAAAGAGAGGAGCAAACTTAGGATAAGATTCAACCGTATTGGTCGGGATGAAAAATTTTCGCTCAACACTATCTGCGATTACTGTGTCACTTCCGTAACGGATAAAAAGAACCTCGCTGGAATGCAGACGAACTTTATCTAACTGGAGGAATTGATAAAAATGTTCTGTCTTTTTTGTGCCAGGTGGTCCCAAAAAGAGTAACCCCCGGCCTTCTATATCAGCTGACATACCCCGCACAGCGTGAGCATTAAACAGCCTCTCAGCCGCATCTGTGACTAATCCGAGAGCTAAACTGCGTAATGGCCAGTACCCATCACAATTAATGAGAATGCCTGTTTTTGTTTCAGAATTGTAGAAAGTCCTTGGCTCTCGGCCAGGAATACCTTCAATCGCATAAATCACACCATGAGGTTCTAAATCAGCTTCTAATTGAGCTGGATACCAATTCTCAATCCAGAAATCATATAGATGAGAGACATTAGTTCGCAATTGAACGACCACACCATTAATATTGGCATTCCACTCGTAATAGTTGTCATAGCTCAGATTCTCTTCTACTTCAGCTACAAGGGCATTTCTCATTTCAAAGCTAATATTTGATTCAATTGGCACTGACTTTTTAACTCGGGTAATAGTATTGTTTAAGGCAATTCGTTTGACTTTTCTGGCAGGCTTTAACTTAGAGAGAGCTTCGATAATTCGATCCATTCCCTTCTCGAGATTTTCCATAGAGGTAGCATAAGAAATGCGGATATAATTATCAGCCCCAAAGGCATCTCCAGGGACAATTGCTACCTTAGCTTGTTTAAGAAGATAATAAGCCATCCCGTAAGAATTCCGAATCTGCATACCATTGTATTCTTTTTCATAGAAAGATGAGATATTGGGAAAAAGATAGAAAGCTCCCTTAGGTTTTAAACAGGAAATTCCAGGAATAGTCTGGAGTCTGGAAAACACATAATTTCTTCTTCTCTGGAATTCGGCGACCATTTTAGAGACTTCATATTGAGGACCATTTAAAGCTTCAATAGAAGCTTTCTGAGAAATAGAGCAAGCATGAGAAATAGAGTGGCTCTGAATCCTGGCCATTCCTTCAATTATTTCTGCCGGGCCAGCAGCATATCCAACACGCCAGCCAGTCATAGAATAGGCTTTTGATACTCCATTGATAAGTATTGTCCTTTTTTTTACCTCTTCCCAAAGAGAAGCAAAGCTGCAGAAGCGAAAATCATCGTAGACCAATTTTTCGTAGATCTCATCAGAGATGAGATAAATATCTTCCTCAAGGATAATATCAGCTATATTCTCTAAATCATCCCGGGAATAACAAGCACCAGTGGGATTTGCAGGATTGTTGAGAATAAGTGCTTTGGTATTTGGAGAAATAGCTGCCTTCAATTGCTCGAGAGTAATAAGAAATCCATTTTCTTCTTTGGCAGGGATAATTACTGCCTTTCCTTTTGCCAAAGTAACTACTTCTGGATAGCTTACCCAGTAGGGAGCAGGGATAATTACTTCCTCGCCTTCATTAATCAAAGCAAGAACTAAGTGATAGAGGACACTTTTAGCTCCTGTGGAGACAATAATTTCCTCTGGTAGGTAATTCAGTTGATGATCTTCCTTCAGTCTTCTAATTATTGCTTTTTTTAGTTCAAGAATGCCCTCAGTAACAGTATATTTTGTAAAATTGTCGTCAATAGCTTTCTTGGCTGCTTCCTTAACATTTTCTGGAGTTGGAAAATCAGGTTCACCCACACTGAGATCAACCATATCAATACCTTCAGCCTTCATTGCTTTGGCCTTGCTCATAATTTTTAGGGTCGGTGAAAGACTGATCTTGTAAATTCTTTCTGCGACGCTCATCCTCTCTTCATTCTCCTAATTAGTTTAATTTTAATTGAGAAAGCAGGTGACGACTATTTTTTCTCTTTTTTCCCTTTTTTTTCTTCTTCAGGAACAAGTTTCTCTTTTAATAACTTCTTAAAGTCGACACCAGTCAATGAGTTAATTACCTCTGGTACCTGAGCCAAGATATTGGCTACTTGGCCGGTTATTTTTGAAGTTCCTAAATTCTCATCTCCACTAATGACAACAATTTTATCAACCTTAGAAAGAGGTTCAGAAATTGCTTTCGCCAGATCGGGAAGAATATCGGTGAACATCTCGAAAATAGCCGCTTGATTATACTTACCCCAGGCCTCAGCTTTCTTAAGCATTGCCGCTGCTTCCGCAAAGCCAAGTTCTTTCAGTCTTTCTGCTTCAACTCGGCTGTCCAATTTTTTGGCTTCTGATTTACCCTTAGCTTCTGTGATCAATCGGAAACTCTCTGCTTCAGCTTCAGCTATAATTTGATGTTTTCGTGCTTCAGCTGGTTTAATCACCGTAGCTTCTAATTCTTTTTCCTTTCGAGCAATTTCGAACTCTTCGATTTTAATCGCTTGCTCTTTTTCAACAATCTTGGCTTTGGATTCTTCTCTTTTCACTTCTTGGCTAAAGCGGTGTCGTTCTAACTCATAAGCCAAATCTGCTTGAGCTTTCTTCTTATTAACCATTACTTGAGATTCGGCTTTTTTTGCCTCGTTTTCCCAGGTTGCTCCAGCAATTTCAGCTTCAGCTTTAAGGCGAGCGATTTCACCCTCTTTTCGAGCTTCAGAAGCTTTAATCATAGATTCTTTGTCAGTTTCAGCTTGAGCTATGGCTGCATCCCGCTTAACAGCAGCAATTCGAGGTTGGCTTATTGCATCAAGATAGCCTTGAGTATCACTTATGTCTTTTAGAGCAAGGGAAATCATAACCAATCCCAACCTGGCAAAGTCTTTTGTTACTGCCTCACGGACTCTTTCAGCAAATTCTTGACGGCCCTGATAGATTTCCTCTACAGTCATAGTGCCAATAACTTCTCTTACTTTCCCTTCGAAAATGGTGTGAGCTACTTCTCGAATTCCTTCTCTACCCATTCCCAAAAATTGCTCAGCTGCCAGAAGAATAGAATTCTCATCCGAATTTATTCTCACTTGAGCAGAAGCCTCGGCCATTAGAGGAACTCCTCCACGGGTTAAAACTTCCGGCGTCTTAATATTAAGAGTAATAACTTCGATGGGGAGAATTTCTGCTTTTTCCAGAAAAGGCAAAATCAGAGTGCCACCACCAATGCGGTAGCGATAACCGATTTTCCTCTTTGTTCCATCAGGTAAAACTATAGTATGCTTTCTTCCTCCAGATATAATTAAAACTTCATTAGGACCTACTTTTCGGTACTGTTTGGCCAAAAAAAAGGAAAAGAGAGCCAAGAATAAGACTATAATTCCAATAACTAACAACCAGGAAATAATTGACATCAAATCCTCCTTTGAAGCTTTTTTCTCAAATTATTTAGTGAAAAAAAATGTTATATTGAATTTATAATACTGTCAAGTTAAAAAGTAATTTTACTGCTTCGGAATTTTGAAATTCCTAAGCAGAAATTCCAAACATCAAGCCCCGTAGTCCCGAGTACTCGGGATATACGGGGCAAGCACCAAATCACACCTCGTGCGATTCGACCGAGCTCATCGCAGTCCGAGCACTCCTTCGGGCCGAAGAGAGTTTGTTTGGAATTTGGAATTTGAGATTTGGAATTTATCGAAGCTTAGTGAGGCATATCTTGATAATTTTAAGAGTAGATAATTAATTTAATTACTTTACTTGCATTTTTTTTAAAAAAAATTAAAATATAACTGACTTAAATGAAATCTATTTTAATTTTAATCGGTTACTTTTTTTTAGCCATTTTTTTTGGTATTCCGTTAATTTTATATTCTCGAATAACAGGGAATGTAAAGCCTCTCTTTAAATTAGGAGAGGTAGCAGTCAATTTAGCTCAGAAAATTTCTGGAGTAAAGATAGAAGTTTTGGGATTGGAGAAAATAGATCCAAGGGGAACCTATGTCTATATGGCTAATCATCAGAGTTTTATTGATGGTCCTTTACTTTTTAAATTAATTCCTCAACCAGTGAGAGTTTTATTGAAGAAAGAAGTATTTCGTGTACCCTTGGTTGGAGCTGGAATGAAGAGGATAGGATTTATTCCAATCAACCGTCAGGATAAATTTGGAGCTAAAAAAAGTATAGGTTTAGCGGTGGAAAAAATAAAGGAAAAAGGCTATTCTTTTCTTATCTTCCCCGAAGGAACGAGAAGCTTGGATGGGGCTCTTCTTCCTTTTAAACGAGGAGGATTTGTTTTAGCGATAAAAAGCGGAGTGCCTGTGGTGCCTATTTCTATTATAGGCAGTCGAAATATTTTACCTAAAAAAAGTTTTTTTATCAAATCAGGAAAAGTTAGAGTAATCTTTCATTTGCCGATTTCTACTAAGGGACTGGATTACGCGGACAGAATATCTCTTGCCGAGCAAATAAGAGAGATAATAAGCCAAGATATGTGAATTTCAACATATGCATAAAAAAAGAATAAAAATACTAAATTCTAAATTCCTGCCCGCGCCTGCCTGCCGGCAAACAGGGCAGGCAGACGAAATACTAAACAAATTCCTCCCGAGTACTTGGGACAAATGTTCAAAACAAAAATTACTTTAATCTGTTTGGAATTTTTGAACATTTGGATTTTGAATTTGTTTAGGAATTAGTACTTAGGATTTAGGATTTTAACTTAGAGGAGGAAGAATGATAGACTGGGAAAATCTCATAGAAGAGACTGAGGATTTAAAAAGAGAATTTTTTCAAACCAAACGAGAAGTTTTGAGCCAAGCTATCAAGAAAATTGAACAGGCTTTGAGTCAAGAAAAGAAGGTAATAGTTTTTGGGAATGGGGGAAGTGCTGCTCAGGCGCAACATTTTGCTGCTGAACTGGTGAATAAATATTTTAAAAAGAGAAAAGCTCTTCCTGCTTTAGCTTTAACCACTGATAGTTCTGTTTTAACTTCTATCGGCAATGATATTTCCTTTGATGAAATTTTTAGCCGTCAGATTGAAGCCTTAGGTAATAAGTCAGATGTAGCAATCGGCATATCTACTAGTGGGAACTCCCCCAATGTGATAAAAGGAATTCAAAAAGCAAGGGAAAAAGGATTGCTCACCGTGGGTTTAACCGGCGATAAGGGGGGAGAGTTGGCTTCGAAGGTTGATGTTTTAATTGATGTTCCCTCGACCGTCACCCCTCGGATTCAAGAAATTCATCTTCTCGTTCTTCACCTGATAGCAGAAGAGCTTGAAAAGGGAATATCTGAATCTTCCAGTTAATATTAAAGATTAATGGTCATATGCAAAATAAAAAGTTCAAATGACAAAACTCAAATGACAAACGTAAATCGTAAAGAGTAAGGAGTAAAGAGATAAATAATACCTTACGATTTACACTTTACACTTCACGGATTTAACATTTAGTTATTTGACATTCATTTGGCATTTGGATTTTGAGTTTTGGTCCCGAGTACTCGAGATTGAATTTAATTATTGCCATATGTTACTCATAAGCCATAAATAAAAGGCTGGTTTCTTTTAGAGCCTGTTTTTGAAGTTGGGTTAGTTCTTTTATTCCTCCTTCAGCCAATCTTAGCAACTCGTTTAATTCCTCCAGAGAAAAAGGACTTTTTTCTGCTGTAGCCTGAACTTCCACTATTTTTCCACTATCTGTCTGGATAACATTCATGTCTACTTGGGCTTGTGAATCTTCATCAAAATCTAAATCCAATAACTTTTCATGGTTAACAATACCAACACTTACTGCTGCTACTAAATTTTTAAGAGGCATTTTATCTATAATTTGCTCATCAAGTAATTTTTTCAGGGCCAAAGCTAAGGCAACACAAGAAACAGTAATCGACGCTGTCCGGGTTCCACCATCAGCCTGAATGACATCACAATCAAGGAAAATTGTTCTTTCTCCAATCAATTCTAAATCAACTACTGCTCGCATGGATCGGCCAATTAATCTTTGGATTTCATGAGTTCTTCCGCTAATTCTTCCCATAACACTTTCTCTTACATTCCGTTTTTCAGTGGCCCGAGGAAGCATTGAATATTCGGCTGTTATCCAGCCATTACCACTACCTTTTAGAAAAGGAGGCACTTTTTCTTCTACTGTGGCAGTGGAAATCACTTTGGTCTTCCCTAATTCAATATAGGCTGAACCTTCAGCGAATTCCAAATAATTGGGCATAATTTTTATCTCTCTTAACTGGTCGAAGTTCCTGCTAGTTCTCATTATAATTATTTTTTGGAAGGAGTTAAAATTCTTACTTCTACTTTAGATGATAATAATTGTTTGAATTTTTGGGCGTCTTGTTCAGTGCCCACTACTCCTGCTCCATAGTGCATAGGAATAGCAATCTCTGGTTTGATGACATTGGCTGCTTGAGCAGCTTGTTCTGGATTCATAGTATACTTTCCACCGACTGGAAGGAGAGCAATATCTATTGGCCCCAACTCCTTCATTTCTGGAATAAAATCAGTGTCACCAGTATGATAGATACCTCCTTCTTCGAGAATAATAATATAGCCGACCCATTCATTTCTTTTAGGATGAAATTCCTTATCAACATTGTAAGCAGGAACTGCTTTTATTTTAATCCCTGATACTTCAAGTTCTTGTCCAGGGCTAATTTCCCTTACATCTCCCATTAATTTAGAGGTTCCATCAGGAGTAGTTATTATTATGGTGTCCTCTTTTTTTATTTGGCGTATGTCTTCAACAGAAAGATGGTCAAAATGAGAGTGAGTGATCAAAATAAGGTCTGCTTTTCCAGCTGATTTGGGTAACCGCCAGGGATCAATATAAATTACTTTGTCAGTTTTGATTTTAAAAGCAGCATGGCCATACCAGGTTAAAGCACTAAAAAGTTTATCGATTTTATTAGATTTACCCTGAGTATTAGTCATCATTCCTAAGAATAAAATACTAATTCCAATCAAACCAGCAATTAAACTTTTCATCTCTACCTCCTAATTTTATTCTTTGGATCTGGTTCTCCATCTCTGGTGGAACCAAAGCCAGTATTGTGGATTTTTTTTAATTTCGTTCTCTATTATCTTAGTGCATTTTTGGGTAATTTGCAATACATCTTGTCTAAAGTTATTAGTTAGAAGAAATCCAAGTGGTGGATAAATAATTAATTTATATTTATTTTTTTCCTGAGGATAACAGAAAAGTGGAACTATTGGTACTCCAGTTCTTAGATGAAAAGTCGCTAAAGAAGGAGTAGTAGCTGCCTTTTTTCCGAAAAAATCCACGAAAACAGCTTGGTTGCGCATCACATTTTGGTCAATTAAAATGGCAACCATTTCTTTATTTTTCAATGCTCGAAGGACTTTCTTTGAAGCATTTTTTTTGTAAATAATATTGCTTCCCAGGATACTCCTTAATTTGATCACTTCTTTCTCTAAATATGGATTATCTAAAGGTCGGGCAATAACATTAAGTTTTCCATAGCGGGAGATAAACCAAGGAGCAATTTCCCAGTTTCCATAATGAGCGGTAAAAAAGATAATTCCTTTACCTTGTTTAATTGCTTGGTGTAAATTTTTTTTCCCTTTAACTTCTATAAGTGAATCTCTTTCAGCTGAGGTTAGAAAAAAATTTTTAGTTAAATCAAAAAAAACCCGTCCAAAATGAATAGCAGAATTTAATGCAATTTTTTTTAGACCGAATGAATTTTTTTGATTTGGAAAAGCAGAAGCTAAGTTAGAGAGGGCTATTTGCCGTCGTCTCTTATCCAAATAGAAATAAAAGCGGCCTAATAATCCTCCCAAGAGCAAACAGTACTTTCGAGGTAAGAAAAAAAGAATAAATTTAAAAATTTTAAAAAATAAAAATTCAATTAAGTATCTTACTTTCAAGATTCTCCCCGCATGTCTAAAAGTGATAATATAATGTTCGAGAAATCTTCGGCTAAATCTATTTTAATCTTTAAATAATAAATAGGGATATTTGATAATCTATATTCTTTCCATTTAATAGCGTCCTTTTCAGTGGTAAGTAATAAATCAGTCTTCAGTTCTTTGCGTTTCTCGATTATGTTAGCAATGGTAAATTCTGGATAGGAGTAGTGATCTGGAAAATTTAAAAAATATTTAATATTTATTCCCATCTCTTCTAAATCTTTTTTAAATCTTAAAGGATTGGCAATTCCACAGAAAACGAGGGCTTTTTTGCCGTAGAAAGCATCAATTGGGATAATAGAACTTTCATTCAAATCAATAAAATTTAGCCTGTTAAGAGAATATTTAGAAAATCTTATATTAGGATTGAAAAGTTTAATCCTATTTGCCATTTCCAAATCAATTTCTTCTCTGAATAACACTATATCAGCTCTTTTTAGGGAGGAGAGTGGTTCTCTTAAAAAGTAATTATTGGAAGGATTGACTAACACAAGGTCAACATCTCGAGCTAGGTGTCGATATTGGAATCCGTCATCTAAAATAATTATTTCAAATCCTAATTTTATTGCCTTTTCAGCAGAGATTACACGATTCTTACCCACGAATACTCCTGCTTGGGGAAGATTTTTTGCGATTAGAAAAGCTTCGTCCCCTGCTTCTCTCCAGGAGCATAATATCTCTTTTCCATTGGAAACAATTCCGCCCTTTTTTTCCCATAGTCCTTTGTATCCCCGAGAAAGGATAGCTGTTTTATAACCATTTCTTACTAAATCTTCAGCTAAAGCAATAGTAAAGGGCGTTTTGCCTGAACCGCCAAAAGAAAGGTTGCCCACGCTAATGACAGGAAGCTCAACCTTTTTTAATTTTAATATTTGGTGGTCATAAAATATATTTCTAATTTGAGATATTTTTTGATATAAAAAAAAGAAAGGAAGTAAAAAACCCTTCATTCTTGATTGACTATACTATAATGACTTGTAATTTTCAAGTTTGATTGATGAAGATAAGGCGAGGAAGATTGTTAACTATATAATAAATAGTTGTTTCTCTTCTGTTTGAAATTCTCTAAATCCGATTGCCAGCTTTTTTCTATGTCTTCAATGGAGATATTGTTTTCAATTTGCTTCCTTATTTTGTCTGTTCCCCAAAGAATATCAAAAGGCAATTTTTGGTATTCATATTCGTAAGGAGGTAGTCGCCAGCTGAATTTGTCAGGATAAAGATAATAAATAGCTTTAATTATTGCTAAGCCAGTCTTAACTGATTGGAATATATTACGATTAACAACATGAATTTGGATTCCATAACACACCTCATCTTTCCATTTACTAAAAGTTGGCTGGAAAGCAACTGGGCGGAAAATTACCCCTGGTAAATTTTCTTTCTCTAACTGGTCGATTAATTGCTGAGAGTTAATAAAAGGAGCCCCGCAGAACTCAAATGATTTAGTTGTTCCCCTTCCTTCAGAGACATTTGTTCCTTCTAAATAGACTGTTGCCGGATAAACAATAGCTGTTTCTAAAGTTGGAATATTAGGTGAAGGGGGGACCCACTGATATCCAGTTTGGTCATACCACATTTTCCTTTTCCAGCCCTGCATGGGAATGACTTCTAAATCAGAGTTAATCTTAAATTCCTGATTGAAGAAAAGAGCCAGTTCTCCGACTGTCATTCCATGCCGAATTGGTATGGGAAAAAGACCAACAAAAGAACTGAACTCTGGTTCTAAAATATTACCTTCTACCTTCTGTCCAGTAATAGGATTAGGTCTATCTAAGACAATAATTTTTTTATTGAACTTCTTGCAGGCTTGCATAGCATAAGCAAGGGTTGAAATATAAGTATATACTCGAGTTCCAATATCTTGCAAATCAAAAACTAAAACATCCACATTTTCCAGCATATCTTTAGTAGGAATTCTTGTCTTTCCGTAAAGACTGTAAATTGGAAGCCCTGTTTGCTCATCTATAAAATCGGCACTTTCAATCATATTGGCTTGCTTTTCCCCTTTTAAGCCATGTTGGGGAGAAAAAATAGCTGTTAAATTTATCTCAGGGTAAGAATAAAACAAATCAAAGGCTGAGCGTAAATTCTTGGTTACTGAAGCTTGATTGATAATTAGCCCCACTTTTTTTCCTCTTAAAAGGTTGGTTCTTTCCTTCAGTAAATATTCCAGCCCAATAAACATTGGAGATTAATTATAACTTTAAAAATAAATTAGTAAAAGAAGTTATTTCACCTGTGGTTTATTCCTTTAAAAATATAATCTCAAACTATTGATATTTTTCACTTAAATTATATAATAAAAATCACATATAAAAGGAGATAAAAGATGAATCGGATTGATCGTTTATTAGCTTACATTCTTTTATTAGAAACAAAAAAGAAAATACGTGCTAAGGATTTGGCTGAAACTTTTGAGATCAGCTTAAGAACTGTTTATCGAGATATACAAGCTCTTTTAGAGGTAGGAGTTCCTATTGTGTCTTTGCCTGGTGAAGGGTACCAGCTTATGGAAGGATATTATTTACCACCAGTAAGTTTCACTCCTCAGGAAGCAAAGGCTCTTTTTCTTGGTGGAGGAATGCTTATAAGTCATGCAAAAGAAGATAAAAATCTCAAAGCTAATATCCAATCAGCCCTAAGAAAAATAAAAGCAATTTTACCTCAGGAAAGCAAAGAAGAGGTAGAAAAATTACAAGAAATTGTGAGCTTTTATTCCTTTTCTCGACCTGGTCTCAAATTAGATGATCCTAAATGGCTAATTCTTCAGGAAGCTATTGTTAAACGACATCCTGTTCGTCTTACTTATCATTCTTTTACCAAAGATGAGAGCACAGAACGAGTGGTAGAACCTTTCCAGTTAATTCATTATGATGGGCGCTGGCATGTTTTAGGTTTTTGTCGTTTACGAGGTCAACACAGGGATTTTCGTTTGGATCGAATTAATAAATTAACTATTCTTCAAGAAACATTTGATAGAAAAATAAATGAGGAAGTAAATGAGGAATTAGGATCAATAGAAGTAAAAATTCTTTTTAAACCAGAAATTTTGCGTTGGGTATGGGAAAGACTTCACTTTGGTTATGTAGATAAAAAAGAGACTTCTAAAGGAACAATAATGTCTTTTCGAATAAGAGATTTTAGGCAAATATTAAGTTGGATATTAAGCTGGGGAGAGGATGCAATTGTTCTTTACCCTGAGTCTCTTTGCCGAATAATACAGAATAAAACTCAAAAAATATTAGCTAATTACTCTACAAAAAATTCAAATAAATAAATACAAACTTCAAAAATTTTTGATTTTAGAAACTGACATAGGGGTGTCAGTAGTATCTGATATTATGGGGGAGAAAAAAATTAAGGAGGTATAAACATGCCTAATTTAAATTTAGCTAGTATTTGTGGTATTTATTGTGGTCAATGTGAGTATTTTAAAAAGAAAATGTGTCAAGGCTGTGGAGTGCAAAAAGGAAAGCTCTTCTGGGGGGAATGTCCAATGTATATTTGCTGTAAGAATGAAAAAGAATTAGATCACTGTGGGCTTTGCTCTGATTTTCCTTATCAAACCTATCTTGAGACAAAAGACCCAAATGATCCTCAAGCTGATTTACACAAACAGCAAAATATAGAAAGCCTTAAGCGACGTTTAGAAATTGGTACTGAAAAGTGGCTTGAAGAACAAGAAAACTGAAATGAAAGTAGTTCAATCTAAAAAGAGAAAATTTTTAGACAAATGGCTTGAAGAAAGAGAAATAATCAAAAATTTACAAACTTTACCTAATATTGGTCCTGTTATGGCAGAAAAACTCTACCTGCTTGGCATTAAAACTCCAGAGCAAATGAAAAAATCAAACCCCGAGGAATTATACGAGCGATTGCAAGATATTGAAGGTAAAGTAGACCGTTGTGTATTATATATATTTAGAGGAGCTATTCTAAATGTATCTTGGTGGAAATGTAAGGATTTACCAAAAAAGAAGAAAAAAGACAGAGAATCTTATAGGAAATAACCTCAGCCTATTCGATTTCATTTTATTCCAGTAGCCACAAAAATGCTTATTGCAACTTTTTCACCCGTGTGTGAAGCAGAACAACAATCACTGCCAGTACAGTCAACTCTAATCTCTTTAAGTCCCGCTTGAGAAAACCAGGTTTTTATTTGCTCTCGATCAAAACCTAACCAGATATCAGCCATTTCTTCCCGCATCCATTCATAGTTGTGCTTGTCAGCATCTGTGATGATTAATCTACCTCCTGGTTTGAGAATTCTCATCATCTCTTTAATCGCTGCTAAGGGATCAGGCGAGTGGTGTAAATACATATTAGCAAAAACAGCATCAAGCCTTTCATCTTGCAAAGGAATATTCTGCCCATCAGCTAATTTTAGTTCTATGTTTTTAAATTTTCTTAAATTTCGTTTAGCCACTTTAAGCATCTCAGGTGAATTATCAATACAGTAAACCTTTTTAACTAATGGAGCTAATCCTATTGCTATAAATCCTGTGCCAGTGCCTACATCAGCTACAATCATTTCTGAACTTAAATCTGCTTTAGCAATAGCTATCTCACGAACCTCCTCAGTAAAATAACCAGCTCTTATCTCATCCCACTTCTTAGCTACTTTAGCAAAATATTTTTTAGAACTTGTCATTTTCCCCTCCAAACTATCTGAGCGTTTTCGACTTTGAAAACCTAATACTGACAAGGATTTTTAAGTTCTATTTTTCGGCTTCATCTCTATTAAAATCACAAATCCCAAGCACCAAGTCACAAACAATATCTAACATCCAAATTCAAATAACCAATCCCGAGTACTCGGGATTGTATTTTGGACATTAGATATTTGAATTTGTTTGTAATTTGGGACGAAAAGTCCCGTGGGGACCTCGTCCCTTTACGGGATTTGTGATTTGGAATTTTTATATATTCTCTCTTTGTTAGGATCATTTGAAAACCCACTATTTTATACCTACTCGACACACTTTCCGGCATTCCCAGCACTTTTCAATCATTGCTTCTGTAGTGCCTGAAACTATTTTTTGAAACATTACTGCTCGGCATTTCTTCTGATTTATTCGTGGTCCTTCTTCAATCGCTTTTGCTAGACAAGCTTTGATACAAAGAAAACAACTTTCAGGACATAGATCCTCCTCAATTAAAGGATCAGGCATTAAATCAAAATTAGTTACAATTGAGACCAAATGCACTCTATTCCCGAATTTTGGGGAAATAAGCAAGGAATTTTTGCCCAATCTTCCCAATCCTGCAGCCTGGGCAGCATGCCTGTGGGAAAGATCACCTCTGCCGCGGATATTCTCTGGATCCCAATCCCAGTAAGGATCATCAGAGGGTACAGGAATGGCTATTCCACCTTTCTGTTCAAGAAAAACAGCTATTTCATATGCTAAGAGATCAAGCTGAAAGTGAACAGTATCCATAGTTTTCTGGTATGAAGTTGGAATGCCATTTAATATACCTTCTGGTATCTTCTTAGCACAAACTACTACTGATTTTGCTTTAGAGAGAATATCTTCTGGCTTGTGTTCTTTTGGAGCACCTTCAAACCTTTCCTTAGAAGCTACTCCAACAAGGTCAGCCCCTTTATTGAAAGCAAAATTTTTTAATTCATTCTTGAAATCACTCATTTAGCCTCCTCCTTTCCTATTTAGTACTGTCAAATTTAATCATAGAAGCCACTTTAATAAATCTCAAATTCCAAGTACCAAATATCAAATAAATTCCAAATTCCAATGACCAAATAATCATCCCGAGTCCTCGGGACGCTCATTGATATTTTGGTCATTGGAGCTTATTTGTAATTTGGGATTTGTGATTTGGAATTTTATCTTCTCTGTGTTGTCTGTGATTTCTTTCATATTATTTTTGGCACTACCTTCTTCTCAGAATCCTCTCTTCAAGACGATGGGGTATCTCTTTTAGTCCCTCTTTAAAAGCTCTATTTATCTCTTTCAAATGTTCATTGCCTAAACCCTTAATTATCTTTTGAATGTAAACTTCATGTCGTATATATTCCTCAGTAATATAGACTAATCCAATATTACGAGACCAAGCTGCTTGGCATTGATCAGGGGGCAGAGTTTCTCCCACTAATACTTCTATGCCATCAATCACTAAATCAATAGAACTGCCTCCAGCTCGACAAATCTGTTCCTCAAATCCATGGTGATAATGGGTATTTATATTTAATTCGATCTCTCCACAACTAATAACAATCACTTTTATTCCTCTTTTACTTGCTTCTTCTAATTCGTTTTTTATTTCTTTGATTACCTGAGCCCAGGCAGTAAGATAAATTGATTCTTTTGCTTCATTAATCATTACTTTTGCTTTGGCTAAAATATTCTCTCTACCTTGGATGTTCCAGATGCTTTCCATAAATTGATTTGGTTTAAAATGAGAAAGCTCTTTTTTTAATAAATCTAAAGAGCTCCGATAACCTTTCTTAAGTCGATTTAATAACTCATTACTATTCACTGGAGCATATTTATTTGGTTCACCGGGAAGAGTAACTACTGCTCCTTTTTTGACTAATCTTTCTAAGGTTTCATATATTCTTGAACGAGGAACTCCTGAGATTTTGCTTAGTTGATAGCCCGTTACTGGCTTACTTCTTAGTAAAGCAATATAAGCTTTTGCTTCATAATTAGAAAATCCAAAATTTTCTAAGTTCTCTATAATCTCTTTCACTGCATTTTCCCTCAAATAGTATTCACTTTAGTGAACACTATTAATATAATACAAAAAATTACTTTGTCAAGTAAATAGGATTGCGGAAATTGAAATTTACTTTTAATACGATTCAACTTTCAGAAACTGCTTCGAATTTAAATTTAATCTTCTCTTTCTAAGCTTTATTTTCCAGGGCTATGAAAAACTTGTAAAATAATGGAGTTCAGCCTTCAGGCTGAAAAATCTCTTATTATAGAATAAATTTGAAAAAGGGCGGTTAGCTCAGTGGGAGAGCGCGGCGTTCGCAACGCTGAGGTCAGGGGTTCCAGAGAAGTGTTGTCAGCATGAGAAAATTCAATCCTGATAAGCGTTTTCCTTTAACTTAACTTTCAGCCACCTTACCATAATTTCAGCTATTTCGGTCAATTTTGTTAACTATTTGTTAACCGAAATTTGATGGAAAAGTCTATTCTAAGGGAGAGCACATGACTCTGGATAAGAATTGATACCATCCCCTAACCCCTTGTAATTAAAAGAATAGTCAATCCACACAACAATTTTCAAGTTTAATCTAAGTTAACAGAAGTCTACCAAATTTAACCTAATGTAATCTCAGACAGTCACAATTTGGTCACAATTAGGTAATCTCGTTAAATATTACATTTAGCCACATAATTTTTGACTGTTTTAATTGCTATTAGTTTCAATTGACTTTAAGTTCTTCTCTGTGCTATAAGTTGAGAAAGAAGATAAATAAAAAATAACATGGAATTAAACCAAAAAAAATCTAAAGTATCCGCTGAAGAACTTATTCTTGATCCAAATCCTAAAATAACAATTAAACACGATTTATATGATTTTTCTGAAATTTTAGAGTTAATTAAAGATTATTTAGAAAAAATTGAATCGCCCCATCCTATTGGAATATATGGAGGCTGGGGTTCAGGAAAAACTACTTTGAAAAATTTCATAATTGAAAGTATAGAAAATGATCCAAATACAACAATATTTCCAATTGATTTTAATGCTTGGGAAAATGAGCAACAAGCTGGTTTATTGATTCCACTATTGAATAAACTTTTTAAAACCGCAGGATTTAAAGGTGAAAAAGCTAAGAAGATTTTTTCTGTGCTAACAATGTCATTTTCAGATATATTCTTAAAATTAGCAACTGTTAAATTATTATCTGTAAAAGATTTTATAAACTTTGAAAAATATGTCGATGAGAATTTCCTTAAATATTCTGAATATTTTGATAAATTGGGAAAAGCAAGAAATGATTTCAAAGATTTAATTAATCAAATAATCAAAAATAAGAAAAAGGGGAAAGTTGCCATATTTGTTGATGAATTGGATAGATGCAACCCTGATAATGCAATAAGACTTTTAGAATCAATTAAAAATTTTTTTAATGTTAAAGGATGCGTTTTTATTATTTTAGTTGATGACGAAATTTTGGCAAGTTATATCAATAAAAAATACGAGAATACTGCTATGAATGGCCATTTGTACTTAGAGAAAATAGTTAATACTAAGTTCAGAATACCTAAAATTTCACTAGAAAAAATAACGAAACTCTTTAATCAGTTTGCGATAATAAAACCCGATTTTTTTACTATTAGTCCTAAAATGTATAAT
>JBHIEE010000014.1:0-36363 GCA_046760445.1 Candidatus Aminicenantia bacterium
AAACTAAATATTTTACTTTTATACTATAATTTCAGTAAAGCTTCAATTCGGTGTCTTGACAAGGAATTCGTTAATAATGTATTATAATAAAATAAGTAAAAAAGAGAGGTGGAGAATGAAGAAAAAAGTTCTGAGAATAACTATTCTTCTCTCATTTATTACAAATTTTTTGACTGCTCAAATTGATGAAGCATACCAATTATATCTAAAAGCAGCAACTGAACAAAAACAAGCTAAAAAAATCCAGCTTTTCAAAGAATTCCTGAGTAAATATAGTGGACAAGGAACACCATATGAAAAATATGTCTATGCAAATTTAGCCTTGATGCCAGGAACAAGCAAAGACTATTCTCGGGCCATTGAATATGGAGAGAAAGCTCTCTCTTTTTCAGATTTAGATGAGTTTACTAAAACTCAATTATATATTGTCCTTTCAGGTTCTTATACTGAATTAGGACAAAACCTGGAAAAGGCAAAAAGATATGCCGACTTAGCAATTGAATTAGCTCAAGTAAATGTTAATAGAGATTCTACTGCGACAACGCCGAAACAGTGGCAGCGGTTATTAGGAGGAGGATATTATGCCAAAGCCTCTACTCTAAGAAAACTTAACCAAGATGTTCAAGCAGTTGATTACCTAATTAAAGCCTACAATATCTTAAAAAACCAGCAAATTGCTCGAGACCTTAAAAAAGTAGCTAAGACGTGCTATAATCTTAAGCGTTATAAGGAAGCTGAAAACGCTTGTTCAATTGCCTATTCTGTTTTAAAAGATTATGAATCAACTTATTATTATGCCAAAGCTCTTTATAGAAATGGGAAAAAAGAGCAAGCTTTAATTTACTTCAAAAGAGCCTATAATAAATATCGGCATTCAGACATAGCTTATAATATTGGAATTATCCTTGCTAAAGACGAAACCAGGCTCGATGAAGCAATAAATTATTTGGCTGAAGCTACTGTGTTAAATAACGGAAATATATCCGGGCAAGCAAAGAAATTACTCGAGCATCTCTATTTTAACAAAAAGAAAGGCACTAAAGAGGAATTTGAAAAGTTACTTAAAGATGCAAAAACAAGATTAGGCCTGATTTCGTAAGACCCCTCTCTTTTTACTGAGCCTTTTCATCTTTAGAAACCCAATACTGACAAGGTCTTTGTCCCCGAGTACTCGGGATTGAGTTCATCCCCACAAAAGTTAAAACTCCAAATTCCAAGCACTAAATCACAAACAATATCCAATGACCAAATACCAAATGACCATCCCGAGCACTCGGGATGAATTTTGAACATTGGAATTTGGAATTTGTTTGTAATTTGTAGTTTGGAATTTGAAATTTTTATTATATATCTTCTCTTTGTCAGGATTATTTGAAAACCCTCTTATTAGTCATTTCAAAAATTGACTGATTTGAAAGTTCTTAAATAAATTTTCTATTTCTTCTTTTTTCTAAAAAATGATGAGATATCTCCTTTTAGAATATCTTGGAGAGTAAGTTTTTTTTCCTCTCCTTTAATTAATTCCAACTCTTTCTTGGCTACTGGATGATCCTGATTAATAGCTAATGCTTTTTCAAATTGTTTGCTTGCTCTGATAATCATATTTTCACTTTTATAAAGTAGGCCTAACCCAACATAATTCTCTGGATTCCAGGGCTCTAACTTTATTGCTTCCGAAAAATTTTCCTCAGCTTTTTTATGAAGCTGAGGAATCTTTGATTGAGCAAGTGCCAACAAAAGATAATAATTTCCTTTATCTTTTTTTATTCTAATAGCCTCTTCCAACAAGGCAATCGCATCTTTATATTTTCCTTGACGGTAAAGTGTTTTTGCCTGTCGAAATTTCATTTCACATAGTTTAGATAAATCTTTTCCTTCTTCTTTGCTTTCACCGGAATCATATTCTTGTCTTTTTTGGTGGTTTATTAAAGCCTGATAAGCCTTTGTTATCTGAATAAAAACCTTCTGAGCTTTTTTTATCACTTCTGGAGAAACATTTCTGCCAAACTTATCCGGATGATACAGTTTGGCTAATGAAAAATAAGATTTTTTAATTTCTTCCGGAGTAGCTGAAGCAGGAATCCTTAAAATTTGATAATAGTTTAAATTTGCCAGTTCTCTTTCTAAGGCTAAAACTTCTTCAATCTCTTTTTCAGATGGAATTTCTCCTCTCTCTTTTTCAGATGGGATTTCTCCTCTCTCTTTTTCTTTTCTTTCTTCCTTTTCTTCTTCTATTCTTTCTCCTTCTTCTTTAAAATCAATTATTCCTGAAGAATAAAGTAGAAATATGCTCTTCCAGAAATCTTCCAAGCTGAGACTAATTCTTGGTAATAATTCTTTCACAGGAGCAAAACCATCTATCACTTTTAAAAGTTCTTTTTCAAAATCATTCAAAAAATAAATCGGTTCTTTTGCTTTTAAGTAAGGAATGCCCTTCCCTACCAGTTCTTCTATCAAAGGAGAATAGTCCATCCTTCTTATTCCTTTAACAATTAAAAATGGCACACTAATTTTAAAAGATATTTCTCGAGCAAGTTCAATCTCCTCTTCTTTAAATTCTAATTCAGCATCAAAATAGGGAAACATACTAATTACAATTTCTTCCATTTGGTGAATCCACATCTCATATAAATCTTTGGGAGAAATAATTCCTTTCTCAACTAAAACTTTTCCAATTTTTTTATCTTTTCTCAAATACAATTGGATGTTTTGGTAACTCTCTTCAGAAATTTTCCCTGAATCCAAAAGTATCTTTCCAAATTTCTCTTCTTCCTGATTAGTCTCAGCAAAAATTAAATAGCCCTTTTTTAAATAAAGTTTTTTTTCAATATCCTTGTATTTAAATTCTACTATACCACTTTTTTTATTCCGATAGATATCCCTTAATAAGAAAGGAAGAAGTAATTTTTTCATTGTTCCTGTTCTCTCAATATTTTTATACCTTAAATTCTCTCCTTTTTCAAATAGATAGGTAAAGAAAAAACTATTTTCAAGCCCAAAATCAGTTAATTTTTACCTCAATCCGAGTTAAAATTGATAAGATAAAATTTATTGAGTATACTTTAATTTGAGAAAAATTTATAATTATGATTTTTTGAAGATATGAAGATATAATGAAAGAAAAAATTATTCTTCGGGGAGTCAGAGTTCATAACTTAAAAAATATAGATTTAGACCTTCCTTTAAATAAATTAATTATTATTACTGGTGTTAGTGGTTCAGGAAAATCTTCCTTGGCTTTTGACACTCTTTATGCTGAAGGACAAAGACGTTATATTGAATCTCTTTCAGCCTACGCTCGACAATTCTTAGAAAGAATGGACAAGCCTGATGCAGATTTAATTGAAGGAATTACTCCAGCCATTGCTATTCAGCAGAAAGCTGTTACCAAAAATCCAAGATCCACTGTAGCAACAGTTACTGAAATTTATGATTTTCTTAGAGTACTTTATGCTCGAATAGGAATTTTACATTGTCTCAAATGTGGTCAACCTGTAGTAAAAGATACCATTGATTCAATTGTAGATACTTTATTTTCTTTACCCACAAGAACAAAACTATTTATTACCTTTTCCTGGAAAACAGATAAAGAACCCACTCCTCTAAGAAAAAAAGGGTTTCATCGGGTTCTAAAAAACAAAGAAATTATTTCTCTCGATAAAATTGATTTTAATTCAACTCAAGAAATAGATGTGCTCGTGGATAGACTATCATTAGAGTTAGAAGAGAGAGAGAGACTGGTCGATTCTTTAGAAATAGCTTTGAGAGAAGGAAAAGGAAGATGCAAGGTCATTATTGCAGAAGACATAGGAGAAAGAAAATTTCTCTTTTCGGAGAAACTCGAGTGCAAGAGATGTAATATCCCTTACCAAGATCCTTTCCCTAATCTATTTTCTTTTAACAGCCCTTATGGTGCCTGTCCCCGGTGTCACGGATTCGGTGATTTAGCAGTCATTGATGAAGATAAAATTGTCCCTGACAAGAATAAATCTTTAGAAGAAGGAGCCGTCGAACCTTGGACAAAACCAGCCTCTCAAGAGTTAATGGAAGAACTATTAATCGAAGCCAAAGAAAGAAACATTCCTGTTGATATTCCTTTTAAAGAACTAACTCCTGAACAACAAAATTTCATCTTAGAAGGTGGAAATGGCTACTATGGAGTAAAAGGTTTTTTTAATTGGCTGGAGAGCAAAAAATATAAGGTTCAAGTAAGAGTTTTTCTAAGCCGTTATCGGAAATTTATTCCCTGCCCCGAATGCCAGCGAACAAGACTTAATAAAAAGGCTTTAGCTTATAAAATTAACCAGCTTTCTATTGGAGAATTGGCTCAACTTACAGTGAAAGAATCCTATAATTTTTTCAACCAATTAAAGCTTGAACCTCATCAGAAAGAGATCGCTGAAAAATTAATAAAAGAAATCCAGAATAGATTGAAGTTTTTGCTGGAGGTGGGTTTAGATTATCTTACTTTAGATCGAATGACCTTCACTTTAAGTGGAGGTGAAGCTCAAAGGATAAATTTAGCCTCAGCTCTGAGTGCTTCTTTAGTGGGAACATTATTTGTACTTGATGAACCGAGTATTGGACTTCACCCTCGAGATAACAGAAGATTGATTCATATATTAAAATCTCTTCGAGATATAGGTAATACAGTCATCGTAGTTGAACATGATCCAGAAATAATAAAATCAGGAGATCATATTATTGATTTAGGACCTGGCGCAGGTGAATATGGGGGACAAGTCATTTATAGTGGCTCTATTTCTGATTTTTTAAAGGAGAATAATTCTTTAACCGCTCAATATTTAAAAAATGAAAAAAAGATAAAAATTCCCATTAAAAAAAGACCTATTGGTTCAGATTTTATTGAAATAGAGGGGGCAACCAAGCATAATTTAAAAAATCTTAATGTAAGACTTCCCTTACAAACTTTTACCTGTGTTACAGGAGTTTCGGGTTCAGGAAAAAGTACCTTAGTTTATAATGTTTTATATCAGGGGTTGAAAGGGGAAGAAAAAGAAGAATTCAAAGAAATCAGAGGAAAAGAAAAAATTAACAAAGTAGTTATGGTTGACCAATCTCCTCTCAGTACTTCCCCCCGCTCCATTCCAGCTACTTATGTCAAAGCAATGGATGGCATCCGGAACTTATTGACCCAAACTAGACAAGCAAAAGCTCTTCGTTGCAAACCAGGATATTTTTCTTTCAATGTTCCGGGAGGAAGGTGCGAAGAATGCAAAGGAGCTGGCCAGCAAATAGTAGAAATGCAATTTCTGTCTGATGTGGTTCTTACCTGTGAAGCCTGCCAAGGAAAAAGATTTAAATCCGAAATACTGGAAATTAAATATAAAGGGAAAAACATAGACCAAATTTTAGAAATGAGTGTTTCCGAAGCAATAGACTTTTTTTCAGATCAATCAGAAATTATTGAAAAATTAATTCCACTTTATGAGGTTGGACTCGGCTATTTAAAGCTTGGCCAACCGACAACAACCCTCTCTGGAGGAGAGTCTCAGAGAATAAAATTAGCCCATCATTTAATTTATCAAAGAGGAAAAAAAATTTTATACTTATTTGACGAGCCAACTACTGGTTTACACTTAGAAGACATTGCCCAATTATTAAAATGTCTTCAGAAATTGGTCGATGAAGGAAATACAGTAATTGTTATTGAACACAATTTAGAAGTAATAAAATGCGCTGATTTTATAATTGATTTAGGACCTGAAGGTGGAGAAAAAGGAGGAGGAATTATTTTTCAAGGACGACCTGAAGAAATTATTTGGAATAAGGAATCATACACGGGAAAATATTTAAAAGAATATATTAATTAATCATCGACTCTCTGGTATCAGCTATTTATTGTTAACTATAGTTAGTCTCTCCCATTCGATTACTACTGAAGGGACATTAAGCTTAAACTGGCAAACCTACTTTCTGATGGATTTCCTTATTAATTTTATCAAAAAGGGCAGAATCTTCCTTGAGTAACTTCCTCACACTTTCTCTGCCTTGTCCTAATCTCTCTCCTTGATAGGAATACCAGGTGCCACTTTTCTCTATCACCCCAAACTCTACGCCGCAATCAAGTAAATCACCTTCTTTTGAAATTCCCTCTCCATAAATAATATCAAACTGAGCTTCTTTAAAAGGAGGAGCCATTTTATTTTTGACAATTTTTACTTTGACTCGATTACCTATAACTGCATCTCCATCTTTAAGAGTAGTGATTCTCCTGATATCAATTCTCATTGAAGCATAAAATTTTAAAGCTCTTCCTCCAGTTGTGGTTTCAGGACTCCCTAAGAAAAACCCTATCTTTTCTCGCATCTGATTAATGAAAATAAAACAAGTTTTTGACCGACTAACTATTCCCGACAATTTTCTCAGTGCTTGAGACATTAGTCTGGCTTGAAGTCCCATATGAGCATCTCCCATTTCTCCTTCTAATTCTGCTTTAGGCACAAGAGCAGCAACAGAATCAACCACTACTACATCAACTGCCCCACTCCGAACCAGTATTTCGGCGATCTCCAGAGCTTGTTCTCCGTAATCAGGCTGGGAGATTAATAAGTTATCTATATCTACTCCTACTTTGGCCGCGTACTCTGGATCAAGAGCATGCTCAGCATCAATAAATGCACCTTGCCCACCTTGTTTTTGAGCCTCAGCTAAAACATGGAGAGCTAAAGTTGTTTTTCCCGTTGCTTCAGGACCAAATATTTCAACTACTCTTCCCCGAGGAAAACCGCCAATACCTAAACTTAAATCGAAAGAAATTGAGCCAGTAGGAATAACTGGAATAGAAACAGCAGCCTCTTTCTGGCCTAATTTCATAATCGAACCTTTTCCGAACTGCTTCTCAACCTGAGATAAAGCAGCTTCTATTGCTCGTGTACGGTCAGATTTTTTTTGATCATTCTCTTCCTTTTTCATTTATTTCCCTCAAATATATAAATTTTTAATATTCATAAAATCCTTTGCCTGTTTTCCGACCCAAATATCCAGCATCGACCATCCTCCTCAATAAAGGACAGGGTCTGTATTTTGGGTCTTTAAATCCATCATAAAGAACTTCCATTATATGGAGACAAACATCAAGTCCAATTAAATCAGCCAAAGATAATGGGCCCATGGGATGATTCATTCCTAACTTCATAACAGTATCTATTGCTTCTGCTGTTCCTACTCCTTCCATTAAAGCATAAACTGCCTCATTAATCATGGGCATTAATATTCTATTTGATATAAATCCAGGAAAGTCATTGGCTTCAACTGGGACCTTCCCCATCTTTTCAGCAATGGACTTTACTGTCTGAAATGTATCTTCTGAAGTAGCCATTCCTCGAATTAGTTCCACTAAGGTCATCAAAGGAACTGGATTCATAAAATGCATACCCATCACTTTATCCTGACGATTGGTAATTGAGGCTAATTTAGTAATGGAAATAGAAGATGTGTTGGAGGTTAGAATTATTTCCGGTTTCAAAAGCTTATCCAATTTTTCAAAAACTGATTTTTTTATTTCAAAATCTTCAAATACTGCTTCAACCACGAAATCTACTTCCTTCATTGAATCTAAATCAGTAGTAGTCTCAATTTTCTCTAATATTTTTTCCTTATCATCTTCAATTTTACCCTTTTCGATTAATTTTGACAAACTTTTATCTATATTTTTTAAAGAACGCTCAATCATTTCCTGAGCGATATCCTGAAGTATTACTTGATAACCTACGGTGGCCGCCACTTGGGCAATTCCAGTGCCCATCGTGCCACCACCAACAATACCTATTTTTTTAATTTCCATTATTCCTCCTTATAATCAAGATGAGTATTGTCAAATTTAACCACAGAGACCATACACTTTATTAAATCCCAAATCCCAAGCATCAAATCCCAAACAATATCTAATAACCAAATACCAAATGAACAAAACAAATTAGTTTTGGATTTTGAACATTGGAATTTAGAATTTGTTTGTAATTTGGGATTTGTAATTTGGGATTCTTCATTCATTTGTGTTCTCTGTGGTTTCATATTCTTTCATATCATTTTTGACACTACCATCAAAATGCAGGGTGCAAGATTGTCCTGCTTCTTGCTTCCTGCGTCCTGCCTCATGTTAGGTTATTTCCACAGCCATGGCTACTGCATCTCCGCCTCCTAAACAGAGAGCAGCAATTCCTTTTTTGCCTCCTTTTCTTTTTAAAGCGTATATAAGGGTAGTCAAAATTCTGGCTCCAGTTGCTCCGATAGGATGCCCTAAAGCAACTGCTCCACCATGAACATTCACTTTATTCTTATCTAAGCCTAATTCTTTTATTAAAACGACTAACTGGGAAGAGAAAGCTTCATTTATTTCAAACAAATCCACATCTTCAATTTTCCAGCCAAGATTAGCCAGTAATTTCTCAATTGCTCCTTTAGGAGCATACATCACCATTGAGGGCTCAACCCCATTGGTCGCATAGCCTAAAATGCGAGCCATCGGGTTAAATCCTTTTTCTTTAACTACCTCGTCAGAAGCAACCACTACTACTGCTGCTCCATCATTCAGAGTGGAAGCATTCCCGGCAGTGACTGTTCCATCTTTCTTAAATACGGGCTTTAGTTTAGCCAACTTCTCAAAGGTAGTATCTTTTCTCGGTTGTTCATCAACTGAGAAAATAATTGGTTCTCCTTTCCTCTGGGGAATTTCAACGGGAACTATTTCATCTTTAAAATAACCCTGTTCTATCGCTTTAACAGCTCTCATCTGACTGTGATAAGCAAATTCGTCCTGCTCTTCACGGGTAGCATTAAACTTTTCAGCAATAATTTCTCCAGTCATCCCCATATGAATGTCATGGAAAGCACACCACAAGCCATCTTTAATCATTGAATCTACTATTTTAAGATCACCAAATTTTACTCCTTCTCTCACTTTCCAGACTAAATGAGGGGCCTGGCTCATACTTTCCATTCCTCCAGCAACAACAATATTTTTGTCTCCGACCTGAATGGCCTGAGCAGCTAACGCCACAGCTTTAAGAGCTGAACCGCATACTTTATTCACCGCATAACAACTGACCGTGTAAGGAAGTCCTCCTTTAACTGCAGCCTGTTTGGCTGAAGCCTGGCCTATTCCAGCTGAGACAACACTCCCCATGATTACTTCATCAACTTCCCCAGGCTTAATTCCTGCTCTCTTTATTGCTTCTTTTATCACAACCCCTCCTAATTCTGGAGCTGTAAAGTTTTTAAGAGTCCCTAAAAAACTTCCAATCGCTGTTCTCACAGCACTAACAATATAAATTTCTTTTGGTTCACACATTTATTATTACTCCTTTTTTAATATGATTTTCTTTAATCTTTTACCACAAATTATTACTTGTGTAAACTGATTTATAACAGAAGTCAGAAGACAGAAAACAGAAAGCAGAAGAGGTTAATTATGGGGAAGAACTTGAATTTTTATTTTCATTTTTTCTCTTGACGAAGGAAAAATTTTTGCATACATATATAGTGTCAAGAGGTATTTAATGTTAAGATTCTTTCGTGAATTTAAAAGAGGATCAACTAAGCTACTAATTCTATCTCTATTAAAAAAAACCAATGTACGGCTATCAAATGATAAAAGAGATTGAAAAAAGAAGCAAAGGTTATTTTAATTTACAGGAAGGTTCGCTTTATCCAGCTCTACACAGCTTAGAAAATCAGGGATTAATTAAAGGTAAATGGCGGGAAACCAAAATCCGGGAAAGAAAATATTATTATTCAACTAGGAAAGGCTTAAAATTTTTAGAAGAGACTGCCAAGGAATGGCATCTATTTTCTCAAAGTTTGTCAACATTTTTAAACACCCTGGATTTTCAAATAATAATTAGAGGAAATGGACGATAGGCGATAGACGATGGGCGATAGACGATGGACGATGGGCGGTGTAGGGCAAGGCTTTAGCCTTGCTGTAGCGGTGGCCCGCTTGCAGCAAGCAAGGTTTTTCCCAGACAAACGTGGAGGATATCGTAAAACGGCGCAAGTAAATCTCTGCGCTACAAAATAGGAGGTATCAAACTATGCTTGAATTGATTAAAAAATATATTGGCGAAGTATTAAAAAAATTGGAATTAAACTCTGCTCAAAAAGAAGATATTTCAAAAGAGATAAACTCTCATTTGCTTGAATCAGCTCAGGAATATCTAAAACAAGGATTATCTCATGAAGAAGCTCAAAAAAGAGCTGTTAAAATTTTTGGTAGCTCCTCAAAAATTGCCCGAAAATTACAATGGATTCATGGCTTTGGTCGATTTTCAGAAAATAGGTTTTTAGATGCTCTATTAGGAACAATCCCTTTTATCCTTAGCTTGCCTATAATATTGTTAGTAGAGACAAAAACATTAGATAGAAGTTCCTATTTTTTTGCTCTATTTTGGATTGCTGTTATAATAATTTCAACTTACGCCTTATTAAAAGGCGTGCCTTGTTGGACAGTTACATGGTTAGGGTTTTTAAATGTCATCATTCTCCAGTTATTATTCTTTTTCTCTTACTACTTATCTCCTATATTACCTATAATCCTTTTGTTTGCAATTCTTATCTTTCTAATTTATCTCATCTCCAGAAAAGATATAAAATTGACTTTACTCTTTCTTCTTCCTTTAGCAATTCCCTATGTATTAGTTGGCTACGACGATGTTATTCCATCTCATCGAATTCCAATGGGAATTTTAGTTGTTTTATTTACAATTGTAGCTTCTTTTATTCTTTTATATTTCAGGCTTAAATTCGCTTATTTAATCGGAGCATTGGGTTTTTGTCTTTATACATTTGTTTACTTTGATATAATTTTCAATGCTCCTTTAACCCCTCCTTTAGAAAAAAATTACCTTGGACCTTTACCCACTATTCTTGGCTACATTATTCCTCTCTTAATCATCTCCGCTGCTCCGGTTTATCTTTATTTAAAAGAAAAATATTCTTAATTGTGCCTATGTGCATAGGTGCCTATGTGCCTATGAACTCAAGCACTTAGGAACATAGGCACTTTTTGTTTGATTTGTATTTTTTCTATTTTTAGTTTATAATTATTACACAATTTAGAGAAAAAAGGGCTTCACTTGAACTTTCTGCAAAAATATGGATAATCCCATAATATAAAAGAAAAATGAAAAAGCTCTGGTTTTTCTTCTTAATTTTAATCTCAGTTAGTAGTGTTCTGGCTCAGAAACTCCACATAAAAAATTACACCATTGATGATGGCCTACCAGCTGCTCAAGTCTGGTGCAGTTTGCAAGATAGTAAAGGATATATCTGGTTCGGAACAACAGGAGGTCTGGCCAAATATAATGGAGCTGAATTTATTACTTATACAGTTGCAGACGGTTTAGCAAATAATGTAGTTAGAACTATATTAGAGGATGAGGGAATTATATGGAGTGCAACTAATAATGGAATCAGCCGGTTTAATGGCAAAACATTTGAAAATTATACTGCTAAAGATGGATTAGGCAGCGGCGTTGTGTGGTGTGGAGTAAAATTTCAAGGCTATTTATGGTTTGGTACAAGTGAAGGAGGCCTTTCCAGATTCGATCCCGAGTACTCGGGACAGGCAGGTCAAAGATTTATTACTTATACTACAGAGGATGGCTTACCCCATAATTATATTTATTCCCTCCTGTCTGATGGGTCTTATTTGTGGATAGGAACTCGGGGAGGCGGACTTTCCAGATTTGACGGGAAAAATTTCATCAATTATGGAGAAAAAGACGGACTTTATGGCAAGACTATAAAAGCTCTATTAAAACAGGATTCCATTTTATGGGTAGGAACAAGGGATAAAGGTCTATTTAAATTTGAAAATAATGAATTCACCAATTATTTCCCAGAAGATGATATTTATTGTGCTGCTTCAGGCAAAGACTTATGGTTTGGAACCATAGGAAATGGAATCATCAGGTATAATAAGAATAATTTTCAACGATATAGCATTGAAAATGGTTTGATAAATAATCTAATTTTTTCTATTCTAATAGATAGAGAAAATTCAGTCTGGTTAACTACCAATTATGGAATAAGCAAGATTCTTTCTGACAAATTTTTAAGTTATTTAGAAAATGAGATAGTAATGTCAATTTATGAATATAAAAATTCAGTGTGGTTTGGAACACATGAAAATGGTTTAATAAAATTTGATACTGATTTTACTGCTTACACTACTAAAGATGGATTATTGAGCGATGAGATTTGGGATTTGACTAAATTTAAGAAAAAACTCTGGATTGCTACATCTGAGGGGTTGAACAGTTTTGATGGCGAGAGGTTTGAAAAATATACCACAAAGGATGGATTGATTTATAATTATATTATAGACATTTTGCCTACTGAGAAATTTTTATGGATAGCCACCACTCTGGGAGTGAGCAAGTTTAATGGTCAAAAATTTATAAATTACACCACTGAAGATGGTCTGGTTAACAACTATGTTCTATTCGTTTACCAAGATGGAAATAAATTTTGGTTTGCGACTGAAGGTGGAGGAGCCTCCTGTTTTGATGGCAAAAAGTTTATAAATTACACTACTAATGATGGATTGTCAAGCAACAGTGTATATACGATTTTTAGGGATAAGAAGGGTATTTTATGGTTTGGAACAGCCCTAGGGCTAAATAAATATGAAGGGAAGAAATTTACTCTCTATACCACCAAAAATGGTCTAAACGATAATACTATCGGCTCTATTTTAGAATATAAAGAGAATTTATGGTTAGCAACAAATAAAGGGCTGAATGTATTTAATGGCCAAAAAGTAATAAAAGTTTATGATAAAAAAAGTGGATTAATCGGTAATGAACCAGGCAGCTCGAATTCTTTATATCTCGACAACCAGGGAAATATATGGTTTGGTACTAACAGAGGAGTTACCAAATATATTCCTGAAAATGATATTCCAAATAAATTGCCTCCAGCAGTATACATAGAGAAGTTTTTTGTCAATGATTCATTCACTGAACAAAAAGAGAATTTGAAGTTTGAATATAAAAAGAATAATGTGAGATTCTCCTACATTGGTTTATCCTTTAAAGATGAGCAAAATGTTCGCTATCAATATAAGCTTGAAGGTTATGATAAAGATTGGTCAGAGATTACTGAAAAAAGAGAGATAAGGTACACAAATTTAAATAATGGTCGTTATACTTTTAAAGTCAAGGCAAGAAATGGAGATGGCTACTGGTCAGAAGCTCCGACTGAATTATCTTTTATAATTCTGCCCCCTTTCTGGGAAACTTGGTGGTTTATCGGACTGTCAGCTATAGGTTTCCTGTTTTTAGTTTTTGCGGGTCATAGGTATAGAATTAACAAAATAAAGAGAGAGAAAGAGAAACTTGAAGAATTAGTCAGAGAAAGAACCATAGAACTTGAGGAAAAAACCAAACTGCTTAATGAATTGGCTATCACTGATGAGTTAACTCAAGTATATAATCGGCGATTCTTCATGAAAAGTCTGGATGAGGAAATAAGGAAAACTACCCGAAGGAAGTCACCAGACTCTCTGTCTCTGATTATTTTGGATATTGATCATTTCAAAAAATTTAATGATAATTTTGGTCATCAGGCAGGAGATTATGTCCTGGCATGTTTAGCAGAGATTTTAAAAAATCGAATTCGTGAAACAGACACTGTGGCTCGGTATGGAGGTGAGGAGTTTTCTATAATTCTTCCCTCTACTGATTTAAAAGGTGCCCAAATCTTAGCTGAAAATTTACGCCAATCAGTTGAGAATTGCCCTTGTAAATTCAATGATCAGATATTCAAAATAACCATCAGCTTAGGAATTGGAGTTATCAGTCATCCCAGAGTCTTCCATGAAAGATTAATAGATAATTTAATTAAAGCAGCAGACGAGGCACTTTACGAAGCCAAAAATAGTGGTCGCAACTGCGTGTGTTTCAAGGAAGCTATTTCTGACGAGGGAAATTAACTCTTGTATGCAATTTGTGTTCTTTCATGGTTCAAAATAATCCCACTATTTCCCCTTTGTCTGAGATATCTATTCTCTCTGCAGCCGGGTTTTTTGGTAAACCAGGCATGGTCATAATATCTCCACAGAGAATGACCACGAATCCTGCCCCTGAACTTAGAGTAACATCAGTGACAATTAGGATAAAGCCTCTTGGCTTGCCTAAAGCCTCATCATCAGCAGAAAGAGAATACTGAGTTTTGGCAATACATACCGGGAAATGTCCAAATCCCATTTTCTCAATTCGAGCAATTTTTCGCATTATTTTTCCCTCCATGGCAATCCCTGCAGCACCATAAATCTTCCTACCAATGGTTTCTATCTTATCAATTATTGGTATATCCAATGGATAAAGAAATTCAAAATTATTTGGTTCTGAGGTAACAACGCTCATCACTTTTTGAGCCAATTCTAAACCCCCTTTTCCTCCCTTTTCCCAGACCTGACTGACGGCTACTTCAACTTTTTCTTGACGACATAAATCCAAGAACTTATTTATCTCCTTATCTGTATCAGTAGAAAACTTGTTTAAGGCAACCACTAAAGGCACACCAAAAATTCTTATATTTTCAATATGCTTTTGCAAATTTTCAAATCCTTTTTCTAAAGCTTTTACATTCTCTTCCTTAATTTTATCGAGTTGAATCCCTCCGTGCATCTTCAAGGCCCGAATAGTAGCTACCAGAACACAGGCATCTGGAGGAGGGATATTTCCTGTTCTAACCACAATATCAAAGAATTTTTCAGCTCCTAAATCTGTGGCAAATCCAGTTTCAGTCACTACATATTCAGCTAATTGAAGCGCCATCTTTGTGGCAATAATTGAATTTGTTCCATGTGCGATATTGGCAAAGGGGCCTCCATGGATGAGTGCAGGTGTGCCCTCCAAAGTCTGGACAAGACTTGGTTTAATCGCGTCTTTAAGTAAAGCAGCCATAGAGCCTTCTGATTTTAAATCTCGAACAAAAACAGGATCTCCGTCAGGAGAAGAACCAATAAATATATTTCCTAATCTTTCTTTCAGTTCTTTTAAATTCCTTGAAAGACATAAAATAGCCATCACCTCAGAAGCAGCTGTAATATCAAACCCTGTCTCACGAGCAATCCCTTGAAAGGGACCTCCAATTCCCACTACTACTTCTCTTAAAACCCGATCATCCATGTCCATTACTCTTTTCCAGGCAACTCGACGACAATCTATTAGACCACAGACACCTTCATGATGGATATGATTGTCCACTATGGCAGCTAATAAATTATGAGCAGATGTAACAGCATGGATGTCTCCAGTAAAGTGAAGGTTAATATCTTCCATAGGAATAACCTGAGCATAACCGCCTCCCGTGGCTCCACCCTTCATCCCAAACACTGGACCTAAAGAGGGCTCTCTTAAAGTAACTACTGCCTCTTTACCAATCTGAGAAAAAGCATCAGCCAAACCAATACTTAGGGTAGTTTTCCCCTCTCCAGCTGGTGTGGGAGTCATTCCCGTAACCATAATCAATTTCCCTTTTTTATTTCTATTATTTTTCAACTCATCCAGAGAAATTTTTACCTTGTAATTTCCATAAAACTCCAAATTACTAGTATCAATTCCTAATTTTTCAGCTATCTCAATAATGGGTCTAATATTTGCTTGTCTAGCAATCTCAATATCTGTTTTCATTCTTGCCTCCTTTTAGCGAAGTAAAAAAATAAAATCAACTCCTTTTGATTGACATATGAAGCAAAAATCAAAAGTCGTTATTCGTTAATGGTTATTCGTTGAATCGTAAAGTATATATTCAAATAATGAATAACCGACTTTAAAATTTTCGGGATAGTTTTTCATTTCCCTCGACCTGCCTCGCACCGACCTCCTTCTGGTTCTACGAGGTGAGCTCGGCACGAAGCGGGACGAAGATTTAGCTTTTCCTTTTTAGCTTAGATAGTTTCATACTTATCAGATCTTTTCTTTGATTCACTTTTGAGTTTTACGCTGTAGTTTTTCATTTTTAGCTTTTAGTTTTTAGTTTCCTAAAGCTACCATAAAAGCCATTCTCACCATCAATCTATATAATATTATTTGAGGTCATTTGAAAACTCTATTTTTTGATGAATGCGTTGAAACCAGCGATAGAGCCATTCGTTCGCGACTTTTCGATTACTGCAGAATACAAACTGTACATTCCTGAATTCAACTGTCAGGTCAGCCAGAAGTTCAGCAAGATAGGAAGCTGAGTAATATGTTAACTTTTTCGGATTAATAAAGTCAGCATAAGGCGATTCAAAAACAACTGCCTTATATGAAAAAGTTGATAACTCCTGAAGTTTTGCTTTTAAAACATCAAAAGTGGCAATCTCATGAAGAAAATTATCCTTGGTTTTTCTTTCAGCAACAGCAACCAAGTTTTCATTATAAATCAGCGCATAGTCTCCCACAGGAAGTTTCTTTCTTTCTGTTTCTACATTCTTGAAACGATAGGGATATCTTTCATTAATATCTATTAAAACTTTAAATCCCCCTTTCTTCCTGGATCGGGGAAGATATGCTCCCCTCCTTTCCGCAACTGCTGATGACTGAGTAATCCAGAAAACCTGGTCATAATATTGCCCGGGTCTTGTCTTATATTCCTTCTTTAAGAAAATGAACCAACATCTTTTCTTTATTGGTCTATCCAGAATTATGGTCAGCTTCTTTCCATATCTTGAGAGGGAAACTATATTACACTTTTCTAATGGCTCCTGAGCTGGAAGATCATTCACCCGGAGGGTTCCTTCTATCCTGCAAAAAATTTTCTTGCCCGGCCCAGGCCACCTTTCCTGGACTCTAAGAGACAAAAACTCTCCTGGTTTTTCTTCAATAAAAAGCCGATAAGGAAATCTACCCCTGGGTTCAGAATAAATCAACCATTTGAGATTCTCATGATAAGGAATGCTATTCATTATATTGCTCGTCTTTGTATTTAATTATATACAATTTACTGTAGATTATCAGGTCTTATATTGGCTCAATTCCAATGCTATTGAGCCATTCAATAACTTCTTTATTCATTCTTTCTTGTTTAAATTTGAACCACTTTTCCCTGTAATCTGGATAATCCCTCAAGACATTCTTAAAACGCCTAAAAGCACCTCTGCCATCCAAAGCTATGGTTAATTTTTCTCTCAATGACTCATCTTCTACCATTTCTGCAAACTCCACCATTAAATTATATCCCTCATAAGATGGTCTTTCGGGAATACGCTCATAACGATCCGATTCTTCGAATAATATTTCTTTAGCTAATTTAACTTCCTCTTTCTGCCAATCAGGTAAATCTTTTCCTGGTTCTTCCTCCTCGGCGCATCTAAGTGCTTCTCCAGAAATAGGAATAACTTCTCCTGTTTCCTTATCAAGATAATAATCCATATCATATCGATTAACATCTTCCATATTTGCAGCAATCATTTCCAAATCTACTTTTAATTTTTTCATAATTAAAACTCTCTTTTTTACGCAAAAATTATACTAAACCAAGCGTTTGATTTCAAAATGATAAGGTATTTTATAAACTTAACTCTTTATTTTTTTTCTCTTGGGTGGACGACTCCCGTGCCACTTAATTAAACTTTCTTTAGCCATTTTCTTTAATTTTGTTATACTCACGCTTTCTAATAATGCTAAATTTTCTTTTGCGATTTTATAGTCGGGATTAATAGATAAAGCCTTGTGTAAACATTTAAGAGCCTCTTGTTTATTCAGAAGAAGGCAGTACAGAGTTCCCATATTGCCCCAAGCAACATAATTTTCTGGGTGAATTTTCAAATGTTTCTTAAAGGTCTCAATAGCTTCTTTATATTTTTTTTCTTTAGTTAAAGCTAATGCCTTAGAAAACAACTCCTCCGCCTCTTTATCTTCTTTAGTGATCATAGTTATGGGCTGAGCCAACACTTTCAGGCAAATATTTTTGCTGGGATTACCTATTTTTTCCCTTTCTTCAAGGATAACCTCTCTCGGAGTTTTATTGTCTAATTTAGGAACAGAGGTGTCGAGCCATTTCTCCTGAACTTGACTAATAGCCTGGTCTAACTCTTCCTGACTGGAATAACTTTCAGGTTTGATCTCGCTTTGTAAATAAGCCATAAGCTCACCAATCAAGGCAATCTCTTGGGGTCCACGGGGAAATTCTTTTCCTTTTTCCTACGGAGATATCCCATTCATACTTTTGTAAGGCATTTTATTCCAGTAAGCAATTAATAGTTCCATTACTTGCTGCATATCTTCCTCTCCAGGAAAAACCGCTTTTTTAGAGATTTCTCCAAAGATTTGTTCAGGAGTTGCTTCTTTATTAAACTTTTTTATTATGTCTGAAATGGTTGAATCTGTTAATTCCATCCCTTTTAACTTCTCGGAAAGTTTTTCTTTAATAGCATCCAGTGTCAAATCTTCCAGCCGGTCCTCAGCAGGGAAACCATGAAATATTTCCGCTACTATTTTAGGATCTAACTTCATGTCTGCATTATTTTTTCTCATTCTTTTGTATCCAAGCCTTAAAATATATGTGGCTTCCCTAGGGAAAGCTCGGCATAAGCCAGAAAGAATGTAATGATCTTCATAGGGAAGGAGCCGGGAAAATATGCATTGACCCTTATGGAGTTGTTGAGTAGCAGTCCTTTCCCAAACCCAGTATTCTTTCTCAGTGGCTAAGTCCTTGAGTATCATTTCTTTGCCTATCTTCAAAGCCTTTACTTCAAACAGACTGTAGATATTATTTCTAAAGCTCTCAAAAATTTTCTTTTCCTCTAAAGACATATCTTTATTTACATCTATAAAATGTTCTAATGGTGTTTTATTAAATGACTTGAGTTTATAACCAAAAATAAACCAATCGAATATAGTCATCCTTTGTTCTTCTTCATCAACGCCAAGCAAAGGAAATTCAGTTTCAACTCTGATTAACTCCATCATAAGACTTGGATTATTCTTAATAAACTCGGCCAATTTAGCCCAAAATTTATTTATCACCCACTACCTCCCAAAATTTTTACTTTCTATTGGATTCTTTCAAACAGTGGCATTTTGTATTCCTTTACCAAATGCAGTTACACTTAATGTTTCTATAATCCATCTCCAGCCTTCCCCAGATAGCTTTTGTTTCTTTGCACAGGGAGATATTGGTGTAATTATATTTTTCTTTCAGATATTCTATGATTAATTGATACATATTATATCGAGTAGCAAAGTCAACTTTTTTGCCCCAATTGGACCTTTCTTTCAGATATTTGACCCAGGATTTGTCAGATGTTCCATTAATTGTGCTCTGTAAGCCTCGAAGTGAACCTAAAGTAATTCGTTCGGGAATGAATCTTAAAAAAATTTGATCAATGAGATGAGTATAATGCTTCTCCCAATCTTCTACTGGAACCATTGGGTCAATTCTTATTCTCACTTCATATCCTGCTTCGCTGAGTTTTTGAGCTGCCCCAATTCTGTTTAGAACTGGTGGAGTTCTCTTCTCCCATCTCTCAGCTACTGATTCGGCATTTAAACTGAAACTGAGAATTGTTTGTTTATGTGATTTAATTTCTAAAAGATTTTTAATATTAGCTGACTTAGTGACAAATAAAACCTTATGCCTGTTTTGAGATTCAAAAAGAGGAATAATAAACTTAGAAAATGGACTATTTCCATTTTCAAACATTAGTGAGTCAGCAATCTCTCCAGTATTAAGAATTTCTGGCTCTTTCACCTTTTCCAAAAATGCTTGAGTATGAAGCCTTACTTTCTCAATATCTTTAAAAGCAGGTTTTATTCCCTCAGGTCTAAATCTAAAAGTTCCTTTTAAGTAGCACCAGCTACAGTCAAAAGGACATCCATAAGCCCATTTTAATTCAAGAAAATGAGGACATATAACATCTGTTGCCTTTTTAGGCAGAGAAGTTTTATCAAACCTTTTGATAATAGAACCATCATTTACTCTTTCAACTAGGATTTCCTTTTTGCCATTAAGCTGTTGGTATTCTTTGTAATAAATTTTTAGTTTAACAATATCTCTCTTAACCTCTAAAGACTGAATTGGATTATTGAATTTCAACTTTCTTTGTCCTGTTGGCTCAATTTCACCAATTTTTTAAGATCTCTCATAAGAGGAATATAATAATTTGCAACATCCTCGGATTTCTTAAAGGTGATTTTTGTCGTAAGAGATTGAGATTGAACCCTTCTTGCAATCTCAAAAGCAGCTGATATAGCTACTGCCTTGGCTTCTGCTATCCCTTTTATTGAGGAATATTCCACTGGAGACCTTGAAGATAGATTTCGGAGATTCCCATATTTTCTCAGTAACTCGCGTCCTAAATCTATCGCTGTTTTATCTCTTGCCCCTTTAGCAATTAATATACCTAACAATTCTGCATCGGTTAGATTTTGTGGGCCTCTTTTTAACAACCGTTCTCTTGGTCTTTCATCTTCAGGCCATCCGGGAATTTTCAATTTGTATTCAGCCATTTTTTAATTTTTTATCCAAATAATATAATCAAATATAAAATGAGTCAATATTTCTTAGCGAATTTTATCATAGCACTTCAGAAAAAACATAGTTTGTCCTTCTAAATGACTATAGAGAGACTTTGTTTAAAAAATTATTTTAAAGATGGATAATTTCTTTCCACCCAATTCTCAATTTTTTTAAAAAATCTCTTGGCTTCAGAAATAAGCTCTTTCACTTCCTTTTCAGAAATTTCTCCTGCTCTATCATAGTCTGTTATATTTCTTTTAACTCGGCAGGAATCAAAATAATCTGCTAATTCTTCATAATCTTTTCCTAATATAATTTTCATAGCTTGAAACACAGTAAAATGATGTCCCCACCCTGATGGTTTATAGCCATGACAATATAGAACTATGGTCGCAGTTTGTAACACAGCATTATAAGCTGTGGAAAACCTTCTATCAGGAGAAAGTATTTTGATTTCAGCATCAGAAATATCTCTTTTTATAATTTTAAAAAGGTCTGCTATTTCTTTTTTAGATGTTTTATGTTCTTTGAGTCTTCCTTGAGCCAATAATTGCTTTAAAGTCACCTTCATCTCCTAAGATAAATATTTTAGGTTCTTTTAAAATAGACAGGATGAAGTGATTCTTCTCTTTCACTTTTTTCTTAAATTCCGAGAGAGAATATAAAGAAAAGTTTATCTCTCGATTAAATTCAGACTTTACTTTGCTTAAATATGAAGATAATTTGCGGCTGGTAATTTCGCCAACAATAAATAAATCAATATCACTGGTAATATTTTCCTGATTTTTGGCATATGAGCCGTAAATGAAAGCAAAATTGATTTCTTCACTTTTTTTTAATTTCTTCTTTAATGCCTCACCAATTCCAAATGTTTTTAGAAAGATTGCTTTCAATTCTAAGAAGATTGGAAAATCTTTATTTATCATATAATAATTTCTGTTTCCACTTATTCTCTTCAGCAATAATCCTAACTCAACGAGCTTTGCTAACTCTCTCTGAATTGCTCTGATGGGTAATTTTGTTTGCTGCTCTAATTCTCTTTGGTAATAACTCGTGGCTGGGTTTAACAAGAAAATCTTAAGAATTTCTACCCTTGCTTTAGAAGAAAATAATAATTTTAACATATCAATCCTCTATATATACATTTTGTAGTCAATTATATGCAATCTGTAGTCAGTAGTCAAATGATTTAGGGATGTTACTAATTTATTCTTCTTTATTATTTTTCTTACTCTCTTCAAATTTAAGCTGATGAACTCGATCAGCTTCTTTTATTTTCAAAATTAGGACATAAATGAGGACGAAAATGATGAGCCACATCCAAATAAGGTAGACATAAATGCCCATACTTTCTTTTATATTTTTTGGTGAGGGAACTAATTCTTCCGTCTCTTCACCTTTTTCTTTTTGTTGGATTGGTTTAGTCTGAGAATAAAGAAAAGCTTGCTGGAAAACAAATCCGAATAAGAAAATAATTATCAGGGAAAAAATAATTTTTGCAAGAATGGATCTTCTAATTCTCATGCCAGGTAGCCCCAGATAGTCATCACTATAACATAAATTAAACCCAGATAAGCTAGATAAGTAATTATCTGTCCAGTTCTTCCCTCGGGCTTTTTATCTATAAAAGGCAAGAAAAAGAAAATCAACCCTATGATAAGAATCAAAAACACAGCAAAAGTATCACCATTAATAAATAAAATCTTTGAAGGAAAAAGCTTTAGAGCTTGAAATAAAAATAGAAAATACCATTCAGGCTTTACTCCCTCGGGAGCAGGAGCCATCAAATCTGCTTCCTTCCCCAAGGAAGGAGGGAAAATTAAAGCAAGAGTGACAATCAAGCCGAAGATAATAAGCCAGAAAATAGATTCTCGATAAAAAAAGTTAGGGAAAAATAGTATTTGAGGAATCTCGTTTTTTCTGGATTCAATGGAAAGGGGAACACTCATTCCATGTTTCTGAATAAGCAAAACATGAAGTCCAATCAGAGCTAAAATAAGAAGGGGAAGAAGAGAAACATGCACGGCAAAAAACCTGGTCAGGGTTTCACCAGTAACATCTTCTCCTCCACGGAGTAATTTTGTTACCCAGAAACCGACCACGGGAAAAGTTCTTGGAATATCAGTTCCCACTTTTGTCGCTGAAAGCGAAAGTTCATCCCAAGGTAAGAGGTATCCAGTAAAACCAAAAGCAAGGGTAATTATTAGAAGTAAACTCCCGGTAATCCAGGTAAATTCTCTTGGTCTTCGATAGGCTTTTAAAATCAGAGTAGTAAATAAATGGACGAAAACAAAGGCAATCATAAAATAGGCTGTCCATCGATGCATGGACCGGATAATCCAACCAAGAGGAACTTCGGTCATTATTTGGGCAACACTCTTATGGGCAGCGTCAATGGTTGGCTTGTAATAAAGCAATAACAAAATGCCAGTAATCACCTGGATGCCGAATAACATCAAAATTGCTCCCCCCCAGAAATACCAGAAAGTGTAAGTATGCTGAGGAACTTTCTTTTTCTTTAAGAAATTTATAAACCCTGTTAGTCCGGTCCGTTCATCTATCCATTCTTGAATTCTTTTATTCAACTGATTACTCCTTCTTTTTTGATAATTAAATTTTCACCATTTATTTCAACAATTAATTGTCGAAGTGGAGCAGGTGGTGGTCCCGCGATATTCACTCCATTCTCATCATACCAGCCTTCATGGCAAGCACAGTAAAACTTCCTCTTCTCAGGAAGATAAGTTACATTACAGTCAAAGTGAGTGCATACTCCGACAAAAGCCTGATAATGATTTTCTTTTTTTAGTAAGATTCCTGGTTTAGTCCCCCAGACGAAATTTCGGGTTGAATAGGGCTCCATATCTTTATAATCGGCGAATGGCAGAATAACTTCATCTGGTTCTCGATAAGGGGGAACAATAAATTTAATGATGGGATATAACAGGGTTGAGAAAAAGGCCAGCACCCATCCTCCGAAAAGAGTATTAAGAAACTGTCTTCTGGTAAAAAGTGAGTATTTTAATTTCATTTGCCTAACCTAAAAAATCTTTTTATTTTTTCAATGACTAATTTTCTTCGTAAACCTTCTATTGCGTCAACTGGCCTTACTTCTTTTGGACAGGCCTCAATACATTTAAAAACTGTGTCACAGCCCCATACTCCCTCCTGAGTGTTAATCTCTTTTAAGAAAGAATAAGATCTTGTATCCCGTGGATCCTGAATAAAGCGATAGAGCTTAGCTAAAGCAGCTGGACCGAGATAACTCTCATCTCTGGCTACCACTGGACAGGCACTGTAACAACAGGCACATAGAACACAATTTATAAACTGATATATTTTTCCTATCTGTTTTTCACTCACTCGATGCTCTTTTTCTGGCAACTGATTTGTTGGGTGTAAGTATGGCTTAATCTCTCGATTAGCCTTCCAAAAAGGCTCCATATCGACAACTAAGTCTTTTAGTACTTCGAAATTAGGTAAAGGCTCTAACACTATTTCTCTTGAATTGAGCATTCCTATTTTTATTCCACAGGCAAGGTCAGGTTTTCCATTGATAATCATTCCACAAGAACCACAAACCGCTCCTCGACAACTATATCTGAATGAAAGGGTGCCATCCAGTTCGTTACGGATGGTGATCAATGCTTCTAAAATAGAAGTGCTTAAAGAAAAGCCGAATTCATATTCTTGAAAATATGGCATCTGATCAGTCGATGGATCAAATCTAAATATTTTAAAAGTATACTTCATTTTTAATATTCTCTTTTTTTGGGTTGATAAGTGGTAATAATTACCTCTTTATAACTTATTTTAGGACCTTTGTCTGTGTAAGTGACTAAGGTATGTTTCAGCCAATCCTGGTCGTTTCTTTCTGGAAAATCAGTTCTAAAATGGGAACCTCTTGTCTCCTCACGGTTTAAAGCACCAAGAGTAATCACCTCAGCTAAATCAAGCATTGCTTCAAATTCAATAGCATTAACTAATTCCTGACTGAAAACAAGGCTTTTCCCGGATAAATATATGTTTTGATAACGTTCCTTTAACTCTTGAATAACTTCTAAAGCAGCTTTCAAATCTTTCTTATTACGGAAAATGCCCACTTTCTCAGTCAAAACCACCTTGAGTTTATTTAATAACTGATGAACTTTCTCTCCAGAATCTCGGGTCAACCATTTTTTAATTTTTCCCTCCATTGCTTTGATGTTTTCTAAAAGAATTCTCTCTGCCTTGGAATTACCTTCAGACTCTAAAGTATATTTTGAAGCCTCTATTCCAGCAATTTTACCGAAAACAATTGTTTCCAAGAGTGAATTACCTCCAAGTCGGTTTGCTCCATGAACACTGACACAGGCACATTCTCCTGCAGCATATACTCCATTCACCATAGTCTCACATTTTTCATCGACATCAATTCCGCCCATTGAATAATGCTGCGCAGGCTGGATGGGAATAGGAGCTTCTATCGGATCAACCCCTGCAAAGTTAATTGCAATCTCTCTAATCCCTGGCAATCTCTTTTTTATTTTTTCTGCTCCGAGATGCCTTAAATCAAGATAAACATATTCATCTTCAATCCCTCCCCCCTTCTCAATCTCAATTTGAATTGCCCGAGCAACAATATCTCGTGGAGCAAGCTCCATCGCTTTAGGAGCATAATCCTCCATAAATCTTTTCCCCTCTTTATTTACTAAATAACCTCCCTCTCCTCTGGCTCCTTCAGTAATAAGAATATTAGTTCCATAAAGAGAAGTGGGGTGAAACTGAACAAACTCCATATCTTTAAGGGGGGCCCCAGCTCGATAAGCAATCCCTGTTCCACTACCATGGTTGACATAAGAATTGGTGGTTCTTAAATACACCCTGCCATATCCTCCAGTAGCAAAAATCACTGCGCTGGTTTTAACGGGAAGAATTTTTCCAGTACTCATATCATGGACAATCACTCCTAAGCATTGATTGTTATCCACAATCAACTGACAAACTATCCATTCATCATAAAATTTTATGTTCCTTTTAAGGCATTGTTCATAAAGAGTATGAAGAAGGACATGCCCTGTCCTATCAGCAGCGTAACAGGTACGAGGAAATCCTCCCCCACCAAATGGCCTTTGGGCAATTGTGCCATCTGGGAAGCGGCTGAAAGGGACACCCATATGATCGAGCTGATACAAAGTGGGAATCGCTTCCTGACACATTAATTCGGCCACGTTCTGGTCAGCTAAATAATCACTTCCTTTAATGGTATCAAAGCTATGAAGCTGCCAGCTGTCATGTTTACCCTCAGGATGATTAGCTAAAGCAGCATTAATCCCACCCTGAGCAGCCACTGAATGAGAACGCAAGGGATGAACTTTAGAAATTAAAGCTACATCAATTTTTGGATTAATTTCTAAAGCAGCTGAAAGTCCAGCTAATCCACCACCAACTATTAATATATCATGCTTTATCATTTAATAGTTCCTGGTTAAATAAACTATTATTAATAAAGTTGAAAGAATAATACTGAGCAAAGTAAAAACCCAAAAAAGGAGTTTTTCCTTTTTTACTCCAAGGTCATAAATCACTGTTCTTAACCCATACATAGCATGAAAAACAACAGTAATAATTAATAAGATATCGGTCAAAGGATTAGTATGGAGAGCAAGTGCCCAATCAGGTTTTTGATCTTTAGTCATCAAAAAAAATGAAGTAAAAAATTTTATTCCTAATAAAACAATTAATAAAAGCCCACTGATTCTATGAAAAACCCAAACAAACATTCCATCCTCTCTTTTGACTAAAATTCAGTAGAAGATAAAATATAAAAATTTTTTAATAAATGTCAAGTAAAGGTATTAATTTTGTCAATAAATATGATTATTTTTATAAAAATGGTCGGAACAAAATAAGATGAAAGAGAAGATATAAATCCAAATATCAAATCCCAAATTACAAATAAGTTCCAATGACCAAAATCCCAATGGCTCAAACAAAAAGCAAATAAACTACGATTTAGAGGAACAAACTTATCAATTTGCTAAAAAAGTAGCTCTTTAGAATTGAGGAAAAAATTTTCTTCTGATAACTTTTCGACCATTTTCATCCTGAGTACTCGGGATGAACTTTTAAATTTTGGTTATTACCTGCCTGCTGTAGGCAGGGATATCGTTTGGGCTTGGGATTTGAAATTTGGGATTTTTATTCATTGTGATTTTCTACCCACTCAGTAATCGATTGAAACCGAATTTTCTCCTAACAGATTTTCTAATTTTTGAATTAGCTCTTCAGTAGGGCTGACACCAATCAATTCTATAGATTGGGCGATTAACCGATAAAAAGGAGGGGTTTCTAACTCGAAAATAATGGGACACTCTCCTTGATTTTTCTCAAGAATTTCTTTTAGGCTCAAAAATACTCGTTCCTCTATTCCAGGAATAAATATTCTAATAATTAATCTTTTCGCTAATTTACTTAAAGCCTGCTCTAAACTCATTAGTTGAAAGAGATGAATTTTTTTATTCTCTCCTTCCTTGATTAATCTTCCTTTAAGCCAAACTAAACTATCCTCTCTCAGAAGATTGAGATAACTTCGATAATAATCCGGGAAAGCTACTACCTCAATTTGACCAGTCAGATCTTCTAAAATGAATGTGGCCATTTTTTCATCTTTCTTTGTTTTTATTCTTTTTAAGGAAGTAATTACTCCAGCTAAACATACTTCTTGACGCGAGGCTGCTTTTTCCTCTAAATCAATAATAGAATAAGGAACTAATTTCTTTAAATGATTTTCATGTTGAGCTAAAGGATGACCAGTAATGTAAAAACCAAGAGCTTCCTTCTCGTAGGAAAGCAATAGTGGTTCATCCCATTCTCTCATATCTTTCACCTCTTCTGGGAAGGATGGTGTGCCATATTTATCATCCTGAAAGAGAAGGCTTTGACCCGAAACTTTAATCTTTCTAAATTGGTGAGCATAATCAATCATATGATCGATAGTATGAAATAACTGAGACCTTTTTCCTCCAAGAGAATCAAAAGCTCCTGATTTTATCAGACTCTCGATTACTTTTTTGTTCACTGTTCTTATATCCACTTCTCTGAAAAATTCAAAAATAGACTTAAACTTACCAATTTTTTTTCGAGCTTTTAAGATCGATCTTATCGCTCCTTCTCCTACATTTTTTATCGCAGAGAAGCCGAATCTAATATCTCCTTTAACGGCAGTGAAATGATAGTCGCTCTCATTTATGTCAGGAGGAAGAACTTTTATGCCCATTTCCTTACATTCATTAATATATTTTACTACTTGGGAGGTAGCTCCTCTTTCTGCTTCACTGGTTAACAGAGCAGCAAAAAAATAGACCGGATAATGAGCTTTTAAATAAGCTGTCCGATAAGCTAAATAAGCATAAGCAGCACTGTGGGATTTATTAAAACCATATCCAGCGAATTTCTCCATCTGGTCAAATATCTTACTCGCTTTACTTAACTTTATTCCTCTCTTTTTAGCTCCCTGAATAAATCTTTCTCGCTGAGCTTTCATTATTTCAGAAACTTTCTTGCCCATTGCTTTTCGAAGAATGTCAGCTTCAGCTAAGGAGAATCCAGCTAATTCGTGAGCAATTCTCATCACCTGTTCCTGATAGACTATTATTCCTCTTGTTTCTTTTAAAATTGGCTCAAGCTCTGGAAATTCATACTGTACTCTTTCCCGGTGATGTTTCCTTTTAATAAATTCATCAGTCATCCCGCTGCCCAGAGGACCTGGTCGATGAAGAGCATTAAGAGCGATTAAATCTCGAAACTCTTTTGGCTTAAAATTTCGGAGTAAATCTTTCATTCCTGAACTCTCAAATTGGAATACACCATCAGTATTGCCCGATGAAAAAATTTCAAATGTTCGAGCATCATTTAAAGGAATTTTATCAATCTCTACTTTTTCTCCAGTATCTCTTTCTATCATTTGAATTGCATCCTGAATTATAGTTAGATTTCGAAGACCAAGAAGGTCCATCTTCAACAGTCCAATTGCTTCTACATCCTGCATCGGGAATTGGGTAGTAATTTCTCCTTTGCTTGATTTATATAAAGGTAAAAATTCAGTTAAAGGCTTGGGAGCAATAACAATTCCCGCTGCATGAATCGAGGCGTGTCGCACTTGTCCTTCTAATTTTCGAGCAATATCCAAAAGTTGAGCAATTCTAGGATTATTAGCCGCTATTTCTTTGAGTGGAGGAATATTCTTTAATGCATTATCAATTGTTGCTTCTGGCCCAAAAGGAGGAATCATCTTGGCTATTTTGTCAACTTCAGCTAAAGGGATATCTAACACTCGGCCTACATCTCGGATGACAGCCCGAGCAGCCATCGTGCCGAAAGTAATTATCTGAGCTACATTCTCCTGGCCATATTTTTTAGTAACATACTGGATTACTTCTTCCCTCTTCCTTCCACAAAAGTCAATATCTATATCAGGCAATGAAACTCTTTCTGGATTAAGAAATCTCTCGAACAGTAAATCGTATTCAATTGGATCAATATCGGTTATTCCTAAGCTATAAGCAACTAAACTTCCCGCAGCTGAACCTCGACCAGGACCCACTGGAATATTCCTTTCCTTAGCATTTTTAACAAAATCCCAGACAACTAAGAAATAACCGGAAAAACCCATTTCTTTAATCATCTTGATTTCTTTATCTAATCGCTGACGATAAACAGAAATGGAATGGGAAAGTTCTCCTCTTTTTTCTCTTTCTCGAAGAATGTCCACTCTTTTTTCAAATTCTTGCTTAGTGATTTTCTCAAAATACTGATCGATTGAAACACCTTCAGGAACTTCAAAATTGGGTAAAAAGTATTTCTCTCGAGGAAACTCAAAATCACACCGAGCAGCTATTTTAATTGTGTTTTTTATTGCCTCAGGAACTTCTTTAAATAGATCTATCATTTCCTCTGTTGACTTGAAATAAAACTGGTCATTTTCAAATCTCAATCTTTCCGGGTCATTAACACTTTTATTTGTTTGGATACAAAGAAGAATGTCATGTGACTGGGCATCCTCTTTCTTTAAGTAATGAACATCATTGGTGGCTACTAAAGGTAAATTTAATCTTTTGGCTAATTGAATTAAAAGAGGATTTAGTTCTCTCTGACTTTCTAAGTCGTGATCCTGAAGTTCAATATAAAAATTCTCTTTACCTAAAATATCTATATATTGGGCTGCTGCTTCCTCAGCATCTTTAACTAATCCCTTGAGTAAAAGATAGGGTATTTCTCCTTTCAGACAAGAGGAAAATCCTATCAATCCTTTCGAATATCGAGATAAAAGTTCTTTATCAATTCGAGGTTTATAATAAAATCCTTCTAAATAACTCTTAGTTAAAAGTTGAACTAAATTTTTGTATCCTTGTTCATTTTCAATCAATAAAATAAGATGGAAATTAGAGGCTTCATCCTGTTTTCCTTTTTTATCAAAACGACTTTTTGGAGCTAAATAAACCTCAGCACCAATAATCGGTTTGATTCCTTTCTCTTTCGCTCGATGATAGAAACTAACTGCACCAAACATATTTCCATGGTTAGTCAAGGCAACAGCCGGCATTTTATTCTTTAAAGCAGCATTGACCAAAGCATCAATTCTCAGTGCACCATCTAACAGGCTGTATTCTGAATGAGTATGAAGGTGAATAAATATTGGTTCCATTTTTCTATTATTTTAGGTTATTGGGTGACCAGTTTGTTTATTCCCATTCAATTGTTGCTGGAGGCTTAGTAGTAATATCATACACTACTCGATTTACTCCTTTTACTTCATTTACTATTCTACTTGAAATTTTTTGCATGATTTTATGGTCTAAAGGATACCAGTTAGCTGTCATTCCATCCACACTCTCTACCAAACGAAGAGCAACTGCTTGCTGATAAGTTCTCTGATCCCCCATAACTCCCACTGATTTAACGGGCAGTAAAACAGCAAAAGCTTGCCATAATTTATTATAAATCCCTGCTTTTTTGATTTCTTCCAGTAGAATATGATCAGCCTCTCTTAACATATCTATCTTTGTTTTAGTCACCTCACCTAAAATCCGAACAGCCAGTCCCGGACCAGGAAATGGATGTTGAGTAATAAATTCTTTGTCCAGGCCTAACTTTCTTCCTATTTCTCGCACTTCATCTTTAAATAATTCTCGCAAGGGCTCAATTAATTTGAGATTCATTTTGACTGGCAGGCCACCAACATTATGATGAGATTTTATCACTGCTGAAGGACCTTTGACTGATGTGCTTTCAATCACATCAGGATAGGTTGTCCCTTGAGCAAAATAGTATACCTGACCAATTTTCCTGGCCTGTTCTTCAAAAATCCGTATAAACAAATTGCCAATTATTTTTCTCTTTTTCTCTGGGGAGGTAACTCCTTTTAATTTCTTAAGAAAAATTTTAGAAGCTTCTACCCCGATGACTTTAAGGTGAAGCTTTTCTTTAAATTTTTTCATTAAATCTTGAAACTCGTTCTTCCTTAACAATCCAGTATTAACAAAAATAGATGTTAAATTGTCTCCTACTGCTTGATGAACGATTAAAGCAGTGACCGTAGAATCTATTCCTCCACTTAACCCACAAATTACTTTCTTATCTTTAACTTCCTCTCTAATCTGTTTGACTGTCTGTTCCACAAATGAACCTAAACTCCAATCTCTTGATATTTGAGAGATATTAAATAAAAAATTGGAGAATATTTTTTTACCCTGCTTGGTATGAACCACTTCTGGATGAAACTGAACTCCAAATAATTTCTTGTCAAGATTTTCAATTACTGCAGCTTGAGTATTCTCAGTGGAACCAGTAATAATAAATCCTGGAGGAAGAGTTACCACCTTATCTCCGTGACTCATCCACACCTGATTATTATCTTTCACTTCACTCAGTAATCCTCTATGATTTAAAATATTTAAACGAGCAAACCCATACTCCCTCTTATCAGAAGGGGTAACTTTACCCTTTAGAAGATGAGCCATTAATTGTAATCCGTAGCATATTCCTAAAATGGGAATACCCAATTCAAAAATTTCCTTGGAACAGAAAGGTGCATGCTTTTCATAGACACTTCGTGGTCCTCCAGAAAGAATTAAAGCTTTGGGTTGATGATTTTTTATTTCAGAAAGGGGTGTATGATAAGGAAGAATTTCAGAATAGACCCCTAACTCCCTTATTTTTCTGGCAATTAGCTGAGTATACTGAGAACCAAAATCTAAAATAAGAACCTTATTCATACTCAGATTTTATCAGATGGGTTGGAAGTTGTAAACAATGAAAAATTGAATTTATTTTCAAAAATAGCCACAAATTAACACGAATCCACACGAAAATATATAGCCAACTCCAATAAGTTTAAAATATTTCGAAGTTTTTCAAAAAATAGTAAAATTGAGATGTAAAATGCATATCACTGTGGCTGAGTGCCACTGCCTAAGCAGCAGAAATGGCTTATAAGATGGCTGCCAAAACTCCTGGAGACATTGATTTCGTAGAAGTTCATGACTGTTTTACCATTGCCGAAATATGTGTTACTGAATCCCTGGGATTTTTTGAAAGAGGTCAAGGAGGAAAAGCTGTTGAAAAAGATTTAACCTTGCTTGAAGGAAAAATTCCTGTCAATACGAGTGGTGGTTTAAAATCTAAAGGACATCCTGTGGGGGCAACTGGTGTTGCTCAGGTGATAGAAGTGGTTAAGCAACTTCGAGAAGAAGCAGGAGAAAGACAGGTGAAAAATGCAAAAATAGGAATGACTCAGAATATGGGAGGAACCGGAGGGAGTACCCTGGTTCATATTTTTGAAAAAGAATAAAGGAGGTTAAAATGATTACTCCACAAAGATACTGGCGAGAGATTCCACAAAGATATAGATTGGAAGCTAGCCGATGTAAGAAATGCGGCTATATTGTTTTTCCACCTCGATTAATCTGTCCCAGGTGTAAAAACAGAGAATTTGAAACAATTAAATTAAAGGATGAAGGCAAAATTGTTTCCTATACTATTATCAGAGTGGCTCCTGAGCAATTTACTGATCAGGTTCCCTATGCAATAGGCATTATTGAATTAGATAATGGGGTCCGGATTACTGCTCAAATTGTTGACTGCGATTTTGAGGATTTAGCCATAGGCAAAAGAGTGAAAATAGAGTTTCGAAAAATCAGAACTGAAGGAGAAGCAGGAATTATCTGTTATGGCTATAAATGTGTACTCATAAAATAGATTAACACTTACTGAGGAAAAATTTTAAAAAAAATTATTTTCTCTTGACAGGAATATTTTTATTTAATAATATATGTTTATATGGGCATTTAAGAATATGAATATTGAAAAATTCGCCATTATTTTTAAAGCTCTCTCTGATAGGACAAGGTTAAGGGTAATAAATTTATTGGTTCGATCCGGCATTGATCTCTGTGTTTGTGAAATTGTTGATTCCTTAGATGAGCCCCAATACAATATTTCGAAGCATCTAAAGGAACTGAAGTTTGCCGGCTTAGTTGAAGAAAAAAAAGAAGGCAAATGGGTTAATTATTCTCTGGTCACTTCCCAAGACCAATTTAAAAAGCTTCTCTTTAAAGCGATAGAATCCATTCCTAAAGATATCATTGCCCAAGATGAGAAAAAATTAAAAGCCAGGCTATTCCTCAGAAAAAATGGACAATGTGTCATTGGTTTAGAGAGTAAACAGTGGGAAATAATGTTAAAGGAATTAGAAAAAGAAAGAAGAATATGACAATGTTCAGAAAACCTAACAAAAAAGAGTTAATCTATTTATTTATCATTTTTTTATTTTATTCAAGTGCCTTAATCTATGTCTATAATAATAACCTATCTTTTGGGGCAATATATAAGTATGGACTTTTACAGCAAAAAGGAATTCAAGGAGAGGACGCAAGGCTCATAGAGATAGAAACCCCTCTTTCCTGGAATATACCTAAGGTTATCTGGTTCATTTATATCAAAGGTTCTGCTGTGCTTGTTGAACTCTTTCAGTATTGGATAGTGGGAATGCTTATTGCTGCTTTATTGGTAGCTTTCGTTTCCTGGCAGAAAGTGAAAACAAAAATGGGATCTGGAGGATTGGGAGCTAATTTGATGGCGACAACTGCTGGTGCTATTATCCCTATCTGCTCTTGTGGAATTGTCCCGGTCCTTGCTGGTATGGTAGAGGCAGGAATTCCTTTAGGTCCTACTATGGCTTTTCTTATTGCTGCTCCAATGCTTAATGTTCCAGCAGTTTTTATTACTGCTGGCATTTTAGGCTGGAAACTTGCTTTCGGAAGAATCCTGGGAACTATTTTCATTGCACTCATGGTGGGGGGAGTTCTCACTCAATGGCAGAAAAAACATAGATTTTTGAGAAGGTTTATTAAACTTAGTATTACTCCTAACCTATCACCTGAGCTTCAAAAATTCGCTTTCAAAGTCGGGATAGCGCTCTCTAAAAATCCAAGAAAACTCCCCACGGAAAAACTTGCTCCTGGAGAAGAAGATAAACTTTTTCTTCTTGGAGAAGCAGGCATCTTGGATCGAGATAAAGATGGCCTCTGGTTCCTTCCTGCAGTGAGTGAAGCCTCTATAAGTGCTACTGCCGCTTGCTTTGTTTTACCTACAGGCGATATGAAACTTTCTTTTACCCAGAGATTAAAAAAGATGATACAAACTGCTTGGGATTTTTTCCTTCAACTCAATTACTACCTGATTTTAGCTGTTGTTATTGCCGGAGCAATAAAAGTCCTTATCCCGACTAAAGTGGTCATCAGTCTTGTAGGTGGAGAACATATTAATTCTGTGTTAATTGCTGCCTTTATTGCTGTCCTTGCCTATGTCTGTACCTATGTGGAAGTTCCAACAGCCCTTGCACTAATTCAAAAGGGGATGGGGGGCGGAGCAACCCTGTCTTATCTTTTAGGAGGACCAGGGCTTTCTCTTCCTTCAATAGCTATGCTTTCAGGAGTTTTTAAACCCAAGGTATTGGCTCTTTATGTCGGCTTGAGTTTTATCGGTTGTATAATTGCTGGGTATGTGTTCAATTTATTTTAATGAGGTAAAAGATGAAAAAATTATCTTTAGAAATAAAAGCACCGTGTCCCTGTCCATTAGCAATGAACTTCATTAAAAATATTCTCAAAAAAATGGAGTACAAGTTATCTCATCTTATTATAACTCCCGGGGGTTTTCAGTAATTCAGGTTGAAAGCAAAAATAAAAAGGACAAGATAATAAAAATTATAAACGATGCGGGCTTCACCGCAAATGTTAAAGGAGGCGATAAAAATGAATAAGAATAACAAGACTGTAAGAATATTCACTATGCCTCTCCAATTTCCCTGCGGACCCCAGGCTGCTTGTTGTGGACCTATTGGACAATCAGAAGAAGAAATACAAAAGCTTAAAGAATCGATTGAAAAAGAGTTAGGTGTTAGAGTTGAAGTGAAGAATGTGATGAGAGGCGAGGATATGCGAGATTATCGTCAGATTTCAGAGTTGTTTCGTTCTTTTGGACCAATGTCACTACCTATTATTGCCATAGAGGATGAGGTGGTCTCTATGGGAAACCCCACACCTGAGGAAGCAGTTTCGACTCTTCAAGAAAAAATGAATGAATTAGGAATACAATAAAACAAGGAGGAATTAAACAATGCCTATCTATGAATATTTATGTCCAAATTGCAAGGAAAAAGTGGAAATCTTAGCCACAGTTTCCCAGAAAGAAAAAGGTTTAAAACTTGTCTGTCCCAAATGTGGCAATAAGAAAATGATTCAGGTTTTTGGAGGTTTTGCAATTGGTTCTTCTAAGGGTTCCAGCAGCGGTCCAATATGCCCTCCTACAGCTGGTCCGGGCTGTTGCTAAGAAATTTAGAGAAGGAGAATAAACGAGAGAGAATTTATAAGTAATGGAGATAAGCTTACAAATAATATTTTATACCAGACCAAATTGTCCTCTTTGTGAGGAAGCAGAAGAACTTCTTGAAGAAATGGAAAATCTTTTTTCTTTTTCCATCAACAAAATCGATATCACTGATGATTTGGATATTTATGAAAAGTATAAGCATCAAATCCCAGTCATTGAGATAGGAAATAAATATTATCTTTATGGAAAAATAAACAGAAAAGAATTGAAACAAAAAATTCAGGATTATAGAAAAGATGGCTAAAAATATTCTTTTTGTCTGCATAGAAAATTCCTGTCGTAGCCAGATGGCTGAAGCGTTTGCTCGTTTTTACGGGAAAGGAAAAATTGAAGCCTATAGTGCAGGTTCTAAACCAGCGAGCAAAGTTGATGAACTGGCTATTTTGGTAATGAAAGAACGAGGGATTGACATTTCTCATCAGAAAAGTAAAAGTTTTGATAACCTTCCCGCAGAAAAATTTGATATAGTTGTCTCGATGGGCTGTGGTGAGCAGTGCCCTTTTGTCCCAGCAAAAATAAGACTTGAGTGGGATATTCCAGATTCTAAAGGAAAATCAATCGACTTTTTCAGAAAAGTCCGAGATGAAATAGAAAGAAAAATTATCGCTCTTTTACAAAACATATCTCATTAAAAACGAAAAAGAACTATTATACAAAAAAACATTCTATAGATTTTTCAAAATTTATTCTATCCTACAAGGATAGTAAAAATCGAAATATAAAATGCGCATTAGCCAATTTGAATTTAACCTGAGAGAATTAGCAGGTTCAATGGGAGATTTTGGAACTCTTCTTCCTTTAGCTATTGGCTATATTGCTATCAATGGAATGAACCCAGCGGGTTTTCTGATAATGATGGGATTAGTTAATATTACTACTGGAATAGTTTATAAACTACCAATGCCCCTTCAGCCCAAAAAAGCTATAGCTGCAGTAGCTATAGCTCAGAAATGGTCA
>JBHIEE010000015.1:0-36167 GCA_046760445.1 Candidatus Aminicenantia bacterium
CAAAAGAGACAATAGTGACAATAGCTTTATTATTCTCTTTAAAAATTCTCCTCGCAAATTCACTTTGAGGGTAGCTCAATTTAATTAAAATTAAAAATAGAAAAAATAATTTAACGAGAACTCTTACTCTCTTCATCGGTCTCCTCCCTCCTATTTAACTTTTTTTGAAAATAATGCCTAATCATCTAATAAATTTTATTTTTAGAAACCATCCCTCTCTTTTTATCAGGTCTTCTTTTTTAAATTTATATTTTTGAAGTGAAAATGTCAATATTTTTTGCATTTAGAATTGACAAAATTTACTTTTTTAGTTAGCTTTGAACCTGAATGAGAGCTATTCATAAAGAAGTAATCATTATCATCCTCATTATTTCATTCACCTTGTTATTTATTTCTAAAATCAAAGATGAAATGGTCGATTTCGAAGTTTGTTATAAAGCAGGTAAAAGACTTATTTCTGGTGAAATGCTTTACCAGTTAACGGACGGCCATTATCAATTTAAGTATCCTCCCTTTTATGCCTTTCTTGTTTCCCCCTTGTCCTCTCTATGTCTTAATTTAGCTAAATTAATCTGGTTTTATATAGTTATCTGTTTGATTTTCTTAATTCTTTATTTTTCCTATCTTCTTATTCCTTTCAGAAAAAAAAAGTGGCCTATTCTGGTCATTCCTACTTTTTTAATTCTGGTTAAGTTTTACGGTCGAGAATTAGACTTAGGACAAGCTAATGTTTTGATGGTTTTATCTCTTATGATAATGATTTATTTCTCAATTGAAGAAAACGAAAAAGGGGCAGGAGTATTTCTTGGCTTAGCTTCAGTGATTAAGCCATATGCGATTATTTTTTTCCCTTATTTTTTAATCAAGAAAAAATTTCTAACAGTAATAAATGGAACTCTATTTTTTATTTTAGCTCTGACATTTCCTATAATCCGCTACGGAGTAAAAGGTAATTTAGAGTTATTAAAAAATTGGCAACATACTCTCTCCCTTTCTACTCCTGGACTACTCGCTTCTCAAGATAATGTATCCATTATTGCCTTTTTTGCTAAGTGGTTTGGGACAGAAAAACTTAATTTAATTCTTATTCTCTCTGGCTCTATTATTGCTTTCTTGATACTGCTTTTCTTACTAATTGTTTTTCAGGGTAGGAAAGTCCAGAAATCAAGCCATATTTTAGAATCAGCGCTTTTACTAATTTTTATTCCTCTTTTCTCTCCTTTAGGCTGGGACTACATTTTTCTATCATCTACCTTGGCCATTATGATGTTGATTAATTATATTGATAGATTTCCTAAATCTTTCAAGTATTTATTAATAATTAATTTTATTTTTATTGGTGCCACCCTTTATGATCTGTTAGGCCGTCAAATTTACTCCCAATTTATGCGTTTTTCGATTTTGACAATAAACTTTATAATTGTTGTTTTTTATTTGTCTTATCTTAGGTTAAAGCAATTATGCTGATTGAATTTTTTGATTGACTTTAAGGATGGTTTTCCGTATGATATTTGAAAAAGAAACTTAAAAAGAAATGCTATATTTCAATAAATTATTCGTTCGACGAGAAAACATAATTTACTTTTTTGTTTTAATAAGTATTTTATTTTGTGCCACACTAATTTTTTCAGCTCCCTATTTTGTTAATCAGAAAAAAGATATTGGGTACTTAATTTATCTTATCTTTTCTCCCCTATGTCATCAAATACCAGAAAGAAGCTTTCATCTTTTTAACCACACTTTGGCAGTGTGTTCTCGATGTACTGGAATCTATCTGGGATTCTTGGCAGGAGTAATTCTTTATCCCTTTATTCGCCGAATTAATAACATTTCTCTTCCTCAACCCCAAATATTCATATTCATTTCTCTTCCCATGGTAATTGATATTACTGGAAACTTTTTTCATTTCTGGACTAATACAAATCTTTCTCGCGCAATAATCGGAATTATCTGGGGAATTGGTCTTCCTTTTTATTTTATCCCAGGAATAATTGATCTTTTTCAGCCACAGGCTACAAGTCCCAAGTCACAAGCTGACTTGAGACATGAGACTTGTGACCTGTAACCTGAAAGGAGGAAAAATGACTAATCAAAAACCAGAAATGTTTAAACCAGCTTTAATTGGAGGATTATTGACTGGAATTCTCGCTGGACTCCCTATAATTCAAATGGGGAACTGTCTGTGTTGTTTATGGGTTGTAATAGGCGGTATTCTTGCCTCTTATTTTTTATCCAAAGATGCACAAATTACTCTTAGGGCTGGAGATGGTGCAATTGTTGGTATTTTAAGTGGGATAATTGGAGCGATTATTTCTTCAATTATTAACATTCCATTTCAAGCAATCAATCAACAGTTTGTTAGGAGAGTCTTAGAAAGATTACCTGAATATGGTGCCGAGTTTCCAAGAGATATGGACTTATGGTTAAAAAGAGGTGCTGAATTCTCGGCTCCTATGTTTATGGTAGGCTTAATTATTTCTATAGTTATTTTTGCTATTTTTGGTGCTCTGGGTGGAATTATTGGAATCTCTTTGTTCAGAAAAAAGAAAGTAGCACCACCCCCTACCTCACCTACTCCACAAGAATAATTTTAAGATTATGCTGAAAAATATAAAATTAAAAATATGAATTTTTGGTAAATAATTTTAATTAATTTTAAAAGAAGGTGCCACGATGAGATTTCATATTCTGCAACGTAAAGTAAAAACAAGAGTGATCGTAAACCCACAATCGGATAAAGGGAAAACAGGTAAAAAATGGGAAAAAATTAAAAAAGTTTTAAAATATTATCTTAAAGAATTTAAATATGAATTTACAGAAAAACCTCTTCAGGCAGTTGAGATTACTCGAGAAGCAATAAAAGATGGATTTGAGCTAATTATTGGAGTGGGAGGAGATGGCACTTTAAACGAAATTGCTAACGGATTTTTTGACAATAAAAGAATCATTAATCCAGAAGCTACTTTAGGAATAGTCCCTTCAGGGACAGGATGTGATTTTATTAGAAGCCTTAAAATTCCTAAAAAGATTGATGGTTCACTGGAAATAATAAAAAATGCTCCTTCCTCGATTATTGATTTAGGTAAAGTAATCTTTCAAGATCACTTAGGGAAAAAAATAGAACGGTATTTTTTAAATATAGCTGACTTTGGATTAGGTGGAGAAGTAGTAAAAAGAGTCAACCAAAAAAGAATGGAAAGAAAGGCTTCATCATATGTAAAAGAATTAATTGTTACTATACTTCATTATAAAAATAAGAAGTTAAAAATTAAAATTGACGATCGAGAATTAGCCGAAGATGAATATTTGGCCGGAGTAGTGGCTAATGGCGGTATTTTTGGAGGAGGAATGAAAATTGCTCCCTACGCCAAATTGAATGACGGATGGTTCGATTTTATTATTATTAAAGGATTCTCCTTTCTAGAATTCCTAAGACATAGCTGGAAGCTCTTTAAGGGCACTCATCTTACTCACCCCAAAATTAGTCTCATTCGAGGAAAGAAAATCAAGGTTGAATGTGGGAAAGGAGAAAATGTTTTATTAGAATTGGATGGGGAACAACCCGGAGAACTCCCCGCCGAATTCGAAATTATTCCCTTGTCTTTTAAAGTAAAAAGCTATCTATAATTAAAAATCCAAAGCCTAAAATCCCAATGCCAAATAAATCTCAAATTACTAAATGTCAAAACCGTGAAGTGTAAAGCGTAAATCGTAAGGTATTATTTATCACTTTACTCCTTACTCTTTACGATTTACATTTGTCATTTGAACTTTTCGTATAACGGCAATCTCTATATCATCCTCCATCTCTGCCGACAGGCAGGTTATCCAAACAAATGGGAGAAGAGCCTAATTAGTTAATTACTTCTACTTTTCCTCTCGTTGATCCCGGGAGAGGGGGAATATCAGTAATAATTAATCTACCTTTTAAATCATAATAGCGATATATCTTAGTTTTTGTTTTTATATACCGCTTGTTATATGACTTCATAACTTTCCTAATATAATCTTTTGTTTCCTGATAAGGAGGAATTCCATTATATTTCTTAACTGCTTCTTGGCCAGCATTATAAGCAGCCAGAATCAAGGAAGTTTTGCCATTATAAAGTTTGATTAAATCTTTCAAATATTTTATTCCTCCTTCGATATTTTGAACAGGATCATAAGGATTATTTACCCCATATCTTTTAGCTGTCTCAGGCATAAGCTGCATTAAACCAATTGCTCCTTTAGGAGAGACAGCTCGAGGATTGTAATTTGATTCTGCAGAAATTATGGAATGAATCAAGGAGAGGTCTATTCTATATTTAACCCCCATCCTTTTTATTATTTCATCATAGTCCATAGGAGAAGAGACTCTCTTTACTATTTTAGGTCGAGTGGAAGGTCTATTAGTTACTACTAATCTTCCATTCTCGTCCAAATAGGTATATATTTCTGCGGTTAAAGGCAGAGAAGAGAGAAAACAGAGAACAGAAAACAGAAGAAGTAGGTCTTTCCAGAAGGTTAATGTATTTCTGTCTTCTGCTTTTTGTCTTCTGTCTTCTCTCATAGCATTTTTTTTATAATTGAGTAACTCTGATTCAGAGCTTTGTCCAAAAATTCAGGTTTATTTCCTCCTGCTTCAGCAAAATCAGCTCTTCCTCCACCGCCCCCTCCAATAATTATCCCTATCTCTTTTATTATTTGAGCAGCATTCAACTTATTGGTTAACTCCTTAGTAATTGATATAACCAAAAATGCTTTTTTATCCTCAACTGAGCCTAAAATAACTACCCCTGGTTTTATTTTTTGATTGAGATGGTCAGCTAATTCTCTTAAATCCGACTTGGCTAAACCCTCCACTTTTTGAGCCAAAACATTCATTCCTTTTATATTTCTTACTTTTTCTAAATCTTTTTTTGTTTTTTCATAAGCAATCTTTTGTCTTAAAATTTTATTTTCATTTTCTTTTTCTTTCAAGGATTTTTCTAATTTTTGAATTTGAAAAATCAATTCTTCTCGAGGAAGATTTAACAAATGTTCAAGTTCAGAAAGAATCTCGTCCTCCTGTTGAATATAATTAAGAGCTTTTTCTCCTGTTAATGCCTCAATCCTCCTCATTCCCGAAGCAATACTTTTTTCAGAAATTATTTTAAATAACCCTATTTCTCCAGTATAATTGACATGCACCCCTCCACATAACTCTTTACTAAATTCACCAACGGTAACCATTCTTACTCTATCTCCATACTTCTCCTCAAAAATAGCTATTGCTCCTTCTTTTAAACCTTCTTCTAAAGTGGTAATTTTTGTCTCGACTTTTAAATTTTGTCTTATTTTTTCATTCACTAAGGATTCAACTTTTTTTATTTCATTGCTCCTCAAAGGAGCAAAATGAGTAAAATCGAATCTGAATTTATCAGGAGCAACTAAAGAACCTGCCTGTTTTATATGATCTCCCAGAACTCTTCGTAGAGCAGCATGGAGAAGATGAGTCGCCGTATGGTTTAAAGAAACAGACTTTCGTCGAGAAGAATCTACGGTTGCTTCAACTGCTTCTCCTTCTCGAACCTGTCCCGAAATAATCTTAATGGAATGAACAATTAGTCCAGGAAGAGGAAGGATAGCATTTTTAATAACCGCGGAAAAATGATCTCCTTTCATTTGTCCTCTATCCCCTACTTGACCGCCTGCTTCGGCATAGAAAGGAGTAATGTCAATAATTATTTCTCCTGTTTGTCCTTGCTTCAAAGTATTAACCTTGGTATCTCCTTTAAATAAGGCTAAAACTTTTGCTCCTGAAACTTCTAATCTTTCATATCCAATAAATTCAACAGATAAATCTTTTACTTGCTCATATTTTTTCCTCTGTTTTTCCTGTAGTCCGCCTTTCCAGGCTAATCTCGCCCTTTCCCGTTGAAGGGTTAATTCTTTATTAAATCCCTTCTCATCAATAACCAAACCTTTTTCTTCGGCTAATTCTTTTGATAAATCAAGAGGAAAACCAAAAGTATCATATAATTTGAAAATTTTCTCTCCAGGAATTATTTTTTTACCAGATTGAATTGCCTCCTGGAGATACTCTTCAAAATAGCGAAGCCCTGAAGATAAGGTTAAACTAAATCTTTCTTCTTCAGATAAACAGACCTTGGAAACATATTCCGTAGAAGCAATCAGCTCAGGATAAGCATCTTTCATAATATCTGTTACCAGTCCAGTAAGTTTATAAAGAAAAGGCTCAGTAAGTCCCAGAAACTTACCGTGGCGAAAAGCTCGACGGATAATTCTTCTTAAAACATATCCCCGACCTTCATTAGCAGGAATAACACCGTCATTAACCAAAAAAGTGATTGCTCTCAAATGATCAGCTATTACTCTTATTGAGGTATCATCTTCAGAAAATGAAGGATACTCCCGCTGAGTGAGCTGGCAAAGGGCCTCAATTAAAGACCAGAACAAATCAGTTTGATAGGTGCTTTTTTTACCTTGTAATGCTACAGCAGTTCTCTCTAAACCCATTCCAGTATCGATTGAAGGAGAAGGAAGAACAATCATATTTCCAGAGGAGTCTAAATTAGACTCCATAAAAACTAAATTCCATAGCTCAAGAAATCTGTCACTTCCTCCTTTTATTAATTGATAAATATCTCCCCTTTCAATTTCTTCACCTAAATCATAATGAATTTCGGAGCAAGGGCCACAAGGACCAATCTCTCCCATTGCCCAGAAATTATCTTTTTTGCCTAAAAGTATTATTCTCTCGGCTGGGATTCCAATTTGTTCTCGCCAGATCTGGTGAGCTTGATCATCCTTCTCATAAACTGTGATATAGATTTTTTCTTCATCTAATTTAAACTCTTCAGTAACTAACTCCCAAGCAAATTCTATTGCTTCTTGTTTAAAATAATCTCCAAATGAAAAATTTCCTAACATCTCAAAAAAAGTATGATGTTTATTAGTTTTCCCTACTTGTTCTAAATCATTATGTTTTCCACTAACGCGCATACATTTTTGAATTGAAACTGCTCGTTTATATTCCCTTTTTTCCAGACCAAGAAACACATTTTTAAATTGATTCATTCCAGCATTGGTAAAAAGAATAGTTGGATCATCTTTAGGAATCAAAGAGGAACTTTTAACAATTCGATGGCCTCTTTTTTCAAAAAAATTGAGAAAGACTTCTCTTATTTCTTGAGCCTTCATCGTTGTTTCATTGTTAATAGTTAAATGCTTCTTAAAGAGCCTTATTCAATTTCTTCTGAGGAGCCTTCGTCCTCGCTTTCTGATTCATCTCCAATTACACTTATCTTTTTTTCCATTTCCTCAAGAGCCATATCAGTTGTTGTTTGAATGCCCATTACTTTTAATCTGAAGTTATCAGGATTTGAAGCATATCTTAAGGCTTGATCTAAGGAAATGTATTTGTTGATATAAAGTTTGTAAAGAGATTGATCAAAAGTCTGCATTCCGTACTGGGAAACTCCAGCAGCAATAGCATCTCTAATTAAATGAGTTTTTTCTTTATTGATAATACAATCGCGGATAAACGGGGTATTAACCATTACTTCAACAGCTGGAGCCCGTCCTGGAACATCTGCCCGAGGTAATAGTCTCATTGAGATAGCTGCTTTCAGAAGAGAAGCTAATTGAAGTCTGATTTGTTTTTGCTGATACGGAGGATAAACAGCTATAATTCTGTTAACAGTTTCTGGAGCATCAAGGGTATGGAGAGTGCTTAACACTAAATGACCTGTTTCAGCAGCTAAAATAGCCGTCTCTATTGTCTCAAAATCTCTCATTTCTCCAACTAAGATAACATCTGGATCCTGACGAAGAGAACTTATTAGTCCTCGAGAAAAACTTTCTGCATCTAAACCTACCTCTCTTTGATTTATAATGCTTTTTTTATCTCGGTGAATAAACTCAATTGGGTCTTCAATAGTAACAATATTCTCTGTCCGATGGGTATTAATGTAATCAATCATAGCGGCTAAAGTTGTTGACTTACCACTTCCTGTTGTTCCAGTTACTAAGACAAGGCCTCTTTGTTCTAAGGATATTTTTTCTAAAATGGCAGGAAGCAACAATTCCCTGATAGTTTTAACCTTGAGGGGAATTATTCTTAAAACAATACCAATTGTTCCTCGTTGATAAAAAACATTTCCTCGAAATCGCCCAAATCCAGGAACACTGTAAGCCAAATCAACATCAAATTGTTCTTGGAGCTTTTTCCTTTGATATTCGTTCATTATCTCGTTAGCCATATGCACAGTATCTTCTGAGGTTAGGCGCCTGAGATTAGTCAGTGGTGTTAATTTTCCATCAATTCTAATAACGGGATGATTACCCACCTTCAGGTGAAGGTCAGAAGCATTTTTTTCAATTGCTATTTTGAGTAAATCTTTAACTGTCATTTTATTTTATCCCTTAAAAATAAGTTAGCCAATTAAATTTATCTTCTCTTTCTCCATCTATATAAGCAAAAAATTCATCTTGCAATCTTTTAGTAATCTCACCTCTCTTTCCCTTACCGATTATTATTTTATCAATAGCTCTAACGGGAGTAATTTCAGCTGCTGAACCGGTAAAGAAGACCTCATCAGCAATATAGAGAGCCTCTCTGGGAATTGTCTCCTCTATCACGGTCAAGCCAATATCCCTGGCCAATTTAATGACTGAATCTCGTGTGATTCCTGGTAATATAGAAGAAGATAAAGGAGGAGTATACATTACACCATCTTTTACCAGGAATATATTTTCTCCACTTCCTTCACTAACATGTCCTCTTATATTTAATGCAATTCCCTCTACATAATTGTCCATTAAAGCTTCCATTTTTATAAGTTGAGAATTCATATAATTTGCTCCTGATTTAGCTAAAGCAGGAAAAGTATTGGGAGCCATTCTTTGCCAAGAAGAAACTCTTACTTCCACTCCCTTCTCTAAGGCCTCTTCACCTAAATATTTACCCCAATCCCAAACTAAAATAGCTACATCGACCGGATTAGGAAATGGGTTAACTCCTAAAGAATGATAACCCCGATAAACAATCGGTCTGATGTAGCAGGCTTTAAAATTATTTACTTTAATTGTGTCTATGATTGCCTGATTAAATTCTTCCTTGGTATAAGGAATCTCCATACGATAAATTTTACAGGAATTATAAAGTCGATTTGTATGATCTTTTAATCTAAAAATTACCGAGCCCTTAGAGGTATGATAAGCTCTAAAACCTTCAAAAAGGGAACTACCATAATGAATCACATGTGAGGCAATATGTATATTCGCCTTATTCCAGAGAACAAGCTTGCCATTCATCCAAACTTTACCACTTTCATTAAATGGACTCATTTATTACTCCTTTTGTGAAATTTTTTGATGAAATAATATTAACTAAAAATCTTAGAATAGTCAAATTTTTTCCCCACACCTTGGACAACGATTTGTTTTAGGCGGTAATGGCTGCCGACAGTTCCAGCATACTTCAGTTCTAATTTTCTCTCGGGCTTTTATTCTTTCCCTTATACTATCTAATTCTGAATGATAATATCGTTTTTCTTTATAACTGCCGAGTTCTTTAATAATCTCTGAAGCTTTTTGAAATCGTTCCTCAATTTTCACTCTTAAGCATTTCATAATTATATCATTTATCTCCTTGGGAACAGTAGAATTCTTAAGCTTCGGTGGAGTAATCTTACCTTGTTCAGCCCTCTCTAAAATTTTAAAGGGATCAGAATCATAAATAGGAGGATGTCCAATTAGCATCTCATAAAAAATACAACCAATGGAATATATATCTGAAACATAAGTTGCCTTTCCCTTGAATTGTTCTGGAGCCATATAAGGAGGAGAACCGATGCGGGTAGAAGCATAAGGAATGCTATCCAGCCAGGCAGAAGTTCCAAAATCAGTGATCTTCAAAACTCCTTTCTCTGAAATGATAATGTTGGATGGTCTAAGGTCACGGTGAATGATCTTATTATTATGGGCATGATCTACTGCAAAACAAATCTGTTTTATATAGTCAATAGCTCTTTTTAAATCGAGTATCTTTTCTTTGTCTAATATCTTCTCCAAAGTTTCACCTTTTACATACTCCATCACCATAAAAAATACTCGTTTCTCTTTCTCTGCAGTGATTAATCGAACTACATTGGGATGATTCAAAACAGCTTGAAGCCTGGGTTCTTTTAATAATTTAAATAAATCTGAAGATTGTTTATGAGGAACTTTCAGAGCAACTTTTATATCTAACCAAGTATCTCTGGCTAAGTAAACTGTGCCAAAACCACCACTTCCTAAAGACCTAATTATTTCGTATTTTCCAACTTTTTGACCTTTAAGAAACATATTAATTCTTCCAAAAATGAATAATAATAGCTAAACTGCTGATGGTCGCTGTTTCAGTCCGTAATATTTTTTTCCCTAAGCTTACTGGTTTAAACCCATGAGTAAGCATTTGTTTTTCTTCTTCTTCACTCCATCCCCCTTCTGGTCCAATTAAAAGCAACACTGATTCGGGGATGGTAGTAAGAGAATTAATTATTATTTCTTTTAAAAATTCTCCTCCTTTCTCATTTAAAAAATAATTTTCTTTTTCTCCCCGTCTCAATAAATCAGAAAGATGGAGAGGAGAAGCTATTTTAGGAACAAAAAATCCTCCGGACTGTTTAATGGCTTCCAGAGCAATTCTCCTCCATCTGACTAATTTTTGGGTGAGAATTTTTTCCTCAGGAATTGTTCTTGACCAGGCAGTAATCACAGGAATAAACTCATCTATTCCCAATTCAGTAGCCTTCTGGATAACCAATTCCATTTTGGAAGGTTTTATTAAAGCTTGAGCTAAGACAATTTTAATGTTGTTGGTGGGCCTTTCTTCAACTTTTAGGATTGAAAGATGAGTTTCTTTTTTTTTTATTTCTTCTACTTGAGCTAAGTAACTATTTCCTTCTTCATCAAATAACCAAATCTTTTCTTTTTCTTTAATTCTAACTACTTTACTTAAATGATGATGCTCCCTACCTTTTAAGATGGCTTTATTTTTGAAAATTTGGTTATGTTCTATAAAAAAACGATTGGCAGTCATTTAAATTTTTAGTTAAAAATATTTTTCATTTTTTCAATTAAGTTTTTATCCACTGAATCTAAATTTTCTCTACTAATCAAGGCAAACTGTTTTAAGATATTTTTTTGTTCTTTAGTTAGATTTTTGGGAATAATAACTTTTATTTTCACATACAGGTCACCTCTTCGAAAACTGCCCCACCCTTTCATTCCCTTCCCCTTCAGCTTGAATATTTCTCCAGGCTGAGTGCCTTCTGGAATTTTCATATTCTCCTTACTTTCTAAAGTGGAGACTTCAATTTCACCTCCCAGAGCAGCTTTGACAAATGAAACTCCTACTTCACAATAGAGATCATCTCCTTTTCTGGTAAAAATATCATGATTCTTGACTTTAACTGAGATATATAAATCACCTCGAGCAGCATTCAAGTCTCCAACATCTCCTTCTTTTTCCAATCTCAATTTTGAACCATTCTCTATCCCTTCAGGAATTTTTATCTTGAGAATTTCTAATTTCTTAACCTTGCCTGTTCCTCGACATTCTTTGCAGGGAGACTTTACTATTTCCCCTTGCCCCTGACAGTGAGAACAAGTTCTTGACAAAGTGAAAAATCCCTGCTGAAACCGAACTTCTCCTCTCCCCTGACAAGTAGGACATATAACTTTATGGGTTCCTGGTTCAAGTCCAGTTCCTCGACATTCAGGACAAAATTCAGAGCGAGTCAATTTTATTTCTTTCTCTGTTCCATGAAAAGCTTCCTCTAAAGTAACCTCTAATTCTATCCATAAATCTCTTCCTTTATGAGAATAATATTTTTTCCTTTTTGGCCGAGTGCCAAAAATATCAAAACCGAAATCAAAGAATTCTCCTAAAATATCCTCAAACTCTTGAAAGATAGTTGAATTAAAACCACTAAATCCAGTAAATTCCTCTCCTCTTAATCCAGCTAAGCCAAATTGATCATATATTCTTCTTTTCTCAGGGTCAATTAGCACACTGTAAGCTTCAGCTGCTTCTTTAAACTTTTCTTCGGCTTCTTTATTTCCTGGATTTCTATCAGGATGATATTTCAAAGCTAATTGACGATAAGCTTTTTTAATCTCTTCCGAGGATGCATCATGGCTTACTCTTAGAATCTGATAATAATCTTTATTCTTTATCATTCTCTTTAAATATATTAAAAGTTTCTTCCATTTTCCTTGAAACTAATTTTACATACTTCTTTAATATTTTACTATATTTGCTAATTTCTTCAAGATTACTACCATAAAGAATTTCTTCTTTACTCAATAATTCTTCTATTTTTCTTTTATCTTCCTCTTCCAAACTTATTTCATCCTTGTAATGAAGATATGAAAATTTGAGAGTGAAAAATTGTTGTTCAATCTCAGCTTTTGCTTCTTTTAACTTAATCTTTTCTTTATCTTGTTCAGCATAAATTTCAGCTTCCTTAACCATTTGTTCAATTTCTTCCTTGCTCAGTCCAGAAGCAGGATATACTTCCATTTGCTGTTTTCTCCCAGTAGCAGCATCCCTGGCTGAAACCTTAACAATTCCATTAGCATCAATTTCAAAAGTCACCTCTATTTGAGGAATTCCCGCGGGAGCAGGCTCAATACCAACCAAGTCAAATACTTCCAAGGACTTATTTGCTGAAGCAATTTCTCTTTCTCCTTGAAGAACATGAACTCTTACCCGGGATTGATTATCTTCTACTGTAGTAAAGATTTTGGATTTCTTGGTTGGAATTGTTGTATTTCTATTTATAATCTTAGTAAAAGTATCGTTTTCGGTTTCCACCCCAAGAGAAAGCGGAGTAACATCTAACAAAACAAAATCTTTCATCAATCCTTCAATAATTCCACTCTGAATAGCTGCTCCCATAGCAACTACCTCCTCTGGATTCAAATCTATGTTAGGCAACTGATTAAAGTAGTCAGCAACAATTTCCCTGATCTTAGGCATCTTCGTCTGACCGCCTACCATGATTACGTCTGCAATATCTTGAGGTTTTAAAGAGGCATCTTCTAAGGCTTGATCAATAAAAGGAATAGTCTGAAGTATTAAATCTTCGGTTAATTTTTCTAACTTTCCCCTGGTCAATAGCTTATGTAAATGTCTGGGACCATTTTGGTCAGAGTAAATAAAAGGTAAATTTATTTCTGTCTCTAAAATATGAGAAAGCTCTTTCTTAGCCTTTTCAGCAGCTTCTCTTATTCTTTGTTTGGCTAATTTATCCTGATTTAAATCAATCTTAGTTTCGTTTTTAAACTCTTTAATTAACCAATTCATTATTCGAGCATCAAAATCCTCGCCTCCTAAAAAGGTATTTCCATTGGTCACTAACACCTGAAAAACACCTTCTTTGACTTCAAGGATAGAAATGTCAAATGTCCCACCTCCTAAATCATAAACAGCAATTATCCCTTCTTTCTTTTTATCCAAACCATATGCCAAACAGGCAGCAGTAGGCTCATTTATTACTCTTAGCACTTTTAATCCAGCAATAGTGGCCGCATCTTTAGTTGCCTGCCTCTGACTATCACTAAAATGAGCTGGAACAGTGACTACTGCTTCATTAATCTTTGTACCCAAATATGATTCAGCATATTCTTTTAAATAACTAAGAATCATAGCTGAAATTTCTTGAGGACTAAACTCTTTTTCATTGCTGCAAATTCTAACATCTCCATTAGCTGCTTCTTTTAATTTATAAGGAACCCGCTTTATAATTTCCTGTATTTCAGGAGAATCATATTTTCTACCTACTAATCTTTTAACACCAAATATAGTATTATTCGGATTAGTTAATGCCTGGCGAAAGGCAATATTACCTGTAAGCCTCTCTCCAGATGAAATGAAACTTACTATAGAGGGAGTTATAGATAACCCTTCTGGATTAGGAATTATTGTTGGGGTCTGACCATCAAGATAAGCAACACAAGAATAGCTTGTCCCTAAATCAATCCCAATAACCTGCTTCACTTTAATTTACTTTCTCTTTTTCTTTTTGTTTCTTAGGGATCAAGACCTTAACTAAGGAAGGTCGTAAAAGTCGATTATAAAGAAGATATCCCTTTTGAAACTCTTGACCAATTATGGGAAATTCTACTTCGTTTGATTCTTCTTTAACTAATGCCTGGTGAAAATTAGGATCAAATTCTTTATTTTCTGTTTCAATCGGTCTTACTCCTGTTTTCAACAGAATATCCAATAGTTGTTTATAGATAAGTTCTATCCCCTTTTTAAAATTCTCTCCATCTTCAAGTGACGGATTCTGTAAGGCTCTTTCAAAATTATCCAAAACAGTTAATAATTCTTTAATAAAGTCACTTAGAGCAAATTGATAATAATCGTTCTTTTCTTTTTCTGTTCTTTTTCTTAGATTTTCAAAATCTGCTAATTTCCTGAGATATTTACTATGGATTTCTTTATTTTCCTTTTTTAATTTGAGTATTTCTTTCTTCTTGAGTTCTAATTTTTTCTTTAAAGCATTTATTTCTTTTTCTCCAGATTCTTTTTTTGGGGGTTCAGCCATCCTCCTTCCTCCTTAGTGAACTTTGCTTATTGTTTGACTCAATGACTTGGCTACATAATCAACTAAAGAAATTACTTTTTTATAAGGCATTCGTTTTGGTCCTAAAATGCCTAAGGAACCCAAGGTTTGATCTTTGAAACTGTAAGTAGAAATAATAAGGGTACAGCCAGAAATAAAAGGAATATCCATTTCTGAACCAATAATAACCTTCACGCCCTGGAAGTTAATGAAGTTAGTCAGCAATTTTATTAATTTAGCTTTTTCTTCGAAACTCTTAAATAATGATTTAAGTTTCTCCATATCAAACAGTTCTGGTTTTGTCAAAAGATTGGCTTGCCCTTCTAAATAGATCTTATCTGTTTTCTTTTCATAAATAAAATAATTTTTGATAAGAGTAATTAATTTGCTAATTAGTTGATCATAAAGAGCTCTTTCGTGTGGTAACTCTCTAAGAAGATAATCTTGAACATATAAAAGATTCTTACCTGCAAAATTTTCATTTATATAGTCAGCCGCCCGATTAAGCTCATCTTGAGTAAAATAATCCTTACCATGAATTGTTTCTGTTATTATAAAATTTGAAGTAGTAATTAACATAAGAAGAATTCTTTCCTCATAGAGTCTAAGAAATCTAACTTGCTGAAAGTTGAGTTTTGAAATCTTAGGATAAAGAACTAAACCTAAATTATCTGAAAAATCAGATAAAAGTCGGGAAGTCTTTTCTAATAATGACTCTAAATTTACTTCTGGATTAAAAAAATTCTCTGAAATTATTTTTTTCTCTTGAGAAGGAAGAATTATCTCATCCAACAGACTATCCACATAAAACTTTAACCCCTCATCAGTGGGAATTCTTCCCGCTGAGGTATGAGGCTGGAATAAAAGTCCCATTTCATCTAACTTTGCCGTAATATTTCTGATTGTCGCAGTACTAATTTTGTATTTTAGATTTTTGGAAATTAATTTTGAACTAATAGGAATCCCTAATTTCAAATAGTTTTCAATTACCAATTTCAGGATTAAATTTTCTCTTTCTTCTATATTTCTTCTTTTCACTTTCGATTCTCTATATTGCTTAGTAGTTTTTGTATATAGCATTTTATATATAGCACTTTCTTAAAGGAATTGTCAACTTGTGAAAACTCTTGTTTTCCTCATCTTTCTTTTTATTTTTCCCTTTAATTTAATCAGAAAATCTTGACAAAAGAAATAGAAAATGTTATTAACTAACTGGTTAGTTAATAAAAACTTAAAACTACCATTGAAATAGCACGGCAGTGCTGCTGTTCTGCAGTATTGCTGTTAAGAATAAATGACTGCAGCACAGTCCCGAGTACTCGGGACAACACTGCAAAACTAATTTAGAAGATAATTTTGATTTTTGAATTTTTATTTTTTTAGGTGAAGATGACTAAAGAAAGAATATTAAATGTTGCGCGGGAAATATTTTCACAAAAAGGATTTGAAGCTACCACTACTCAAGAGATTGCTAATAAAGCAAAAGTTAATAAGGCAATGATTTATTATTATTTCCAAAGCAAAGAAGGTCTATATCTGGAAATGCTGAGAAGTTTTTTCACTAAAATTGCTTCTAAAATTTCGGATATTTTTTCAAGGGACATTACCCCTCCTGAAAAATTTAACTTATTTATCTCAGAATATATGGATTTTATTTCCAAAAATAGAGAAATACCTCCTCTAATCTTAAGAAGCATTCTTAGTGGGAAAAAACATGTTCATCAAGTTATTAAAGAAATTATGCTTCCCATTTACAAAAATGGCGCAGCACTTTTTGAAGAAGGAAAAATCCAAGGCTATTTTTATGATTATGATTTTAAAAATTTTATTACCACTATAGTAGGAGCAATTGTTTTTTACTTTGTAGGAAGTCCTATATTTTCTATTATCTGGGAAGACGATCCACTTTCTCCTGTCAATATTGAAAAGAAAAAGGAAGAATTGATTAAGCTTATTGAAAAAGGACTAATTAAAAAATAAGAAAATAGAAATTGGAAAATGAAAATTATAATTTCTAATTTCAAATTTCAAATTTCTAGATGGGATGGAGGAAAGATGAAAAAACTAATAAATATTTTTCCTATTTTGGTTTTAATATTTTCTCAAATTTTATCTGTAAATTGTAAGAATAAAAATAAGGATTCAGAAATAATTGAAATCTCAGGCATTATTGAAGCCATAGAAACAGAAATAAGGTCCCAGATTCAAGGAGAGATAAAACAGATTTTTGTAAAAGAGGGACAACAAATCAAAAAAGGAGATTTATTATGTCTCCTGGACAATGAAAAGCTTTATATTAAATTAAATCAAGTAAGAGCAGGATTAGAAGGAGCAAAATCAAAGTTAAAACTTTTTGAGAAAGGAACAAAAAAAGAATTAATTGCTATGGCCAAAAATCAATTAGAAAGTGCGGAAAAGGAACTGGAATTAGCTAAAAAGGATCAGCAACGAATGGCAAAATTATTCAGTCAAGGAGCTGTCTCACAGATTCAGAAAGAACAGGCTGATTTAAAATTAAAGGTAGCTTTGGAGCGATATGAAAGTGCCAGAGAAAATTATCAACTTGCTTTCCGGGGAAAGGAAAAAGAAGAAATTGAAATGGTAAAAGCAGAAGTGAGGAATTTCCAGGCTCATGAGCAACTTCTTTTAAGACAAATCCAAGACTCCGAAGTCAGATCTCCAATTAACAGTTATCTTGACATCAGACATATTGAAGTTGGCGAATTAGCTTTACCAGGAACAATTCTCTTCAGTTTGATTGATTTAACTCGAACTTATGTCAAAGCTTATGTTCCAGAAAAATATATTGGACGGATAAAAATAGGACATCAGGTAGAAGTAATCTCCGATTCCTTTCCTGACAAAATTTTTATAGGAAAAGTAAATTATATTTCAGATAAAGCAGAATTTGCTCCCAAAAATATTCAAACCAAGGAGGAACGACTTAAACTTGTTTTTATGATTAAATCTTATATTGAAAATCGGGAGAGGGAGTTAAAACCAGGAATGCCAGTCGATGTAAAAATAATTATAGGTGACTAGGTGATTGGGTAACTAGGTTATTGGGTGATTGGGTGATTGGGTGACTGGGTTATTAGGTGACTTGGTGACTGGGAGTAACCCAATAACCTATTAACCTAATAACCCAGTAACCCAGTTATAGGAAAATGCTTGCTATAAAAATTGAAAATTTGACTAAAAAATTTGATCAAGTTACTGCTATTAATCATATAAATCTGGAAATTGAAAAAGGCAAAATCATTGGTTTGATTGGACCTGATGGAGCAGGAAAAACAACTCTTCTTCGTCTATTGGTAGGGCTGTTAAAACCTACTTATGGCTCTATCACGGTGGATGGGATCGATGTAATTAAAAACCCACAGCAAGTTAAAGAACGAATTGGTTATATGCCTCAACATTTCAGCCTTTATGGAGATTTAACTGTCTCTGAAAATTTAAAATTTTTTGCTGACATTTATCAAGTGCCAGATAAAAAATTTAAAGAAAGAAAAAAAGAATTATTAGATTTTAGTCGACTTTCTCCTTTTCAGGATCGATTAGCCCGGAATCTTTCTGGAGGTATGCAAAAGAAATTGGCTTTAGCCTGCAACCTTTTTCATACTCCAGAAATTCTACTTTTAGATGAACCTACAACAGGAGTTGACCCAGTGTCAAGAAGAGAACTGTGGCATCTTCTTTATCAATTAAATAGCCAAGGAGTAACTATATTATCCACTACTCCTTATATGGATGAAGCCCAGAAATGCCACCAGGTTGGCTTGATTTATGAGGGTCGGATATTGACTTACCAGTCGCCCCAAAGATTGATAAAAGAAATGCAGGATGAGGTAATAGAACTTATTACAGCCCATGAGCAAGCAAGAAAAGTATTAAAAAATTTATCTGATTTAAAAAACATCTATCCTTTTGGCGAAACTCTTCATTTAGTCTTTGAGTCAGGAAAAGAAGGGATAGAAAAGACCAAACAGTTATTAAATAAACAAGAAATCAAAATTCAAAGTTTAAAAAGAATAACTCCCTCTTTTGAGGATGTATTCATTTCACTTGTTACAAGTCGCAAGTCACAAGCTGCAAGCTGATTTCAGATTTCAGTTTGGGATTTGGAATTTGGTCATTGGAATTTTATTGAGATGTATGCCATAGAGGTTGAAAATTTAACTAAAAAATTTGGTCAATTCACTGCAGTAGATAGTATCTCCTTTAAAGTAAAAAAAGGAGAAATTTTCGGCTTTCTTGGACCGAATGGTGCAGGGAAATCAACTACTATTCGGATGCTGTGTGGAATTATTATGCCCACCTCTGGAAAAGGATTGGTCGGAGGATACCGGATTGACACCCAACCTGAAGAAATTAAAAAAATCATTGGCTATATGTCCCAGAGATTTACTCTTTATCAAGATCTCACCGTAGAAGAAAATATAGACTTCTACGGTGGAATTCATCAGCTTTCCAGTTCAATAATAAAAGAACGAAAAAAATGGGTCTTAGAAATGGCTGGTCTGAAGGGAAGGGAAAATTACCTTACAAAGGAACTCTCAGGGGGCTGGAAACAACGTTTATCCTTAGGTTGTGCTATTCTCCATCATCCAGAAATATTGTTCCTGGATGAACCTACTGCGAGCGTAGATCCTGTTTCTCGTAGAGATTTCTGGAATTTGATTTATGATCTATCAGAAGAAGGAACCACTGTTTTTGTCACCTCTCATTATATGGATGAAGTTGAACGATGTCACAGAATAGGAATTATCCATTCTAGTAAAATTATTGCTATTGGTTCACCTAAGGAATTAAAGACTAAATTTACTCAAAAAGAAGACTCAACTTTAGAAGAAGTATTCATTTCTGTTATTGAAAGAGAGAAAAACAATGAAGAATAGGATATTTCCTCTTATGAGAAAAGAATTTATTCATATTCTGAGAGATCCACGTAGTTTGTATTTAGCTATAGGCTTACCAATAATATTACTTATTCTTTTTGGCTACGCTATTACTTTTGATGTCAATCACATTCCTATAGGGATAATTGATCAAGATAACACCCCACTTAGTCGAGATATAATCTCCCGAGTGCAATCAAGTGAATATTTTAATCTTTTACATTTTTCAAACAATTATTCTGGATTAGAAAAACTTTTAGATGAAGGAAAAGTCAAAATAATATTAGTCATTCCTTCCCATTTTGTTCGTAATTTATCCAAAGGAAAAGATACTCCAATTCAGTTGTTAATTGATGGGAGCGATAATAATACTGCTCTAATAGCTCTGAGTTACATCTCAAGGATTATCCAGGTATTTTCATCAGAAGTAATATTTGAAAGTCTAAATGAGCAGGGAACCTTTCTCTTTAAAGGAATTCCTCCCATAAATGTAGAACCAAGAGTTTGGTATAATCCAGGCTTGCACAGTACAAATTTTATTGTTCCCGGACTAATTGCTGTTGTGATGATGATTCTCTCCGCTATGTTGACTTCTTTAACTATTGCCCGAGAATGGGAAATAGGAACTATGGAACAGCTAATTGCTACCCCAGCCAAACCTTATGAAATTATTATTGGCAAGCTAATGCCCTACTTTTTCCTGGGTATGATCCAGATTTCATTAGTGGTTTTAATAGGAACTCTATTATTTAAAGTACCTCTAAAAGGAAATGTATTTTTTCTTTTTATTGTTTCTGGAATATTTCTCATTTGTGGATTAGGAATAGGCCTTTTCATTTCAACAGTGACTAAATCTCAACAGTTAGCTTTTATGCTATCAATACTTTTTACTCTCCTGCCTTCTTTTCTTCTTTCTGGATTTCTATTTCCTATTTCCAGCATGCCCAAGATTATTCAATTTTTTACATATTTTGTTCCTGCAAAATATTTTCTAATTATCCTGAGAGGAATTTTTCTTAAGGGAAATGGTTTATCCATTCTCTGGCCTAATGTAATATCTCTTATTATTTTTGGAGCATTAATAATTCTTGCTTGTGCAAAGAGACTCAAATTGAGTTTGGAATAAAAATGATTAGACCTGGAGATAAAGAATGTTAGCAGTAATTTCGCACATTGTTCGAAAGGAATTTATTCAAACCTTTCGCGATAAAAGGATGTTAATACCCATCTTTGTTGCTCCGCTAATCCAATTAATTTTATTCGGTTATGCTGTTACTACAGATATAAAACATATCTCTCTGGCTGTCTTAGATTATAACAGAACCCAAGAAAGCAGAAATCTTATTTCTTCATTTAGTCAATCTGACTATTTTAATTTGAACTTTCATTTAAATTCATACAAGGAAATTGATGATTTACTTCAAAAAGGAAAAGTTAAGGTAGCAATTGTTATACCTGAAAAATTTGAGAGGAATTTAAAAAAGATGGAGAAAACTTCTCTTCAGGTAATTGTAGATGGAACAGATGCAAATTCAGCTACTATTATTATGAGCTATATTTCTAAAATAATAGGAGAATATTCAGAAAAAATCTTAATCGAAGTGAGAAAGAAAAAACCGATTGGAATAATTATTTCTCAACCAAGAGTCTGGTATAATCCTGATTTAAAAAGTTCTATTTATATGGTTCCAGGAGTTATTTGTCTAATTCTTTTAATCACTACCCTTATTCTCACCTCAATGGCAGTAACAAAAGAAAGAGAAATGGGAACTTTAGAACAATTGATTGTTTCTCCTATAAAAGCTTGGGAATTAATTATCGGTAAAACAATTCCTTTTGTCATAATTGGCTTTTGCGATGTTATTTTAGTAATTTTAGCTGGAAAATTAATTTTTAATGTCCCAATAAGAGGAAGTTTGTTATTTCTTTTTGGAGTTTCCTTCATTTTCATTCTCTCTACCCTAAGCTTAGGTCTTTTTATCTCAACAATTTCTCGTACTCAACAACAGGCAATGATGACTGCTTTTTTCTTTATTATGCCTGCTATGCTTCTTTCAGGTATTTTTTCTCCAATTGAAAGTATGCCCAAAATCATTCAATACATTACCTATCTGAATCCCCTGAGATACTTTGGTAAAGTAGTGAGAGGAATTCTCTTAAAAGGAAACGACTTTTCAATTCTTTGGCCTCAGGTTCTTGCCTTATTTATTTTTGGGATAGTGGCTAGTATTTTCAGTTCTCTTCGATTCAAAAAGCGTCTTGAATGAAAATAAGATAGCAGATGGCAGATACCTGATTGGAGATAAAAAACAAGAAAATAGAAATTGGAAAATGGAAATTATAATTTCTAATTTCTAGTTTCTAAGGTTCCTTGAACCCTTGAATCCTTTTATTTCCATTGACAGGCAAATTTTTAGGTGTTATAAATTTTATTAAAAGTAGCACTTATTAATCGGAGGAAATATGAGTGAAATAACTAGATTTGGGGTTTCAATTGAGTCTAATTTAATCAATAAATTTGACCGATTAATTACAAAAATTGGCTATAAAAACAGGTCAGAAGCAATTAGAGATTTAATAAGAGAGCGCTTGGTGGCTGAGGAATGGAAAATAGGAGAAAAAGAAACTGTTGGGGTAATAACTCTTATTTATAATCATGAAGTAAGAGAATTAACAGAAACTTTAACTGACGTGCAGCATAAGTATTACAATTTAATAATCTCTTCTACCCATATTCATCTAGATAAACACAATTGTTTAGAAGTAATTGTGGTTAAAGGAAAAAGTAATCTAATCAAAAAAGTGGCAGATAATTTAGTCAGTACCAGAAGTGTTAAGCATGGAAAATTAATTATGACCACAACAGGAAAGGAAATAAGTTAAAAATTAAAAGTTAAAAATTAAAAAAATAGATTAATTTAATTATTATCTTAATTATTTTCATCCGAAACCTTTAATTACCCTATTTTCAAAATTAAAAATCTCAAATAAGCATTGACAATTTCAAATTTTATTGTATTGTAGTGTTACTATTTTTAAAAAAGTAACACTTAGAGATTTCTAAGATGAAGGGAGGCATTAATGACATCCAAGCTAAGAACAACTGTTTTATTGTCGGTAATTTTATTATTCAGTTTAACTCAAATTACTTTATCCCAAGAAAAAAAAGAAGAAAAAAAGGAAAAGCCGATTTACATTGGGAAAGAAGAAGTAGTGGTGACAGCAACAAAAACTCCTCATTCCTTAAAAGATGTCCCTATTGCTACCAGTATAATTACTAGGAAAGAAATCGAAAGAACTAATGCGCAGACAGCAGGTGATGTATTAAAATGGCTTACTGGCATCCACATCCGGACTAATGGATTCTCAAGATCTACAGTAAAGATTCACGGCTTACCTTCAAAGTATACCTTAGTACTGGTTGATGGGCAAAGACTCAAGGGCAGGCATGCAGAAAGTATCGACTTAGATCATATTCCTATTGATATGATAGATAAGATTGAAGTAATAAAAGGCCCCACCTCTGTACTCTATGGAAGTGATGCTGTAGCAGGAGTAGTTAATATTATTACTAAATCTGCCCCGGTTAAGTCTACCTTTGATGCTTTTACTTCTTATGGGACAGGCAATACTTTACGAGCAATGATAAGTTATGGGTCACAGGTCGGCAGATTCCGCTATTTACTTTGTGGAAGCAAGAATAAGTCAAATAATATGGGTTCAGGATATGAGTATGACGGGTATAATGCTCAAGGAAAATTTGAGTATGACTTCAATGAAAGCAATAGGCTGATTTTAGGCACTGGGTATTTTAATGAAAAGGGCGACTACTTGAATGATGAGAAATTTAGTTTAAATCTAACCTGGAGAGTTGGAATAGATAAAGTTTCCTATCTAATAGTAAAAGGCTATCGATTCCAATCTGATCGACTTGATGCTCGGCCTGGACGTGACCCTCGAAATTGGGATGAAGATACCACAAGAGGAGAAGTGCAATATGTTCGAATGTTTGGAAAAAATAATTTAGTTACTTTAGGAATAGAGAGTCGGTATGATGAAATTAAATATACTCTAATTGAAGGTAAAAAATACCAAACAATTAACAGTCTCTTTGCTCAAGATGAAATAACCTTATTCTCATCTTTAACATTAATTTTAGCTGTCCGAGTTGACGATCATAACCGCTGGGGCACTGAATTCATTCCAAAGGCAGGTGCATTTTTTAGAATCAATGAGAAAACTGACCTCAGGGTATCTGTTGGTCGAGGATTTCTTGCCCCTACTCTCTCTCAATTGTATGAAGAACAGTACTATCATCCCTGGGGTGGAGGATTCTGGCTTGGAGGGAATCCTGCTTTAAAACCAGAACGCTCCTTAGGATATAATTTTGATTTAGAACACAGATTCACAGATAATTTTGTAGCACGGGTCTCATTTTTTAGAAATAACCTCATTGATATGATCACCTCTGAAAAGACAGATGAAACCATAAATGGCAAACCTGTCCATCGCTTAATAAATATTAACAAAGCTTATAGTCAAGGTATGGAAATAGAACTAAACACTCAATTAGGAAAATCAATAACGGGGATAATTAGCTACACTTATCTTGATACAGAAAATATATCTACTAACAAAGAATTTCCTTACAGTCCTCATCACACAGTCAATCTTATCCTTAATTATTTTAACCAAAAGTCAGGTTTTAATTTGAATCTAATAGGAAAATATATAGGGAGAAGATATACCAATTCATCTAATACTCAAAGCTTGGGTGAGTGCTATTTGGCAGATATCAAGATCACTAAGAAAATATTCAAGGATATAAGCTTTTTTGTCGCTGTAAATAATATTTCTAACGAGAAATTAGAAAAAGAAAGTAGATATTTCAGACAAGGAAGAACTTATACTGCTGGAATGAGAATGCACTTTTAAATGAGGGTTGTCAAATGATCCCACGAAGAGAAGATATATGAAAAATCCAAATAACAAATCCCAAATGATAAAGATCGAAACAAATCCGAAGCACGAAATCCGAAATACTAAACAATCTCAAATGACCAAAATACAAAATTCAAAACAAAAAATTAGAAATTAGAGGATTTAGAAAATATTATTTTGAAAATTTGATATTTGTCCCGAGTACTCGGGATGTTTCGGATTTCGATATTCGAATTTCGAATTTATTAAAAGTGGTCTCTATGGTTAAATTTGACAATACTCATTTTTAAGAAAGGAGGAAAAATGAAGAAGAAAATTTTTATGATAGGTCTTATCATTATGGGGATTCTTTTCATCTATCAAGTTATCTCTGCTCATTCCCTGTGGATAAGTGTGGAAAATTACAAACTAAAACCTGGGGAAAAAACTTCATATTTCATTGGATTTGGTCATAGGTATCTCTCACGAGAGGAAAGAGTGGTCAATTTAAAAGAAAATTACCAGTTAAGGTTTAAAGATGTAATGTTCATAGACCCAGATGGAGAGAAAGTATCTCTTATTCCTTCTAAAGGTACTGGGAAAATATCTGGTGAAAAGGAAGGAACCTATATTCTGACCGTAAAATACGAAAGAAAGGCAAATGAACCATATGGACCCTCGGGAAAATATGCCAAGGCCATCATTCAGGTAGGAAATAAAGATAAAGGTTTCTCTCAAGTTTGTGGACATAGAATAGAGCTTATTCCTTTGGAAAACCCAGCTAAAATTAAACCAGGTGATTCTCTTCCTGTCAGAGTTCTTTTTGAAGGTAAACCCATTTCCACTTTTATTTATGCCACGTATGCTAATTTTAAACCAGAAAAAGATGCTTTCCCGAGCATGGTTAAAAGTAACCAGCAAGGTATAGCAGAAATAAAAATTACTCAGAAAGGCGAATGGATGATCTTTGTCAGTCACAAAGTAGATTATTCTGCGGTTCTGACTTTTGAGGTTAAGTAAGAATAATAATATTTTTATTATTTTGAAAAGAAAACAGATGAGATTTTTGAAATTATAGTTTAAAGAACGCTTCTAAGCGGGAATTCAAACCTTCTTCTCCATCATAAACCATATTAATAACTGGAATTCTGATTTCGCTTTGAATCTTCTCAAAAAGAGCACTCGTCACAGAGCCTGGCATACAAGAGAAAGGAGAGACATTAACCACCATTTTAACTCCTTGTTTGGCGAAATGAATCGTTCGGCCAATAGTTAAAACCGCCTCTCCTCCAAAATTCTTAGGGAGATATTTGACGGCTTCCTCCATAATTTCTTCAATGTGAGGTTCTCTTCGATCAAAAATCATTTCTTCAGCTAACTTAAACCAGCGTTCCTCTTCTGACAATAAATATTTTTTTGTCAGAAATGCTTTCAATGCTTCTTTCATTCCCAACCTATATTCTTTAATCTTCCACCGATAAAGATAATTAGTATATAAAATCCACTCAGAGGTTGAGGTTAACCAAGCTTCTCCACCAAATTTTTCAATATATCTAATCACATTATCATTACTGAAAATATTACACCTAACAAAGATCTCTCCTACAATACCAACTAGAGGTTTTGTTCCTAACGAATAGGTTGGAATTTCAGTAAAAGCTTTGACTGTCTTTTTAAACTCTTCTTCTAAATTCAGATTTTTCTCAAAAGCATATTCTAATCTTTTTGTCTCCTGCTTAAGAACCCGATCTGTTTGACCTGTATATCTCTCGTAAGGTCTTATTTTTAAGACCATTTTATTGACTATATCTGAGATTAAAATAGCTTTCCACAATAATTTTCTCAAACTTTCTTCCAGACCTAAATAAGCATTAGCGGCAGAAGGAGAGATAATAGATAAATCTTTATAGCCTTTTCTCTCCAAAATCATTTTTTGCAACAGAACATATTGACCAAATCGGCAAGGTCCTTGAGAAGTAGCCATGAAAAGAGCATGTTCTCGAGGGTCAGCATTAATTTCTCTAAGCTTAGAAAGAAAACTCCCAATTGTTACTGCCATGGGTAAACATTCACTCCCCCGAGTGACAGATTTTCCCAATTGGAAAGTTTTCTGATTTTCTGGAGGTAAAGCTTCTGCCATGTAGCCAAATCTTCTAAAAGCACTAGCGAATATTCGTGAGCCAATATCATGCATAGCTGGAATCCAGATTTTTCTATTTCTTAAATCAGTGGTCGATGGCCGATGGCTGATAGACAAAGAATTTCTGTCTTCTGATTTCTGTCTTCTGGTTGGGATTTTTCTTGTCTTGCTTCCTGCTTCCTGCTTTTTGTCTCCTGCTTCCTGTTTCCAGTGTTTTATGACATCAAAAAAAGCTTCAATACGAGTAATATAGCCAGCATCTCCTCCATGCTCATCTAACTCTAAAATTAAAAATGGCTCACTCCCCATTATGTTCTCTGCATAACTGAGTAAAAAAGAGTCAGGGCCGCAGTTGAAATTAGTGAGATAAATGCCAAATAGATTTTTATTTTCCCTTACATATTTTGCAGCAGTTAAAATAGTTTGCCCCCAACTCCAGTACATATTGAAGAAAGTTTCATCTAAATCTTCCCTTTTTACAGGTAAAAAATCAATAGGGATAACTCTATAGCCTAATTCTGAAATTTTTTGAGGAAGATTAAGATTAGATTCAGGATCAAATATATTATAAGGTCTGCCTAAAATGACAATCCCTTTTTCTCCTTTCCTTTCTAATTCAGCTAATACCCTCTCTCCTTCTGCCTTGATTTTTGTTTCAAAATCTTTTTGGCTTAGTTTAGCCTTTTTCCAAGCATTAAGGATTTCTTTTTGGCTTACTTTTAATTTCTTGCCAATAGAATCAAATAGTCTTTCTGAGGCTTGCTTATCTTTCCAATAAAAGTCTACAACAGGATCTAAGATATTTTCAAAATTCATTTTATGTAAAGAGAGAACTGTCTTTATAACTGAGGAAGCACTCTGAACATAAGGACAGAAACAGCTATTAGTTGTCTTTTTATTAAGTTCAGAACTAATTAAATAGGGCAGAAAAACATAATTACCATTTTCAGCTAATTGATAAGCATGGCCTAAAGCAATTTTCAAAGGAAGACAAAATTCTGCTCCACTTAGCTCTCCTCCTTTCTTTATTGTCTCTTGACTAGTTGACTGAGATAAAGAAGTATTAAATCCTAATTCTGAAAAAAATCTTTTCCAGAAAGGATAATACAAATAAGTATAAAGCGATCTGGGAATTTCTATGGTTGGAGCATCTTTAGAAGGCTTTTTCTTAGCTGTTAGATTTCTTAGGATCTGATCTCTTTTTATAAATAAAGAAAAATCTTCTGTAATTCTCATCTTTTCATCTTCAGGTTCACGTCCACATAAATAACCCCAGGAGGGAGTTTCTTTTTCTCCTTCTATATGAGCTCGAGTAATCTTGCAATGATTTGGACAATAAGAACAGTACTCAAAGGAAAAATCAATCTTTCTTTGAGCTAAATCTAATCCTTTAAACTTAGAAATAGTCCTGGTCTCTTCCATTTTTTCTTTCGTTAATAAAGCTACTCCATAAGCTCCCATAACATGGCAATAAGGAGAAACTTTGACTTCTACATCTAATAGATTCTCAAAAGCAGCAACTAATCCTTTATTACGAGCAGTAGCTCCTTGAAAAAATATTTTCTGTTTATTTCTATATCTATTTCCCACTACATTTCTTAAATAATTTTGAGCAATGGAATATATAGCTGCTGCCATAGCTTCTCTTTTGGTATATCCCTGTCTTATTAACTTAACTAAATCTTGCTCCATAAAAACTGTGCACCTGTCCGAGGTAAAAGGAGGAGCAACCCCCATTACCACATCTCCTACTTCTGAAATTAGATAGCCTAATTTTTTAGCTTGCTCTTCAATAAAAGAGCCTGTTCCAGCAGCACAGACATAATTCATATTGGAGTCATAAATAAAACCATTCTTAGCTCTCATATATTTTGAATCCTGACCACCTATTTCGAAAATAGTATCAATCTCAGGATCAATACTCATTGTTCCTGTTAAATGAGAAGTAATTTCATTAATGATTGTATCGGCACCTACAACTAAACCCACAATTTTTCTTCCTGAACCAGTTGTTCCTACCCCTAAGATTTCAAGTTTAGAATTTTTTTGATGGGCTATTTTCTGAATAGCACTAAACAAATTCTTAGTGGCTTGAATGGGATCCCCAGCTGTCTGGCGATATATATCAGCTATTATTTGACCATTTTTATCAATTAAAATTAGTTTGGTGCTGGTCGAACCGACATCAAAACCTATATATACTTCCAATACTCTATTTTCTGGCCAGTAAGTAATACTTATTTCATTGGCTAACTCATCTATATAAAATTCAGCTAATTTAAAATCAGGATATTTAGATTTCTTAAGAACCAAAGGAGGTTGTCTAACTTGATCCTCTGTTTTTATTTCTTCTCTTTCTTTTAAATCTTGCCAGTTTAGAAGATGAGAATAACTCCCATTAGCCAGATAAGCTGCTCCTTCCGCACCTGCTAAATGAGCATAAGGATAAGTCTGAATAAGTTCTCCATATTGATGCTTTAACCATTTTATAACTTCTCTGTTTAAAGCCACACCACCAGTAATTACCGTCAGTCCCTCTAACGGTTTTCCTCGTAATAGACTATTCAAAAAAGTACCGATCATCCCTCTACACAAACCAGACCACATTTCAGGTTTTGAATATCCGTCTTGTTGACAGTGAATTAAGTCAGTTTTAGCAAAAACAGCACACCGCGTAGCAATAGAGGGAGGGTTTGAAATATTTGGAAAATCTTTTAGTTCATGATATTTTATCTCTAATCTCTCTGCCTGCTGGTTTAAAAAAGAACCTGTTCCAGCAGCACAAAGAGAATTAATCGAAAAATTCTGGAAATTTCCATTTTCATCCAATTGAATAAGAGTAACACTACTTCCTCCAATATTTATTATATTTCTTAAATAAGGAAATCTTTTTTTTACAGCAATTATTTGTGCTTGTATGGAATTTATTGGCTCGATTCCTATTTGATCTGTAAGAAGATTAGCTGTTGCTCCAGTAACGCCAAAAGAAAAATTGTGATTTATATTAAGCTTCTGTAAAGCTTGTTTTAAAGTTTTTATTGAATTTCCATGGTGAGGCTGAAAATGCCATTTAGCTATTTCGTCTTGCTCATCTAAAAGAGCTAATTTTAGGTAAATAGAACCACAATCTATACCTAACCGGAATTTCTTGCTTTCCATGTTCTCAAAATTCAATCCTTCTGAAACAAATTGTTATTCAGTTTTTTTCTTTTTTAGTTTTCTCAGTAGGTTTCTCTGGTTTAACAGGAACAATAATCCAGGCTATTAAATAAAAAATCAAACAAGGTATGATAGCACTAATTAACCCTATAAGAACCAGAGCTAACCTAATAATAGTTGGGTCAACATCAAAATATTCACCAATCCCTCCGCAGATTCCAGCAATCATTTTATCTTTTGTTGACCGATAAAGCCTTTTTTTCATAGATATTCCTTTCTACTATAAGAGCATTTCTTAGTCAATTATTTTTATCTGATTTCTTCCTTCTCTCTTGGGACGATAGAGCGCACTATCCGCCTTAGTAATCAATTCATCTAAATTTTTAGCATGATGAAGAAAGGTAGCTATTCCAGCACTAATTGTTAAATGACCAAGATGTGGTTTTTCTAGATTAAAATTGAAGGAAGCCACTCCTTCTCTCACTCTTTCCATCATATGGAAGGCTTCTTTTGAATCAGTTCCCGGCATAATAATAACGAATTCATCTCCTCCATAGCGCGCCACTACATCACTCCGTCTTACATTGTTTTTTAATAACTGAGCTAATTTACAAAGAGCATCATCCCCCTTTCGATGACCAAAAGTATCGTTATATTCTTTAAAGAAATCGACATCTATTATCACTAAAGTAAGAGGATTATTTGTTCGAAGAGATCTATTAACTTCTTCTTCTAACCTTGTGTAAAAATAGCGATAATTATAAAGACCTGTCAATTCATCGGTCACTGAAAGTTTGCGCAATTTTTGATTGGTCAAGAATAATTCAATAATTATAGCCAAATGACTGGCTAAGGAGGTGAAAATTCTTAAATCTAATTCATAAAAATCATTTAATTTTTTGCTCTCAATGTTGATCACCCCGATTACCCTATCTTTTATTTTCATTGGAATACATAACTCTGATTTAATATCTTTATCCAGAGCAATATATCTTGATTCTTTAGTCACATCAGGAATTAGCATGCTTTTCCCTGTCTTGGCTACCCAACCAGTGACACCTTTACCTACAGTTATGTCGATTTTATCCTTTACCTCAGGAGGACAAACAAAGAGAGGTTCTAATTTATTTTCTTTTTCATTAACCAAGAGAAAAGCCAGTTTGGAATATTTCATTTTTTTCGAAGTTAATTGATATACGTTTTTTATTATCTTTTTTAATTCAGTTACCTCAGCAGAAGAAGTAATTATCTCGGATAAAAATGAAATCTCCTCCTTTAACAACTTAATATCTCGATGAAGCGATTCTTTCTCAATTATATGGCTCGCCAAATAAAAAAAGGATTTCATCAAATCAATATCTTCTTTTTGGAACTCCTTTTCAGGATAATCCAGAGCTACAATAAAACCAGCTAATTCTCCGTTTTTACTAAAGTGAGGGATAAACACAAAATTATTCGCTCTCCCAAAATATTTTTCTAATTTAGACTTAATTTTAGGAAAATTAGAATCATTGATTAATTGAAAATAATTTTTAACTCGTCCAGTAGCTTTAACAATATTCTCCGTTGCTTGACGTGATATTCTCTGAGCGATTTTCTTTCCTCTTACTTCTTTAAAAAAATTATTTTCTTCTTTAATGTAAATATATATCTGTTTAAAACCAACATTTTTCTTAATCTGAAGAACTAATTTACCAAGTAGTTCTATGTTTTCTTTCTTTTCAAAACCTTCTTGGAGTAATGTACCCCCAAGTTTAATAAGATCTTTCATTTTTTAAAAATAAGTAATCCCCTTTTTAAATATAACTGACTAATTGATTTTCGTCAATTAGCTTTTTACTTCTTGGATTGCTCTTTTCTAACTATTATACCATCCTTTTGCCTTGGTTTGTTATTAATTCTTAATTCAATTTTCAACTAAAAATTAAAAACTAGGATTCAAGCCTGCCTGACGGCGGGCAGAGAACTAAGGGTTCAAGGGCTCAAGTGAAGAAATAACCACTTGAACCCCTACCTCCCTCGTGGAACGGAATCACTTACTTTATCAAATTCCGAATCTCAATACTACCAAACAAATCTAAATAACAATCCCGAGTACTCGGGATGACGTTTTATATTTTTTGTTTATGTTCTCTGTGGTTATACTATTCATATTAATATTATTTTTGACACTACCAATCTAAGAAATTAGAAATTATAATGTCTAATTTCCATCTTGCTTCTTGCTTCCTGCTTCCTGCATCGATTTAAAGTCCTAAATCTTCAACAATTCCCTGCATGGATTTTAGACAAATTTCCATAAACTCATCTAACTCAAGATCAAGATTGGAGCATTGCATTATTTCTTCTCGTTTTGCTCCCCGAGCAAAACTTTTTTCTTTAAATCTTCTTTTTAAAAATCCAAGATCAACTTCTTTTAACTTTCGTGTAGGATGCATTAAAGCAGCTGCAACAATTAATCCTGTTAAAGGATCAACAGAAAATATTGCCCAGTCCATTTTATTCTGACAAGGAGCTTTCCCTGCATGAGCCTGAATGGCATGAATAACATCCTTGTCTAAATTATAAGGAGTGAGAATCTTAATTGTTTCTACTGTGTGAAGCTCAGGACTTTTCTGAGTTATTTCATAATCCAGATCATGAATCAAGCCAGCTAATCCCCACTTCTCTTCATCCTCATTTAGTTTTTTGGCCAAAGCTTTCATACAAGCTTCCACTGCTAAACAATGCTTAACTAAATTCTTATTTTTTAAGTACTTTTTTAATAGCTCAAAAGCCTCTTGTCTGTCCATTTTTTCCTCCATATACTAAGTAACAAGTTATAACAATTAAGGATTAAGCTTTTTTATAAGACTACAAAGCATAATGAACTTTCAGACATATTAAAAAAATGACTATATTCTTTATTGCTTTTTCTTTTAAACCCTTCTGCAATATTAGCTGCAATTGATATAGCTGACCTACGGAATTGACTTATTAGCCCAAACTTTTCTTCTTTAGGAAATTTCTTAGTAATTTTGTAAATTTCTAAAACTAATTGATGTGATTTTTGCCAAACTTTTAAGTCTTGAAAAGTTCTCATTAACTCTCCTTTACTCAATTTTTATGGTCTAATCCTTAATCCTTACCACTTAATCCTTTTTGTAGATTATTTTTCCTCCTAAAATAGTCATCACTACTTCAGTATCCAAAATCTCTTTAGAAGGAATTTCATATAAGTTTTTTGATAAAATTACAATATCAGCTAATTTACCTGGTTTAATACTTCCTTTTATCCTTTCGTCAAAACTAGCGTATGTCGAACCAATAGTATAAGCCCATAAGGCCTCATTTAAACTTATTTTTTGTTCTGGAATCCATCCTTTTTCAGGTAAACCATTTTCACTCTGTCGAGTTAAGGCAGCATAAACTCCCTTCATAGGATTTAATGACTCAACTGGCCAGTCACTTCCAAAAGCCAGAACAATCTTTTTCTCCAAAAATGATCTCCAAGGATAAGCCATTTTTACTCTTTCTGATCCTAATTTCCTTTCGACCCATTCCATATCAGAAATTGCATGTGCAGGCTGCATAGAGGGAATTATTTTCAAACAAGCGAATTCTTCAAGATTTCTGCATCTGATAACCTGCGCATGTTCAATCCGATGACGGCTATCAAACCGAACATTTCTCTTAAAGGCTTCTCTAAAGCCTTCAAGGGCCAAATCTATTGCTTTATCTCCAATGGCATGTAAAGCTAACTGAAATTTATTCTCGTCAAAGGTTACTATTCTTTCAATAAGTTCTTTCTTCGAAATCACTATCATTCCTTTATTGAGAGGATTATCAGCATAAGGCTCAAAAAGAGCAGCCGTGGAAGAACCGAGAGAACCATCAATAAAACCTTTAAGTGGTCCAAATTTTATAAATTTACTATCTAAATTTTTAAATCTCTCCTTGAATTCAAGAATCTGAGTTAAATCCTGACTAAAATCTGCTGCTTTATAGATTCGGAGAGTAAGTTTCTTTTCATTATATAAATCTTCATAGATTTCTAAACCTAAAAATATTTTTGAAGGAAGTGAAGAAGGCATATCATGAACACTTGTCACACCAAATTCTTTTGCTTTTTTAAGAGCAAGTTGAATAGCTTTTTTAGTTTTTTCTTTAGTTGGTAAAGGAATTATTCTCTCCACTATTTCAATTGCTTTTTCTTTTAAAACCCCAGTTAGTTCTCCTTTTTTATTTTTTTCAATAAATCCTCCTTGAGGTTGAGGAGTATCTCTATTTATTTTGGCTAATTCCAGGGCTAAGCTATTCACCCAGGCTGTATGACCACATACTCTCTTCAGGATAACAGGGTTCTCAGAAGCTACCTGATCCAAATCTTCTTTAATGGGCCATTTTCTTTCTGGAAAGAGATTATGATTCCAGCCATAACCTTTGATCCACTCCCCTTTTTTGCTCTTCATCACCCTCTTTTTCACTTCTTCTTGAATCTCCTGAATACTATTCTTCCCAGTTAAATCTATTTCTAAAAGAGCCAAGCCCCCACTCAAAAAATGAACATGAGAATCTATAAAACCAGGCATAGCGTATTTGCCTTCTAAATTAATTAACTTCGTTGTTTTACCTCGGAATCCAGACAATATTTCATCGCTTTTTCCTATTGAAATTATTTTATCTCCTTTAATGGCTATTGCTTCAACCCAAAAAGGTTCTTTATTCATAGTTCTTATTCGGCCATTGAATAAAATCAAATCTGAACTAATCATTCTTCTTCTACAATAGAGAATGAAATAGTATCCTCTACTTGATGCTCATTGTCTTTAGCGATTACTTTGATAATATAATCCTCTTTTTCTTCTGGATACCAATCCCAACTATTATTTTTAGAAAATTCTTGGATTCTTTCTAATGGTTTATCTTTAGGAGCTAAATAAAACTCAAATTGAGGCTCAAAAAGACCAAATGCCGCGGCAGTGAAAGTAATCTTTTCTCCGATTTTTTGAGGAGAAGACTTATTTGCCTTTAGCTTAACAGCTATTTTTCTTTTTAAAAATAATAACCTCCCCTTTTTTTTGTATACATCATAAATTGTCACTAATATATTAGGGGTAATCCAAATTGAGTTGGACTTTATCTCGGTCGGGGCTTTAAATTTACCCTTTTCTTTACCTTCTTTAATCTCAAAAGCAAGTAATTCATCCGATAAAGAAGTAACAATAATTTTATCTCCAACTAAATTTAATTGATAATAGCTTCTTGCTGGAATTATATTCCACCAGAGAATAGTGCCATTTTTTTTATTCAAACAATAAAGAACATTATTCAAGCTGATAAAATAAATCCTCTTTTTATCTGTTATTGGACTACTAATCACATCTGCTCCTGTTTTTACTTTCCATTTTATTTTCTTTCTTTTTAAATTAAAACAATAGAAATAATCATCATTGGAACCAAAATAAAGAAGAGAATCATCAACTAAAAGATCAGATTTTATGGCCTGTTGAGCTTTAAACCTTATTGATAATTTACCATTCTTCCTCAGAAAACAAAGTTCTCCCCTAATTGTTCCAAAAATTAGACTATTTTCCCAAAAAGCTAAGCCAGAATAAACTGGACCATCGATTTGATGTTTATTCAAGATCTTACCTGAAGCTGCTTCAAGAACCCAGATATTTCTAGAAAGGGTCCCAAAATATACTTTTCCCTTATTTTCCACAACAGGGGTTGTAATTTTATCTTTTAATTCTACTTTCCACCTAAGTACACCAGTTTTTTTATCTAAACTATAAAGCTCGTCTTCAGTAAAAAAATAAACATGTTCTTGTCCTAAATAAGGCGAACTAATGATTTTTTGATTGATGTGATGTTCCCAAGAGAACTCTTTTTTTGGGACATCAAGACAATACAAATATCCTTTTTTGGTGGAAAGATAAATCCTGTTGTTTTCTCTCTTTAAATCCTTGTTAACTGCTCCTTCAACTGACAGTTTTTCTTCTACTTCTAAGGGGAAAAAAATCCCGGTACGAGAAGCTTTGGTAATTAAAAAGCTACATTGATAAAAAGAAATAAGTATAATTGGCCATATTAAATATTTACTCATTTTTTAGAAATTTAATATTATCATCTTCCTCTTCTCTTCTCAACAAAATTGAAAACAATATTCTTTACAACGACTAAAATAATTGCTATTATACTCTTCAAGCTTGAGGAAATGATTAACTTCATTTTATTGTATAAAATAAGGAATCGGATAAAAAAATTTGTTAAACAGAAATTACAGGATGAAGAAATTGCCTTAACTGAAAATTCATGTGTCAGCTGCCTAGTGAGTGATTTAAGCTGGGAAATATATTATCTCTTGAAGGAAGAAGAAAAATCAAGTAAAAAGAAATAACTGATAGAAATTCCAAATTACAAATCTCAAATTACAAACAAATTCTTGTCTGCCCCTGTCTGCCG
>JBHIEE010000016.1:0-36012 GCA_046760445.1 Candidatus Aminicenantia bacterium
ATATTCTCTGAGTTTAGATAATTTTCTTTTAAGAAGTCTTTTATCTATCATTTATTTATTTTGTAAAAATCTTTCAAGACATAGATCTTCAAGTTTATAAAATTTTTCCGCATCAAGGTGTCTTTTTATCGCCTTTATCTTAAATTCAGCAAATCTATCTTCTTTATCCTGATAAAGCAAAATCCCATTTTTCGCCATCTCAAATAAAAGAAGAGGATCTGCATAGTTTAGATAAATTAAATCTACTCGATCATTACCTAAAACTTTAATAAATGCCTGAGTGAGGCGAAGATCATTTTTTACTATATTTTCGACCTTTTTATAAAGTATGCCAATATCAATATCACTTTCTTTTTTTATGCCTTTCTTAGTGGCATGAGAACCAAAGAGAATTACTAAATTGAGATTGGATTTTTTACATATTTTTCTTAATCTTTCTTTATCTACATTCATTGTTTTTATTTGTTCCATTTTGTTTCTAATTATATCTTCATATTTTTGAGAAAACAATGTTCATACTCTTCTCACCTGTCCCAGGCCCATTGTTGTTTTGTAGCCTACTCCTGAGTAAAAGACAAAATCAGACAGGGCATTTATTTCTCAGTTGGCTTGAGATGTTCTTGAGTAATTTTTAGAAGTTTTTTGGATAATGTTATTATAAATTCAGCATCTTCTTGAGAAATTTGGGTTTTAGGTTTGTAGCGTGCATGGGCACGAAGTCTAAGTGCTCGATGAAGCTCTTTTCCAATTTGAGATTCTATCTGATTAGTTAAAATAAATAGTTTTCCAAATTGGTTGACTATTCCTCCGTGCGAAGAAGCTAAACTATTCTTTGTGCTGATAATCAATGCTTTAACTAAAAGCTCTGCTGCATTATAAGCAGTGTCAATAGTTAATCTTAATTTGTTTTCAGCTAAGGCATCTTCTGCATAACTTATGTATTCTTTTGCTAATTCCAAATAATCTTTGAAATCAAGCTCCCATTCTGTAGCCGCTTCGCGGACAAAAATAGGTTTTCCGAATTGAATAACTTCCCAGAGAAATGGAGAGCGACCAAGAGATTCTTTGTATTCCTGTTCAGACATTAATACTGGTTCAATTATCTTTCCAAATTCACAAGCAATCTCAAAACTTGTTTCATCAATCACCCCAGTTATCTCTTTTAGTTCTGCATTAAAATAAATAATTAACACATCAATATCGCTTTCAGGACTGTCTGTACCTTTTGCAGTACTACCAAATAGATATATACCCCATATCTTATTATCTAATTTTTTCCTTATCTTTTTCACGAATTTATTTAATGCTTTTCTTTTCCGGGAATCCATTTTTCCTACTCCTCGTTACTTATCTTGCTAATCATTATATCTTCTTATTTTTTTGAAAGCAATGCTCATACTCTCCTCGCTTGACCCATGCCCATTGTGATTTTGTAGCCAACGCCAGAATAAAAGGCAAAATCAGCCAAGACATTTAGTGTTTTTAATTTCCTCCTGTGGTTTTAGTTTAATTAAATACCAATCATTTTATTCTAAATATAATGAATACTGTCGGCTGTGAAATAAACTCTCCATATATACAGTCTCTTTTTGCCAAGAAATTATTGGAAAAATTTTTTAAATTAATTCTGTCAGCAAAAATAACCAAGCAGGAGTAAATTGTATCTTTTTTCCTCCAGTCTCTTCCCTTTTATACAAATCTTTAGTCACAATTATTCCTTTTTTGATTTTTGTCTTTGTCATAAAGTTCAATAATCCTCTAATTTCTTTTGGCTTTATCTGACTCCTGTATTTGACTTCAATTGGAAGGATATCTTTATTGTCTATAACAAAGTCAATTTCATCATTAGTTTTCCAATAGAAGATGTTTTGACCTCTTTTTCTAATGCTAAGATAGCATTTTATGCCAATTAAATTTTCTATAATAAAGCCAATATTATCTTCTTTAACCTGATAGTCCTTTAAGATGGCGTTCCTCAGTCCTTGATCAATGATAAGATATTTTTTCTTTGCCTTTATCTGCTCCTTTAAGCCAGCAAATTTTAAAATGTCTATCAAAAGATAGGAGGATTTTAGAAATTCAATATAATTTACCAGAGTAAGCCTATCAAGCCTGGCTACTTCGTTTATTGTCTCATAAGCTAAAACCCTGCTCTGGTTAGCGGCAATGAAGGCAAATACTAATTCTAAGATTTTAGGATTTTTTACTCCAAAAAGATTTGCCACATCCTCATATATTGCTTTTTTGGGTATATCGTTTATCAACCTAAGAAACCATCGTTCTACAGAATTGTCCAGATTCTTTATCTCAAACCATTCGGGGAAACCACCAACAAGCAGATACTCATTATAATATGCCTTTATTTTATACCAGAGTCTTTTTAGCTTCAGTTCGTCAATTTTATAAATATCTTCTTGAGATATGTCTATTTCTTTTATTTCAGCATCTGATAGTTCAAGAAATTCTTTGAAATTCAAGGGATAGAGTTCCATTTCTATTGTTCTGCCTCTTAAGTATTTATTGGCATCTTTCTGTAGAGCAAGACTGGATGACCCAGAAAGAATAAATTTCAAGTCTGGGAATTTATCATAATAGGATTTGACCCACTTAAACCAATCTTTTGAGGAGTGAATTTCATCCAAAAAGACATATTTTGTCTCTCCTTTGGCTATGTTCTCTTTATAGTAATCAATTAAATCCTTTAATAGATTGTTGCTGTGAGTAAAAAGTGTAGGATCATCCAGGGAATAATAAAGCAAAGAATAAGGATCAGTATTATTTCTAATTATGTCTCCTATTATTTGTTTGATAAGTATACTTTTGCCAACCCTCCGAGGACCAAGTAAAATTATTATTCTTCTTGACTTTAATTCGTTCTTTATTTCTTCAAAGATTGTTCTCTTGAATGGATATCTTTCTGCTTCTTTTACTTTTTCGGTTAGCCACCATTCATTTATCTTCTCAAGTTCCCGTCTGAATTCAACAAAATTTAATATCATATTGCTGACCCTAATCTACAAAAATTGATTTTTATTGCTGATTCTATTCTGCAATATTTTTTCTACTTTGTCAAGCTTGTATTTTTCATTTATTTTATAAAATGTTTTCCAATTTCACTTCTTTCTTGCTTGCACCCTGATCTGAAAGTTGATCCAAAGCATGCTGAGAAAAAATAATGGGCCTCATTACTTTTTTCAAGAAATCGGTTTTGAATTTTGAAAATTGCAATTTTAGATTTGTTTGTAATTTGGTCCCGAGTACTCAGGATGGAATTTTCATTGCTCTATGTTCTCTGGGGTTGTTCTACATGTTGTTTTTGAAACTACTAATTTATAGTTTTTGATTTTGAGCATAAAATATACAGCACAACCTTTAGGATCGCTATATATAGCGAAGCTAAAGCCTCGCACTACAGTTTTCGGACAGCCTGCAGTCCTTTAGGAACTATGTTAGGAATCTGAAATTTTATCTCCAATGACCTTTTCGCCACTTCCAGCCATGAGGAGTTTTAACCCATCTACCTGGAACCCAGACTGCTCCTCGTCTCGGAGGCTTAGCCCAGTGACCACTGACCCAAACCCAGCCATGTCTGGTATACTTCCAATGACCTGAAATCCAGACTGCTCCTGGATAGGGAGTCGGAGGTCTTATCTCTACTTTAGCTGATGGAGGAGGAGTTCTGATTACTGTTGCACAAGAAATTTCCATCAGAAGAGGCAAGAGTAAGATTGAAAAGAAACAAACCAAACTAATTATTCGTTTCATTGTTGCCTTTTCTCCTTTCTTTAATATTTATAATATCTTATTTCAATAAAAGCAATAAAATCTTTCCTATATATTTAGACAATTTTCTACAAGAAATTTTTGGTATTTTTATAAATTTTTTAACCTTTGATAATGAAACTCGAATTTTTAAAGATTTGGAAACTTGATTTTTAAATCCTTAAATATTATTCTATTTGAGGATAAACTAACAGTGATAATATTGAGTTGGTAGTGCCAAAAATATTATGAAGAATATGAAAACCACAGAGAACACAGAGAAAATATATAAAATGTCAAATAACAAAGCTCAAATGACAAAGAACGAAACAAATCCGAAGCACGAAATCCGAAATACGAAACAATTTCAAATGACCAAAATACAAAATTCAAAACAAAGAATATACGGGATTAAAGAATTTAGGAAATATTGTTTTAAAAATTTGATATTTGTCCCGAGTACTCGGGATGTTTCGGATTTCGATATTCGGATTTAGAATTTGTTAAAGGTGGCCTCTGTGGTTAAATTTGACAATACTTATTGAGTTATAAAGGAGAAAAAGATGAAAGAGGAAAAAATATTTCAGGCAATGGCTGAATCAATTATTGAAGGAAATAAAGAAGGAGCTGTTCGTCTTGCCCGGGAAGCAATCAAACAGGGACTGAACTTGAATGAGGTAATTGATCAAGGCTATGTACCTGGTATCCAGAAAGTTGGCCAGTTGTGGGAAGAAGGAGAATATTTTTTACCTGAATTACTGACCAGTGCTGAATGTATGAAAGCTGCTATGTCTGTGCTTGAACCTGAACTGACCAAATCAGGAGTTACTCGTCGAACAGAAGGAAAAGTAATTATCGGAACAGTCCAAGGAGATATCCACGACATTGGTAAAAATTTAGTCGCCTCAATGCTTTCCGCCAATGGATTTGAGGTAATTGACTTAGGCGCTGATGTCCCTTTAAATAAATTTGTTGAGCGAGCAAAACTGGAAAAAGCTGATTTAATCTGCCTTTCTGCTCTATTAACAACCACTATGGTCGGGCAAAAAAGGGTAATGGAAATAGTCAAATCAGAATCGCTTGGAGGAAAAATTAAGGTTATGGTTGGGGGAGCTCCTGTAACCCAAGAATGGGCAGAGAGAATCGGTGCTGATGGCTACGGAGAAAATGCCATGGAAGCAGTAAAAGTAGCTAAGCTTTTAGTTAATAAATAAATATGAAGCCAATTAAAATAGAAAATTTTAAAGTCAAAGTGAGCCCAGAAGATATCATTCGTGCTTTAGGTCTGACTAAAAAAAAGACAAAGAAAAAAGCTGAATTAGAAAAAATTATCCGGGAAGAAGAACCCGAGATTGAACAGTTAATCCATGCTCGTGGAATTTATAAAATTATTGACTGGCAGGAAACAAACTGTCATCCTATCTTTGACCGAGCCAAAAAAGTTGCCTTAGCAATTTGCACTATTGGTTCTGAATTGGAAAAGAAAAGTTCTGAGTTAATGAAAAAGAACCAGATCTTGCAGGGATTAATTCTGGATGCTTATGGATCAGAAGCAGTTGAACAAGTGGCCTGTCGGCTTGATCAAATAATCGCTGAAGAAGCAAAAAAGCTCGACCTCTGGCCAAGTCGACGATTCAGTCCTGGATATGGTCAATGGGACATTCAGGAGCAGGCTTTTTTATTTAAAATATTACCCGCTGAAGAAATTGGAGTCAGACTGAAAGAGTCATTCATGATGGAACCTCGAAAGTCCATTTCTTTTCGGATAAATTTTTATTCTACTCCTGACCCTTTGGCAGGAAAATCTATGTGCCTAAAATGTAAGATGAAAAACTGCCCTTATCGAAAACCAAGGGTTTTGAAATGATCCTAACAAAGAGAAAATATATAAAAATTCCAAATATCAAATTACAAATTACAAACAAATTCCAATGTTCAAAATTCCTCCCGTTTATCCCGATCTCTCGGGGAGTGCTCGAGATGGTCATTTGATATTTGGTCATTGGAATTTATTTGGGATTTGGTGCTTGGAATTTGTGATTTAACTTATGAGTAGGATATAAAAACCTTTAATAGTATTACGTTTTTAGAGATGAAAAGGCTCAAAAATTAAAGGAGGAGTTAGTGATACAAACCAAACGTCCTTATTTAACATTATTAAATGATTCTTTAATAAAAAAAATTATCGAGGAAGCCTATTTTATTTTAGAAAATAAAGGAGTCTTTATCGAAAACAAAGAGGCAATAGAACTTCTCTCCGCAGCTAGGATGAAAATAGATTACTCCATCCAACAGGCTTTTATTACTCGAAAACTGGTTGAGCAAGCTTTGTCTTCTGCTCCTTCTGAAATTAAGATGTATGACCGAAGTGGTCAAAAATCCTATTTAATTGGTAGAAACAATATTTACTTCAATCCTGGCTCAGCAGCAATTACCATTTTCGATCACAGAACTGCTTCCCAAAGGAAACCAGTCTCCAAGGATTTAATTCGGTTTTCTCGACTAACCGAAAGGCTAGAAAACTTCTATTTTCAAAGTACTGGTTTAATAAGCAGCGATGTTCCAGAAGAAGTAGCTGATTGCTATCGATTATTTATCTCTCTTCAATACTCAACCAAGCCAGTTGTTACTGGAACTTTTATGATTGATAGCTTCAAACCCATGTATGAAATGCTCATAGCTATTCGGGGAAGTGCTGAACAATTGGCTGCTAAACCAATAGCCATCTTTGATGCTTGTCCTTCTCCTCCTCTTAAATGGAGTAATTTAACTGCTCAGACTCTAATTGATTGCGCCAGAGCTGGGATTCCTTCTGAGTTAGTCTCTATGGCTATGACTGGGGCTACTTCTCCTGTAACTCTCACCGGAGCTCTTGTTCAGCATACAGTTGAAAATCTCTCTGGAGTAGTTATCTCTCAGTTAGCTAAACCTGGCGCACCAGTGATTTACGGCGGCTCTCCAGCCAGCTTTGACATGAGAACCGGCACTACTCCTATGGGAGCCATTGAAACCATGATGCTTGATTCAGCTTACAGCCAAATTGGAAAAGAACTAGGACTTCCCACTCACGCCTACTTAGGTCTCAGTGATTCAAAATGTGCTGACTGTCAGGCTGGATTGGAATCTGGAATTGGAACTATCATCGCTGCTCTCTCGGGAATTAATGTCATTTCTGGGGGAGGAATGATGGATTTTGAAAGCTGTCAGAGTCTCGAAAAATTGGTTATTGACAATGAAATTTGCCGAATGGCTTATCGATTAATTGAAGGAATAAGCCAGCGAGACGAACCAATAGCTTTAGATCTCTTGTCTGCCCTTGAAAAAGAAACAAATTTTCTCACTCACCCTCATACCCGAAAATGGTACCGTAAGGAACACATTTTTCCGAAAATCATTGACCGGGGAAATTATGGTCAGTGGGTAGCAAGTGGACGGAAAACCTTAGCTGATCGAGCTTCAGAAGAGGTGGAAAATCTCCTTTCTCAGGAACCAGATAATCTTCCTTCAAAAGAAATTAGAAATGAACTTAAAAAAATTATGACTTCTTACGGTAAGCGTTTTGGGTTGGATAGGCTCCCTCAATAGAAGAATAAAATCTTGAAAAATTACATGGATTCTGTTACCTATTCTGGGAAAAAACCAAGTAAGATTTTGATCTCCACGGAATCAAAAAATAATTATAATCCTTGATATATATAAAAGCCAGGGTAGGCTGTAAGCCGAATTCTGTCCCCCGAGTAACTCAGGGTGGTGATCATTTATCTAGCCCTGACATTGCTACCAGGGTCAAGCGACCTACCCGCCCCGCATAGAAGACGGGCCATCTTCTCCCGAGTACTCGGGAAGCGGGGCCTATTTGGTCTTGCTCCGGGTGGGGTTTGCCTTGCTCCCAATGTCACCATCGGGACGGTGAGCTCTTACCTCGCCTTTTCACCCTTACCCCGAGAGATGGCGGCTTCGCCTATCTCACAGGGCGGCATGTTTTCTGTGGCACTTTCCGTACTCTCTCGGTTACCCGAAAGAGCCGTCCGTGTTACGGACCACCCTACCCTGCGGAGTTCGGACTTTCCTCCCCTCCTGTAGATTTCGGAGGAGCGATCACCTCACCTACCCCGGCTTTTATCTTTATTCCATATTGCTCTAATTTCTTATATAAATTACTCCTTGGAGTCCCTATTGCCTTGGCTGTTTGGGATATATTCCATTTATTTTCTTTTAATTTCGCCAAAATAAAATCTTTTTCCGCCAATTCTTTAAATTCTTTTAAGCTTTTAACTTTTGTCACTTCAGGAAGATAGATAGATCTATCTCCTCTAATATATTCTGGCAAATCTTCTTTATTTATTATATCTCCTTCAGCCATAATAAGCAATCTCTCAACTACATTTTTCAATCCTCTCACATTTCCTTTCCAGGGGTATTTCATCATCACCTCAATCGCCTCTGTAGTAAATTTCTTAGGTTTAATATTATTTTCTTCGGAATAATTCTTTACAAAATAATCAATCAAAAGAGGTATATCCTCTTTTTTATCTCTTAACGGAGGAGAATAAATGGGGATAACATTTAAGCGGAAATACAAATCCTCTCTGAATCTTCCTTCTTTCATCTCTTTTTTGAGGTCCTTATTGGTAGCAGCTATTACTCGAACATCAACCTTAATCACTTTTGAAGAACCAACTTTTTGAACCTCTCCTTCTTCCAGAACCCGGAGAACCTTAGATTGAGTTTTAAGGCTCATATCGCCTACTTCGTCCAGAAAAATCGTGCCGTGATCAGCAAATTCGAATTTTCCTATTTTCCTCTCTGTGGCCCCGGTAAAAGCACCTTTTTCATGCCCAAAAAGTTCACTTTCGATTAATTCTTCGGGGATAGCTGCACAATTCACCTGAACGAATTTTTCTTTTGCTCTCAGACTGTGTTGATGAATTGCTCTGGCAATCAGTTCTTTGCCAGTTCCACTTTCTCCATACACTAATACAGTGGCTGAACTAGGAGCAGCTTTTAAAATCTGCTCCCAAAGTTTTTTCATTAATGGATGTCGCCCAATTAATTCATATTTTTTTTCTGCTTTTTTTCTGAGGTATATGTTCTCTTCTTTTAATTTGGTCTGGTTTAAAGCATTCCTGATACTGAGTAAAACACGATCTCTCTGAAGAGGCTTCTCAAGAAAATCAAAAGCACCTAATTTTGTTGCTTCCACTGCTGTAGTAATTGTTCCATGCCCTGAAATCATAATTACTTCTGGAGAATAAGATCTTTTCTTTATTTCAGATAAGACTTCCATTCCATCCATTCCTGGCATTTTGATATCCAATAGAACTAAATCAAGATCAACAATCTCTTCCATGAGATCCAGGGCAGAAATCCCATCACTCGCCTCGTAAAATCCATATCCTTCATATTCTAAAATCATTTTGAGCGATTTTCTTATTCCTTCTTCATCATCGACGACTAATATTTTATTTTTTCTCATTTTGGTCTTAAGATTGCTTAATTATAAGGAAAACAATCATTTTTCTAACTTGACTTTTTTAATTTTACCATAGAGTATCTTTTCCTTCAATCAATGAAAACTTTTAACAACATCTTGTCTAAAAGAATAGATTATTATATTATTTAGTCAACTATGAGCAAACCAATTATTCTCATTTTATTGGTTATTTTAATCGGCACTTTGGGATATCTAATAATAGAAAAATGGCCTGTTCTTGAATGTCTTTATATGACAGTGATAACTATTTTTACCGTTGGTTTCAAAGAGGTAAAACCTCTTTCTCCTTTAGGTAAAATTTTCACTATATTTATTATCTTTATGGGAGTAGGAACAGCCTTTTATGCTTTTACTAAAGTTGCAGAAATCGCTTTTGGTGGAGGAATAAAAAAATTTTGGAGGAAATTGAAAATGGAAAAGAATTTAAAAAATATTGCCAATCATTATCTGATATGCGGTTATGGTCGAATGGGAAAAATTGTGCAGGAACGATTAATGGAAGAGAAAATTCCCCATTTGGTTATTGAAAATAATAAAGAAAAAATTAAGGAATTAAAAGAAAATGGATGTCTTTATATCGAGGGAGACGCCTCTCAGGAAGAAGTTTTAATGAATGCTGGAATCAAAAGAGCAAAAGGATTAGCCGCACTTCTTTCTTCTGATGCAGACAATTTATATCTTGTGCTGACTGCCCGCTTAATAAATCCTTCTCTTTATATCTTATCTAAAGCCTTGGATGAAGAAGGAGAGAAAAAAATCCTTCAGATTGGAGCTAACAGAGTAGTCAGCCCTTATAAATTAGGAGGATATAAAATCGCCCAAGGATTAATTCGACCAACGTTGGTTGATTTCTTAGATTTAATTATTCGGAGACAAGAGATTTCTCTATATATGGAAGAATTAATTGTCAGGAGAAACTCAAAAATGCTTGGTCTCTCCTTAAAAGAAGCAGACATTAGAAAAAAGTCAAATGTAATTGTTGTTGCTGTAAAGAAACCAGGAGAGAACATTGTTTTTAACCCTGATCCTGATGTGAAAATCGATGCTGGGGATACACTATTGGTTTTAGGGGATGAAAAAGGCATCCAGGACTTTGACAGAAATTTTTTGGCCCAATAATCTTAAATTTTTAAAGCTTCACTGAATGATATATATTTTTAAGGTCTGAAATTCTTTCTCTCCGATTTTTCTAAGATGAGTAGTAAATTCAATTGATTCTTAGTTCAAAGTGAATTATGATTAAAATAAAGCTGTGTTTTTAAAAAAGTACATCCTATATTTTATTTTTATTTTATTTATTCTAAATCCCTGTTTTTTCTTATTTGCTCAAGAAAAAGAGAAAAGTGATTTTTTCACCCTCAAGAATGGAATGAAGGTTTTCATCCTGGAAAGACATTCTCTCCCCTTGATCAATATTGTTACTGCAGTAAATGTTGGCTCTAAGGATGAAGATGAATTAACTAATGGATTTACTCATTTACTGGAACACTTAATTTTATTCCGGGGCACAGAAAAGAAAAGTGGTGAAGAAATTGGCTGGGAAATGAGAAAACATGGAGCCTATTTCAATGGCCACACAGGCAAGGATGTAACTACTTTTGAAATTTCTCTACCTTCTGAGCACTTAGATTTTGCTTTGGAAATACACAAAGAGATGTTATTTAATCTGAAAATCACTGAGGATAACTTATTTAAAGAAAAAAAAGTGGTAATGGAAGAAATAAATTCCTATCTCGATGATCCAGGCGAATATGCCAAAATATTGATGTTTGAACAGCTATTTAAAGATCATCCATACAGCTTTCCACCAACGGGGAAAAAAGAAGTAATTGAAAAAGCAACTGTTGAGGAAATTTATTCATTTTACAGAAATTATTTTACTCCTAATAATTGTGCTTTAACTATTGTAGGCGATATTGATATAGAAGAAGTAAGTCAAAAGATAAGAGAAATTTTTGAACCCTTACCAAAGAATCAAATTCCCCAACGAGAACTCATCTCTTCAAAGCCTTTAGAGAAAACAGTAAAATCCACCCTTCAAATGGATGTCACTCAGGCATACTTAGTCATCGGAATGCTCGGCCCTGCTTTTAATCATCCTGATCAGTTTGCAGTTGATGTTCTATTAAAAATTATTGGCTCAGGTTTTAATCATCGACTCTGGCGAACTCTTAAAGGAAGAAGAAACTTAGTTCATAGTATTTCTATGAATTATGTTTCTTATAAATACTCAGGAGCAATAATTATTACAGCTACTTTACCCTCTAAACATCTCACCACAGTTATAAGAGAAATAAGAAAAATATTAAAAGAAGCCCGAACTTCCCGATATTCAAAAGAGGAATATGTTCACGCTCCTGGATATTTATATGCATCAGACGAAATAGAAAGTGCTAAAAATCAAATTAGAGTTGATCACTATTCAGCCCAGGAAATAGGGTTAAATCTGGCTAGGGGAATAGCTCAGTTTTTAATTCTTTCAGAAGGGAAGTTTAAGGAAGGCTATCTTTCCCAAATAAAAAATGTAACCAGCTCTAATTTGAGAAAAGTAACTGGAAAGTATCTCTATAAAGATAGATATTCAATTGTCACTATCATTCCTAAATCAAAATGAAAAAATTAATCGTTTGGCTATTTTCAATTCCTCTTTTATTGATTTCACCCATAGTTTTAAATGCAAATGAAAATTCATTTATCTTCAATTCTCTCAGGAAATCCATTTTAGACAATGGAGTAACCCTGATTTATCAGCAGGACTTAAACTCTCAATTAACTGCTGTGGGAATTTTCATCAAAGGAGGAAGATTAGCTGAACCAGAAGGAAAAAGTGGTATTTCTTATCTGACCACCAGATTGGCTAGTGAACTTACTGCTTGGAGTGATATTGAAAAAATTGCCACCATGGGCTCAAGAATATCTGCTACCAGCAGTTTTGATTATTCACTAATCACTATTCAGTGTATTTCTGATAATTTGGGAAAAACAATTGAGATATTATCCAAGTCTTTTACCAAGCCGTTATTTTCTGGACTTAGAATAAACGGAATTAAACAATATATGATAGGCAGAATTAAATCACATGAAGATGAACCATGGCTGTTAATAGATAAACTCCATTATCAACTAAGATTTGGAAATAAAGGATATGGAAATTCAATTTACGGAAGTGAAGAATCTCTCAAATCAATTAAGAAAAATAACATCAAAAATTTTTATGAAAAGTTCTTTCGTGGAGGAAATATAGTTGTTTCTATAGTTAGCGATCTAGAATTTTCAGTAATAAATAAAATTATTAAAAAATATTTCTTAAAATTACCACCGGGTAAATCAGAAATTAGCGCTGAGATAGAAATAAAAACTGCAAATCAAAGGAAAGAATTTTATAAAAAAGAAAGAAAACAATCCTTAATTCTGATTAGCTTTCCATTTGATAAAATAAATAGAAAAAATTTTGCCCTGGTCAATTTAATTAACACTCTTTTTGGAAAAGGCACTAACTCTCGACTATGGTTTTTAAGACAAAAAGAAAAATTAGCTTATTCGGTTCGATCAAAAGCCAGTCAGATGAAAGAATCAGGAACTTTCAGTGCTTATATTGAAATTGACCACCATAACCAAGACAAAGCCATTGAGCTCCTTAGAAACGAATTTGAGAAACTTCGAAAAGAAGGGATCTCTAAAGAAGAACTTGAAATAACTAAAATAAATTCAGTAGCCTATTTTCTAAGAGAAACCGAAACCAAATTAGAAAAAGCTTTTGCTTTTGGCTATTTTGAAACTCTTGGCCTTGACTACGATTACGCTAATAAATTCATTGATGAAATTGCTAAGGTAACGACTAAAGAGATTAATGATTTTATTAACACTTATTTTATTTTGGAAAAAGAAATAGAGATAATAATAGGAAAAGAGAAAAGTCTCGGATACTAAAATTGACAATTATTTGCTTGAAAATCAAATAATTTTTCTATAGGATATACATTATAATTAAAGATAAGAAAAAGGGGGGATGGAAAAAGAAGTAAAATAATGGCTATGAGTAAGGTTTTATTGTTCTGGGCTTTTAAATTACTAACCAATCGAAAGTAAAGGAGGAAAAATTGAAAAGAAAATTAAGTTCCACAAAAAGGAATTTCCTTTCCCTCAAGACTATAGGTGATTGTATGAGTAAGATAATCATTTTGCTTTTGATGATAGCCCTTTTAGTCTTTACCAAGCCGGTTTTTGCAGGTGCCCGCAAACTTACTCCCCAGGAAAATGGTAATGTGCGGCAGGCCGCTATGTTCTTGGACTACAACTTAGGTATGACGAAAATGGCAGACAACATTATAACACTGCTAGACAATGGCCAGATACAATCAGACCCCAATCCGACAATTTGGGGTAAATCAGTAGCAGCTAAAACAACGGGGGGTAAAAATCGTACGATCATTATAAAAACTCAATATATTGGTGGGCGTAACGGGACAACCAGATTTAACCAACTTTCTCAAATGGCCAAGTACCGGCGTATATCGAAGTTGGCGGCGATTTTGGTTCACGAAAAAACACATTATCACCAAAAGGAGTACATCATGGCTGCAAGAATAGGCGATATGGAGGCATATTATGCAGAAAACTTATATTGGAAAAAATGTAAACAAAATGTGCAACCAGGAGACCCCGACAAGGAAATGAAGGAAACGTATCTTGACGGCGAAATAGAGATAAAGAGAGAAGCAGAAGAGGAATACTGGGCTCAGCTCAGCGATGAATGGAATCAAGGGGGAGCAGGTGGCCTTGCAGAACTTAAAGGATTTAAACGTATTAACACCAAGATTACTTGGTCTGATGGTCATGCTTTGTTTGGATGGCGCATGCAAGATGGCAAAATTCTCGAATGGATTGAAGACGGCTTTGATGAGCCGGATGCTCATCTTAGTGTTTCTGAAGAGATTTTGGACAAAATACTGGTAGCTGATTCTCCCTTGGAAGAAGCTCAAAGGGCCTTGGCAACGGGAGAACTCAAAATTGAGCCAACAAGACAAGATTTCATCAAAGGATTCAGCTTTAAACTCACAGGTGGATATGGAACTATGTCAGTAGGAGATTTTAATACAGTTATAAGCTCTTTGGATACTATGTTTAAAGACGCAGCAAGTACTTTTGAACTTACTAAAGAAGGTGAATTTGAAAAAATTAATTGGGGCCTTGATTTTGAAGGTGAATTTATAATGAACTTAACTGAAAATTTTGGGATTGGTCTTGGTGCTGGATATATTCAGAGGAAAAAAGACAGCAAGGCAACTCTTAAACATGAACCCTTTTTTACTGGCACTTACACTTTAGAACCTAAAATTACTGCTATTCCAATCAAATTAAGCGCTTATTACTTTTATCCTGTTGCTTCTCAGATGAATATATTTTTAAACGGAGGAATTGGCTATTATTTCAGCAAAATCACTTATCTTCTCCGAAATGATATACAGGTTTTAGGTGAACCTGGAGAATGGGAAAAAAGCGAAGGAGAGGTGAAGGATAATGCTTTAGGATTTCACGGTGGAATTGGATTTGAATACAATATAGCAAAAAATATTGCTTTTTTTGTTGAGGGAGCTGGAAGATATGTTAAATTAAAGAACTGGGAAGGAAATGAGACATTCACTAATTTTGCAGAAGAAACTGAAAAGACTTCAGGCACTATGTGGTTCTATGAAGAATATGATTCAGATTTAGGCAAGTATTATTCTAGTTTTGAATTATCGAAAGAAAAACCAACTGATCCTGATATTAGAAATGTGAGGAAATTAGAAGGTGATCTTTCAGGTCTTTCCTTTAGAGCAGGAATAAGAATAAAATTCTGAGACTCAAGTTAAGTCGCAGGCTATTCTGTAAAAATGGAATAGCCTGCGATTTTCTAAATTTTAGTTAATTTCTGTAATCTTTCCCAATCTTCATCCACGCTTTTCTGGATCTCTTCTATTATCCACTTATTTTCTTCTTTAAAAAGATGACGGAACCTCCCCTGTGGTTCAATCCATTTATGAACAGGTAATTTCTCCTTAGGAAAATAATTTATCTTATACTTTCCATTTTCTACTTCATATAAGGGCCAGACACAAGTGTCTGTTGCCAAGTTAGCCAGTCTTATTCCTTGGGATTCATCATATTTCCACTCTGTGGGACATAAAGTTAATACATTTAAAAAAGCAGGACCTTGGATTTCAAATGCTTTCTTGGCTTTATTATATAAATCCTGCCAGCGATGAGGACTGGCTTGAGCAACATAAGGGATTCCGTGGGAAGCCATAATTTGAGTTAAATCCTTCCTTTTCTGCATCTTTCCAGGAATTTCTGAACCAGCCGGAGAAGTAGTGGCTGAGGCACCGAAAGGAGTTGCTGCTGAGCGCTGGCCTCCAGTATTAGCATAAACATTATTATCATAACAAACATAAACGATATTATGCCCCCTTTCCATTGCCCCAGAAAGAGCTTGGAAACCAATATCGTAAGTTCCTCCGTCTCCTCCTATCCCTAAAAATTTTATTTTCTTATCTTTTGGAATTTTTCCTTTTCTTATTAAAGCTTTATACATTGCTTCAACACCAGCTATGGTGGCTGCCGCATTCTCAAAAGCACTATGAATCCAGGTTGTTCTCCAAGAAGTCATTGGAAATCTTGAAGTGCATACTTCAAGACAACCAGTAGCATTGGCGATGATTATTGGATCATTAGTTGCTCTTAATATTATTTTAAAAATAATGGGTATTCCACAACCCAAACACATTCCATGGCCTGACACCAATTTATCCTCTAAGGAAGCTAAATCTTTTAATCTAACCATTTCTTACCTCTATCTTTAATAAATCACAAACACCAAGCACCAAATATTAAACAATATCCAATGACCAAATAACCATCCCGAGTACTCGGGATGAGATTTGTTATTTGGAATTTTTCATTCATTTTACTCTCTTAAATTAATATATCCATAAATCTCTTCCACTCTCCCTGTCTGAGCAATCTTCTCTAACCTAGAGTATACCTCTCTGAAATGTTCGGGAGCAATATCTCTTCCTCCTAAACCATAAACATAATCTACTACTTTCGGTCGAATTGAATAATCAAAAAGTGCAGATCTGATTTCAGTAAATAGGGGTGCACCTTGTGCTCCTGGACTACTTGCTCTATCCAGAACAGCAACTGCTTTTAATTTTTTTAAACTTTCAGCCAATTTTTCAGCAGGAAAAGGTCGAAAAACACGAAGTTTAATCAAGCCTACTTTTTTCCCTTTTTCTCTCAATTGATCAACTGCTTCTTTAGCTGTTCCTGCTGCTGAGCTCATAGTGACAATAGCTATTTCTGCATCCTCCATTTTATATTCTTCAAAAAATCCATAAGTGCGACCAAACTTCTCCCCAAATTCTTTCCCAACCTGCTCTATAACTGAAGGTGAATTTTCAATTCCTTCTATTTGGTTTCTTTTATGTTCAAAATAATAATCAGTAAAATCAATTGGTCCAGAAGTTATTGGAGTATCGATATCTAAAAGAGGATAAATTGGCTGATACTCACCAATAAATTCTTTTACTGCTTCGTCCTCTTCAATCTGAATAATTTCTAAGGAATGACTTATTATGAAGCCGTCAAGAGTGACCATAACTGGCGTCCTGACTTCGGGATGTTCGGCGATACGAAAAGCTTGAATAAAATTATCATAAGCCTCCTGAGAATTCTCAGAATAAATCTGAATCCAGCCTGAATCTCTGGCACCCATAGTATCACTGTGGTCCCCATGAATATTAATCGGAGCACTTAGTGAACGATTAACTATTGCTGCCACTATAGGAAGTCTCAATCCAGCAGCAATATATAACATTTCCCACATTAAAGCTAAACCTTGGGAAGCAGTAGCGGTTGTTACTCTTCCTCCAGCAGCTGCTGCTCCAATACACACACTCATCGCACTGTGCTCACTTTCTGGACAAACAAATTCAGATTGGATTATTCCATCTGAAACATATTGAGCCACCAATTCCACTATGGCAGTCGAAGGTGTTATTGGATAAGCAGCCACTACATCTGGATTTATTTGACAAATAGCCTCAGCTATGGCCTGATTTCCATTTAAAGTCACTGCTTTGCTCATTTTTACCTCCCTTTTAATCTAAGCTCACTTCTTCTTTAACCATTTCAATCGCTTTAATTTTAGTCGGACACTCGACAGCACATATTCCGCAACCTTTACAATAATCATAATTTATCCCTTTCATTTTTCCTTCATTAACAATAATGGCTGAATCAGGACAATACACCCAACAGAAAAGACAATGAATACAATGTTCGGGTTTAAAAAGTGGTTTTCGACCCGAACGCCAGGAGCCAGTTAAATTTTCTAAAGAATTTCCTGCCTTTAAATTAATTATTCCTATGGTTAACTCTCGCCAAGTTTCTTCTTTTTTTTCTGTAAATTCTTTTGACTTTTTCACTCTCCTTTTACCTCCTTATAAGCTCGATCAATTGTTCTTAAGTTCCCTTTTACTACTTCCGTACGAAGTTTTTTACTCAAAGACTTCTCAATTCTCTGTTTAAATCTCTCTACAGGCAGAAGAGTTGTAACTTTCATTAAAGCAGCTAACATCGGAACATTAGGAATAGGTCGCCCGAATTCCTCATTGGCGATGGTATAAGCATCAAGTGTATAAACTTTTCTTGGATGGAGTTTCAATTTTTCTTTAATTAAATTTAAATCAAAGGTGGTATTAATAATAATAATGGCATCATCATTTGTTCCTGATTTAATATCCACCTGACCCAAGAGAGTAGGATCAGTAACGATTACAATGTCTGGAAATTTGACCTGACTATGAAGCCTAATAGGTCTGTCACTTATTCGATTAAAAGCTAAAATAGGTGCTCCTCTTTTTTCAGCTCCAAATTCAGGAAAAGCTTGAACATATTTTCCTTCTGGAGCTAAAATATCAGCTAAGGTAACAGCAGCTGTAACGACGCCTTGTCCTCCTCGGCCATGCCATCTGATTTCTAACATGTCTTTCATCTTTCCTCCTTTCATTTTAAAATTCTAATTTCCAATTTCTATTTTCATCTTCTAATATCCAAATTATGGCTTAGAATCTGTAATTTATTCCAGTTTTTGTCTGCCTTCCAATGCTTTAGTAATCGTCACTTGATCAGCAAAATCAAGATCAGACCCAACTGGCAAACCTACTGCAATCCGACTCAGTTTTAAACCATATGATTTTAATAACTCTACCAAATAAACAGCTGTTGTTTCTCCTTCAACTGTGGGATTAGTAGCAATAATAATTTCTTTAAAGTTTTCTTCTTTCACCCTTTTAATTAATCCTTCTATTTTCAAATTTTCAGGCCCTATTCCTTTCAAAGGAGAAATTACTCCTAATAGAACATGATATCTCCCTCTGTATATTCCTGTTCTTTCAATAGCAGCAATATTATAAGGTTCCTCCACAACTATTAAAGTGTGACTATCTCGAGCAGGGTCAGAACATAATAGACAGGGATCAATATGGGTGATATTATTACAAATTGAGCAATAAAAGATCTTTTCTTTAACTTCTACAATTGCCTTAGCTAAATTTTCTGCTTCTTGCTTAGAAATCCGAAGCAAATAAAAAGCAATCCTCTGGGCGGTTTTGGCTCCAATACTTGGAATTTTCTTTAATTCTTCAATTAACTTGTGAACAGGTTGAGTATATTCATACATCAAAATATACCTCACTCCTTTCGGCAAAATTCCAAATCCCAAATTCGAAATCCCAAACAAATTCTAAATCCAAATATCTAAATTCATCCCGAGTGCTCGGGATGAACATTTAAATTTTTGGTCATTGGGATTTGTTTAGTATTTCCCCCCGGCCTGAACCCGGGGCGAAGGCGGATTTAGAATTTAGTATTTTTATTCTATCCTTACTCATATATTGAAATTCCAACACCTTAAAAGAGTCCTGGTATTTTCAATCCAGCACCTAAGCTGCCCAATTTTTCTGACATTACTTGATCTACTTTTACTCCAGCATCATTAAAGGCAGCAATAATTAAATCCTGAAGCATATCTATATCTCCAGATTTAACCACTTCTGGATCAATTTTTATCGAAATTAGATTTTTGGTTCCATCAAGAACCACGGTAACCATTCCTCCTCCACTTGTTCCTTCAACTCTCGTCTCAGCCAATTCTTTTCTCATTTGCTCCTGCATTTCCTGAGCTTTTTTCATCATCTCTTTAAGATTAAACAAGCTTTTCATCCTATGCTCCCCTATTAATGAAATTAGAAATTGGAAATTCGAAATTGGAAATTCGAAATTGGAAAATAGTTTTAAGTTTTCTAAAAAATTAGAATTTCTATTTTCCATTTTCCAATTTCTATTCTTTTTTGATTGGTTCCACCGAAATAATCTGAGCTTTGAATAAATCCATAAAATATTTAACTGTCGGATCTTTCAAAGCCAATTCATACTCCTTATCTATCTTTTCATTAATTTCTTCCTCAATAAACTGTTCAATAACCTCAACCTCTATTTCCCGACCTATTAATTCCGAGACAATCTTTTCCAGTAATTTAGCTTCTTTTTTTACTTTTTCTGAAAAAAACTTTTTAGCTGAAGAAAAACCTATTTGTAACTTGTTGTCTTTAATCCGAAAAGATGAATGCTGATCCAAAATGGCAGCCAAATAACTTTTCTGAAGTCGAATCTTCTCTAAAAACTTCTTATAAATCTCTTTCTCGGTAAGCTGCTCATGCTCGGCAAAAGAGGACCCTTTTTCTTTTTCTAATTCAGTTTCCTGATTTATAGGAGAAAAATCTTCTCTTCTCTCCTCTATTGCATCTACCTCCTCTGACGGAATCTGTAATTTTTCTGATTCTCCTTCAGATTCTATTTTAGGAAATATTTTAACTTCTTCTTTCAGCTTCTCTAACTCCTGAATAATTGTTTTTAAAGGAACAAGTTTCTTAAGGTGAATTAATCTTAATAAAACTGTCTCTAAATAAATCCGAGGATGAGAAGAATACTTTAACCCTGGCTCTGCTTGCTGAAGAGTGGTTAAATAACGAAAGATGTCCTCTTCTTCAATTTTACTCGCTTCCTTCTTGAGTTGATCCAATTCTTCTCTATTTAACTCAAATATTTCAATTGGATTTTTTATTGACTTAACCAAAAGTAAATTTCTAAAATGCTGGATCAATTCTTTATAAAAATATCTCAAATCATATCCGGAATTAATTATTTCTTCTACTAAAGAAAAAATTTTCTCTGGCTTTTCATCAATAATTGCTTCAGAAAAAGAATAAAGTAATTGTCTGTCCAAAAGCCCTAAAATTTCTTTTAAATCCTCGTCTTTTACTTCCTCTCCAGAAAAAGCAATTGCCTGATCAAGCAAACTCTGCGCATCCCTCAGGCTTCCTTCTGACTGCTGAGTAATAAGATTCATCCCAAAAGGAGAAACTTTAATCTTCTCCTGGTTAGCAATATAATTTAAATGGTCAATTATTTCCTTTTGAGATATTTTCTTAAACTCAAAATGCTGACATCGAGAGAGAATAGTGGCTGGGACTTTATGATATTCAGTGGTAGCAAAAATGAAAATGGTATGAGAGGGGGGTTCCTCTAAGGTTTTCAGTAAAGCATTAAAAGCTTCGGTGGTAAGCATATGGACTTCATCAATTATTACTACTCGATATCGACTTTGAATTGGTTTATATCTTACTCCTTCTCGAAGAGCCCTCACTTCGTCAATTCCTCGGTTGGAAGCGCCATCAATTTCCAGAACATCGACTGCTCGATCTTCATTTATCGAAATGCAAGAATCACATTGGTTGCACGGATTAGGGGTTGGACCAGACTGACAATTCAGAGCCTTAGCTAATATCCGGGCAACAGTGGTTTTCCCGACACCTCTCATTCCAGAAAAAAGATAAGCATGAGCAACCCGATTGTGAAGAATAGCATTTTTAAGAGTCTGAACCACAGGTTTTTGACCAATCACCTGATCAAAGGTAAGCGGTCTGTACTTTCGTGCTAAGACTAAATATGACATAAATAAATCTATTTAATAAAAATTATCAAATTTTAATAGGCTTAGGATTCTCTGAGCACCTGCAAGACACTACTTACCGCTGCTACCTTCCGGTCCTGACGGGGTTCGTAGGCTTGCACCGCCCAGCTCCTAAGCCTATTAAAATTTATTTAGCAAAATCTATGAAATTAAAAATAAGGAATTGGAACTTCTCTTCACTTTCTGAATTCTTGTCTTTCAGTCCCAATTTTCTTCCTTTTGTTAGAAAATATATTATCACATTTTTAAGTAAATGTGAAAGATATTTTTAGAGCATACAAAATACCTGGATGAAAATATTTATTGTTGAACAAATAAAGATAAAATATAATACACTTTCAAAATAAAAACTTCATTAGTTATGAATCAAGATAGAATAGACCTCACATCAGGAAGTATCCCTAAAACCATCTGGATTTTAGCTTGGCCAATGATGATGGGCAATGTGCTTCAAACTACCTTTAATGTAGTTGATATGATATTCGTTGGAAAACTTGGCCCTGAAGCGATTGCTGCTGTGGCTATGAGTGGAATTATTCTAATGTTGGTAATTACCCTTATAATTGGAGTTGCTACTGGAACTACTGCTATGGTAGCCAGATTTGTGGGAGCCAAGGATTACCTTGAAGCTAATAATGTGGCAATGCAATCTCTGATAATAGGAACGCTCGGCTCAACTATTTTAGCTGCATTTGGTATTCTTTTTTCCCGGCCACTCTTGAGAATTTTTGGAGCAGACACTATAGTGGCAGATTTAGGAACTGATTATCTCCAGATAATGTTTGTTGGTTCAATCACAATGTTTATTCTTTTTTTAGTTGGAGCTATTCTTCGGGGAGCAGGTGATGCTCTTACTCCAATGCTTGTTTTAATTTTTTCTACTATTTTAAATATAATTGCTGATCCACTTTTAATCTTTGGGATTGGAATATTTCCAAGATTAGAAATAAGAGGAGCTGCTATAGCAACTGTTTTTGCCCGAGGCATAGGAATGATCATTGGTCTTATTATTTTATTTCGAGGTTATTCCTATATCCATATTAAGCCAAAAAGATTCCACGTTAATTTTGACATTATCAAGCGAATAATAAAAATTGCTATTCCTGGCTCATTAGAAATGAGTATCAGAAGCGTGTCAGGTCTAATATTGATGAGCATAGTTGCTTTTTATGGTACTTATGCCTTAGCTGCCTACGGCATTGGATTAAGAATAAATATGGTGGCTATGATGCCTGGTTTTGGCTTAGCTGCAGCAACCGCTACTTTAGTTGGCCAAAACTTGGGAGCAAAACAGCCCAAAAGAGCAGAAAAAAGTGCTCGGATTGCAGCTGGATTCTATGAAATAATTATGATCACTATTGGATTTTTATTCTTTATTTTTGCCAGAGAAATTATTCACTTTTTTAATACTAATCCTGAAGTTATTCGGTTAGGAGCATCATTCATCCGAATAATCAGTTTAAGCTATGTATTCTTGGCAATGAGCATTATCTTTAATAGAGGACTGACTGGAGCTGGCGATACTCTCTCTCCTATGATTATTACCGGAGTTAGTGTTCTGGGTCTAAGAATTCCTTTAGCCTTGATCTTACCTAAAGTTACTTCATTAAGTATCACTGGTATCTGGCTCGCCATTGCTCTCTCTACTGTCTTAGAAGGAACGATCATTGCTTTATGGTTCAACTTGGGAAAATGGAAGCATAAAAAAGTCTGAAATAAATAGAAGGTCTATTTATTATGTCCAGAAAAAGAAGTTTGTTTGAAATTCATTCGGCTGTATTCTTATTCGGTCTGGCTGGTCTTTTTGGAAAATGGATCACTCTTTCTTCGATAATAATTGTTTTAGGCAGAGTCTTTTTTGCCAGTATTACTTTAATCATTATTCTATTTCTTTTAAAACAAAATCTTAAAATCCCGAAAAGGAATGATTATTTCTTGCTTAGTATTCTTGGATTCATTCTTTCTGTTCACTGGATTACTTTTTTTCAATCGATAAAAGTTTCGACAGTAGCTATTGGGCTTCTCTCTTTCTCAAGTTTTCCTGTTTTCACTACTTTCATTGAACCATTTTTCTTTAAAGAGAAATTTGAAAAGATTAATATTTTGATGGCTTTCCTGGTCTTGACTGGTGTTTTTTTGATAATTCCTAGATTTGAAATAGCCAATAAAACTACCCAAGGAGTTTTGTGGGGACTTACTTCAGGATTAACTTTTGCCTTTCTCTCAATTTTAAATAGAAAGTTATCCAAACAATATTCAAGTTTAGTTATCGCTTTTTACCAGGATTCTTTTGCCACATTTCTATTACTCCCTTTTTTCTTTGTTCTTAAACCCGCTGTAGATCTAAGAAATTTGCTTCTTCTAATCATCCTTGGTGTTCTGTGTACAGCCATTTCTCACAGCCTTTTTATCAAAGGAATGAGATATATTAAAGCACAGACAGCAAGCATTATTGACTCTCTTGAGCCAGTTTACGGTATCATTCTGGCTATTCTATTTCTTCGGGAGATTCCAACGATAAGAACTATTTTGGGAGGAATTATTATTCTCGGAACCACAATTTTTGTTACCCTAAAAGCAAAATCAAGTTAGCTATTAGTCATTTTGCCAGGAAAAACAATTCCTGTTTGCCAAATCAGGTATATTTGATATAATTTGAAAGTTATAAAGGCAGAGGGTTTTTGAAATATGACCAAAATATTACTATTGGTTATCACTGTCTTTGTTTTCTTACTGCTCGTTTTTAGATTAATTTTTAAAGCTGTTACTGAATATTTCAAAAGGAATGTATCAAAAGAAATATCCAGAAAATTCAATTCATCTGAGATTCGGATGATAGCACTAAATACCAATTTTCTGGGAATAGAATCAAAAGGTGCTGCCCAAATAAGAGGAAATGGCTCATTGGTATTAACCAATGAAAAGCTCTATTTCAGAATGTGGGTTCCTAAAAAAGAAATAGAAATACCTCTTTACTCTGTCCAATCAGTTGGAACAGTTAAATCACACCTTGGGAAAAATATTTTCCGGCCTTTGCTGAAAGTTACTTTTATCAACTCAGAAGGCACCCGCGATTCTGCTGCCTGGCTTGTTTCTGATTTAGACCGCTGGCTTGTTTTTTTGAAACCCCACGAAAAAACTCAATGAGGAGGAGAACGAGATGAAAAACATTGGTATTCTTGGAGGTTTGGGACCAGAATCTACTATAGAATATTATCGGATTATCACTTCTCTCTGCCGGGAAAAAGGCATGGGATATAATTATCCAATAATTATTATCTACAGTGTGAATTTCCAAGAGTTAACTGATTTGATGAAATCAGGAAATTTGCCAGAATTAATTAATAAGATTTCTGAAGGAATTCACTCATTACATAATGCTGGAGCAGATTTTGCTCTTATTGCTGCTAATACTCCCCATATGATCTTTGATGAAGTGGCAGTAAAATCTTCAATTCCATTATTGAGCATTATTGAAGAAACAGCTAAAGCAGCCAAGAATTTAAAGCTGAATAAATTGGGTCTATTTGGAACAAAGTACACTATGGAGATGGATTTTTATAAAAAGATATTTTTAAAATATAATATGGAAATTATTGTTCCTGAAAAGAAAGATCAGCAATATATCCATCAAAAAATTATGGATGAACTGGTTGTCCGAAATATTTCAAATGAAACTCGCCAGAAATTACTCGAAATTGCTCCGAAGCTAATTAATAAAGAAAATATTGAAGGTCTAATCTTGGGCTGCACTGAATTACCCTTAATTATTTCCAAAGACATAGTTCCTATTCCTGTTTTTGATACAACCAGAATTCATGCTGAGGCAGCTCTGAATTATTCTCTCCAAGAATAAAAATGGTAGCTTACATTAACTGGAACAGACGAATTGCCGACTTTTTAACCGGGCTCCGTTTGGTAATTGCTGGGTTTATTCTTTTTCTCGGATTCTCTTTTGGAGCTGAAGCTTTGGCTAGTGTTTCATTGCTTTTCCTTATTGGATGGACGACTGATTCCCTGGATGGTTACTTTGCTCGCCGCGATTACTCAAGATACCGAAGCTGGCTGAGTGAGCATGATCGACTGGTCGATACAATAATGATTCTTTCAGGCTGGATTTATCTGGCAGTAAGTGGCTATATTACTCAGTGGATCGCTCTCCTTTATCCTCTGGGAGCAACAGCAATTATTTATAAATTTCCATCTAAAGCTGTGCTCTCTATAGTAGAAGTAATCCCTGTTCTTCGAATTCCAATGGTCACCCTTGCTCAGCATCCTCTTCTGGGTTATCTGTGGATTATATGGGCCATAGGAGCAGTGATTTTAAACCGCCGATGCTTAAAAGTAAGGCTTACCTACCTTTGGAACGACTTCCGTAATCTGAAGAAAAGAAAAATAAATGAATTATTCAAATCTTGATTACTTAAAATCAATTTCTGATATGAAGGAGTGAAAATGAGTTCAAAACCAGAAATTATTCCTTCTTTTGTTATTGAGAAATTTTCTATATAATTAAAGACTTCAACAATTCCAGAGTGATTATCCTGAACTACAAAGCTTTTCTTGGATCAGTAATTTTACCTGTTATAGCTGAAGCAGCCACTGTGGCTGACGAAGCTAAGTAGATTTCTGCCTCCCTGCTTCCCATTCGGCCCTTAAAGTTACGATTGGCTGTGCTTAGTGCTACTTCACCAGGAGCTAAAATTCCCTGATGAGCCCCTAAGCAGGGGCCACAGCCTGGGTTCAAAACCAAACAACCAGCTTCAACTAATACCTGAATAATTCCTTTTTTTAAAGCCTGTCGAAGGGTCTCCATTGAAGCAGGGAAAATTAAGGTTCTTATATCAGGATGAATCTTTTTGCCTCTTAGTATTCGAGCAGCTATTTCCAGATCTTCCAATCGACCATTGGTACAGGTGCCAATTATTGCCTGGTTGAACTCTTTGCCTTCTACCTCGGAAACAGGTTTAACATTGTCCACAGAATGGGGGCAGGCCACTTGTGGTTCTAAATTCGAGATATCGTATTCAATAATATTTTCATATTCAGCTTCAGGGTCAGATTTGACCACCTGAAATTCTGCCTTCGCCCTTTTTTTCAACCAGCTTAAAGTTTTCTCATCTGGATCAAAGTAGCCATTTTTTGCTCCCATTTCTGCTGACATATTGGCTAAAACCATTCGAGAGGCAAGGGTCATATTCTGAGCTACTCGACCGCTAAATTCAACAGCCTTATAGTTGGCTCCATCAGCTTTTAGCTGTCCTATAATATAAAGGATGATATCTTTAGCATAAACTCCTTTTGAGGTATTTCCATTCATTATAATTTTAATCGTTTCTGGCACTCTGAGCCAGATTTCGTCTGTTGCCCAAATCACAGCTGCCTCAGACCGCCCAATGCCTGCTGCAAAAGCGCCAAAAGCTCCATAAGTTGTTGTATGAGAGTCACTGCCCAAAATAATCTTGCCTGGTAAAGCAAATCCATTTTCTGGAAGAACCTGATGGCAGATCCCATGATTAACATCAAAGAAATTAGGAATATTCTGTTCCTTGACAAATTCCCTGATAATTTTATGGTTCAAGGCATATTGTTCAGCAGAAGCTGGAACCACGTGGTCTAAAATAATAACTATTTTCTCTGGAGACTTCACTTTTTCTACTCCCAGCTTTTTGAACTCTCTGGAAATAGCGGCTGCATTATCATGAGACATTACATAATCCGGTGAAATAGTGCCAATTTCACCAGCTGAAACATCTTTACCTGCTTTTAGACTTAATATTTTTTCAGAAAATGTCTTACCCACGGATATCTCCTTACTTGGAGTATAAGCCTTTAGATTTATCTCAGTAAAACTAAAGTCTTACATTCCATCTTGTTTCTTGCCTCCTGCTTCCAGCTTCTATTTAAATGTTTCAAAATTCACAAAATCAGCGTGATGGACAATCACTGCCTCTATTGATCTTTTTACCGTATCTCCTTCCTTTGAATGGGCAGCAATAATATGGACAATTTCATCTGGCAAATCAAATTTATAGGCTAGAGCAGCACCAGAAATTGGGTGGCGAAGCATTTTTCCGCTTTGACTTTTAACAAATTTCCCTTTTTCTTTTTTAAACTCAAAAAGTTTACCTACATCGTGAAGAAGAGCCCCAGCTATTAAATAATCTTGATTTATATTAACTCTTTCCCGATAAGTATCAATCATCACTTCAGCTATTTTTAAAGAAGTTAGAGTAACTGCTTTAGTATGGGTAAGAATATTAGCTGGTGGATTTTCAATCAAAAGGGTAAAAGGCATATCCAGTAAATCTTCCATTCGCCACTGATTTCTCTCAATAGCATATTCCCAGATATTCAATGCTTTTTCTCTTAATGTTTGATCCTGAATTAAATTAAATTCCGGCATTATCTCCAATAATTCATTTTTCATCTCAAACTCCTAAATTTAAACTCATTTCTTATAATTCACCACTTTACAGTTCTCTTTCTCCTGGCCCGTCGTATTCATGGTCTTCAGGATGAATTTTCCTCATTGGTTTCATTCTGGTTTTTTCTTCATGGATATGAGCAATAAGCCCTGGCACCCGAGCGATTATAAAAAAAGCATTACCCAATTCTTTGGGGATCTCCAACTCACATAAAAGCGCGGCAATTGCACCATCAACATTGATTGGTAAAGATTTTCCTAAAATTTTCTCCAGCGCTTTCTCAAAAGATCGAGCAATTTTGACATATTTTCCTGCTATTCCTAATTCTTCTGCCAGAGAAAAGAGTTTTCTTGTTCTGGGATCTTGAGTATGAATACGGTGACCAAAGCCAGAAGCTCTTTTTTTCTTCTCCTTCATCTCCTTTACCATTTCTAAGGCAACTTCCTCTTCAGAATGACCCAACTGCTCCATTTTTCTGGCCGTTATCTCAAAAAGAGCCATCCCCTCTTCAATCGCTCCACCATGATATTTAGAAATAGCCAGTACCCCAGCCGCGACGGCGGTATTCAGCTCAGCACCAGTAGAGGCTACTGTCCGGGCTGCCAGAACAGAAGGAGGAGTAGCACCGTGATCGATTGAAGAAACTAACATGGCATCAATCAATTTTCCTATATTTTCAGAAGGAAGTTTTCCTTTGATTGCCAGATAAATCGCTTGAGAAAATGATATTTTTCCTATTAATTTATCAATTGGATAGCCCCTTAGTGAAATTTTATTGGGCTCTATCTTAGTGATTGCTGTTTTCCAATGAAGTTCACTCATTGTATTCCTCCATTAAAATTAGAATTGAGTATTGAGAATTTAGAATTGAAATCCTAATCTCCACTTTCTGTTTTTCATTTTTTGGCTCTATCGCGAATCTTCAATTTCTCAATCCTTAATCCTCAATTCTTTTTGTAGTTTGAGTGCTTTTTGTGGTATATCCATAAAAGAATTAACTACATAAGCTCCTGCTTTTTTCAGCCGGCTAACTTTACTCTGATATGAACCTTGTGTTCCCTCAACAATCGCTCCTGCATGAGAGAAACGAGTTCCTGACTTGGCTGCCTTACCACCAATGAAAGCAATTATCGGTTTTGTTATCTCCTCTCTTTCCATAAGCTCGGCAACCCTTTCTTCCTGAGAAGTTCCAATTTCTCCAAACATAACCATCATCTTGGTTTGGTCATCCTGCTCAAATAACTTCATTACTTCAGGATGAGAAAGTCCCACTACTGCGTCTCCTCCAACATGAATCACTGTACTCTGACCAAGGCCAGCCTGAGTAAGATAGTAAGAAATAGCTGAGGTAATCCCCCCACTTCTTGAGCTGACGCCAATAAAGCCTGGTTTAAACCATTCATGGGCTAATTGTGCTCGACCGCCAATCATACCTAAAACAGCTTTGCCTGGACTGAGAACACCTAAGGTATTGGGGCCCACAAAGGTTGCCCCTTTCTGTCGGGCTACTTGGGCCACTTCTAAAACATCATATATTGGGACTCGATCCGGAATTAGAACCAAAAGCTTTACCCCAGCTTCAATTGCTTCCAAAGCAGCTTCTTTGACTAAGGGAGCAGGAACAAATATCACACTAATATCCAAAGGCCCAACTTTTTCCCGAGCTTCTTCCACACTATCAAAAACGGGAATGCCAAATACCTCTCCTCCTCCTTTTCCAGGAGTCACTCCAGCAACAACATTTGTTCCATACTCTTTCATTAATTTAGTTCTAATCTGACCTTCCCGACCAGTAATTCCCTGAACAATTACTTTTGATTTTTCATTGACCAAAATAGCCACTTTTTTCTCCTCATATAGGAATCTTAATTCTTATTTTAATATTTCCTCTCGATATTCTTTTAATCCAGAAATGGGGAGATAAATGTAAATTGCTTTTTGTTCGTGAAACTGACAATATATTTCGCAGGCTAAACATTCAGTGCACCGACCCTTTTTCGCTTCTTGAGGATCAATGGTTAGAACTGGCTTTCCACTTTCTAACTTCAAAATTTGAGGAGAGCACTCCTTGACACAACCCTTTGTTTGGCATTCACCGCACTTCCTGTGATCAATAAATAATTCTCCAGTCATTGTCTCAAAGGAATAAGCTTCTGGAAAAGGAGTAAAATCTTCTATTGGTCTAACCCTATGAAGAACTCTTTCCCCTTCTTTAACTAACTCAGCCAATCGATTGGCACAGAAATCTGGTGAATCATTCCGACCATAGCCTTCTACTTTTCCAGGAATATGCTTTAAATACATCTCTAAAATCTCTATTGCTTTTTCTTCATAATTTCCACCTAATCTGATTACAGCAGGAATGGCCAAATTTTCTTCCGAAAAAGCCTTTACTATTCCTCGGGCAGAATGAAATTGTTCCTGACTGGCTACTCCTGAACCAGAAGCAAAATATCCGCAAATATTAGGCTGGGAAAGAATAGTTTTTGCAGCCCGATAAACCTTAGATGCCGGAGGATTTCCACTAGTATCACAATAGTTAGCCAGTTTAAACCCTCGATTTAAAACAGCGTCCATGGACATCATTGACCCACCTCCTCCTGCCCCATGAAATCCTATGTAATTCTCTTTCGGGTCTGGTTCTTCAATCATCTGAAAAAAATAAAATGTGCCTCGGTAATCCTTGGCTTCCACCCGATAAGCAATTTTTTCCAGTTGAGTGGCTGGTCGGTCAAATTCACGAGCCACTTCAATTTCTAACTCCGGATGTCGATAAACAGCGTAGTCATCAATAACTATATGACAGTCAGCAGCTACTACTTCTCCTTGTGAAGTCAAAATTAGAGGATTAATTTCTGCTGACCGAGCATCGTAATTTCGAGCAACTTGATAAAGTTTAGTCAAAATCTTGGCAATTTTTGTCTGTAATTTCCCAGAAATTCCAGTTTTTCTGACTAAATTTCTAGCTTCATATTCTTTAAATCCCTTAATTAAATCAATATGATATTTTGCTATTCGTCCTGGATCTTTCCTAACAATATCTTCAATTCCTGTTCCTCCTACTGAACTAAAAATAATTAGAGGACATTTCTCAGTATCATCTATTACTAAACCAGCAAAGTATTCTTCTTTTATCCCCAGTTTTTCCTCAACTAAAACTTTTTCGACAATAAAATTTTTAATTTTTTTCCCAAGAAGTTCTCTCGCAACTTCCCGAACTTGTTCTGGACTATCAGCAAATTTTATTCCTCCTAAACCAGCTCTGCCAGTAACCCAAGCCTGAATTTTTACTGCCACTGGCTTACCGATTTCTTTGGCAATCTGAAATGCTTTCTCTGATGATGAGGCAACTCTCCCTTGAGGCACAGGAATGCCTTTTTCTTTCAATAATTGTTTGCTTTGATATTCGTACAGCCTTGCCAATCTTTTAATCCTTTCTTTTAAATATTATTTGATGGGCCGAGATTTTGTCAATGAAAAAAAACCCAATAAATTTTCCTTAAAATCAGACTATATATATGAAGGGAAATTTGAAGCTGGAAGGACTTAGGTGACAAAGAAAAAACTGGCAGAAAGAATAGCCAAAAGTGTGGGAATAACAATAGAGCAGGCTACCAGAATTTTAAGTGAACTGTTACAGGAAATCGAAAATGCCCTTCACACCGGTCAAAAAGTAACGATAGCTGGTTTTGGAACTTTCTATGTAGTAAGAAGAAAAGAAAGGAAAGGCACAAATCCAAGGACTGGATTAAAAATTAAAATACCAACTCGAAGAACACTGAAGTTTAACCCAGGAAAGAGATTAAAAGATGCAGTAAACCTGGATTTCAATTTTAGTCAGCGAAGGGGGGATGAAAAGGGCAGGTCTTAAAATTTTCCTTTATTCCCTCTCCAGAATAAAGACCTGCCCCAATATTTAATTTTCCCTGTTGATTGAATAAAATTTCTCTTTTGGATGTGTCGTAAAGTTTATTCAAGCCAAATTCTTACTGTTTCATCTTTTTCATAAACCTCAATAAATGTCATTGGGCCTAATTTTTTAAGTTCTTGAAAGATCTCTCTAATATCAATCTCACATTCATTCTCCAACTGAAATTTAGAATCTTTGCAACCTCTAAGGAAAATTTCGATTAAAGAAATAGGCAAAGTAACTTTTACTTTATTTTTCTTGGTAAAATTATCGATCACTAAAATCTTAAACCATTTAACTTCTTCATCTGCTCTGGGTTGAGTAACTGTTCCCTTCTTGACTGCTTTCTTAATAACTTTATAATCCTCACGGCTATTGGCTAACAAAAAATTAGAGAAACTTAAACTTACCACCACTACAAAAATAGTAAATACTATAATTTGTCTTTTCATTTTTCCCCTCCTAATAAAAGATATAGTATCGTCAAATTTAACCACAGAGGCTACCTTTAACAAATTCTAAATCCGAATATCGAAATCCGAAACATCCCGAGTACTCGGGACAAATATCAAATTTTTAAAACAATATTTCCTAAATTCTTTAATCCCGTATATTCTTTGTTTTGAATTTTGTATTTTGGTCATTTGAAATTGTTTCGTATTTCGGATTTCGTGCTTCGGATTTCGTGCTTCGGATTTGTTTCGTTCTTTGTCATTTGAGCTTTGTTATTTGACATTTTATATATCTTGTTTGGGTTCTCTGTAGTTTTCTTCATATTATTTTGGGCACTACCAAAGACATTTATTCAATCCATATCCTAATAATTTCATCTTCATCCTGAACTTCAATAATGATTGGTTCCTTTAAAGAGGATAAATCCCTCAGTATTTTATCTAAATCATAACCTTCCTCCCGGAGAGCTGATTTCTGCTTCTCAGAAAGAGCTTTTAAAGCTAAATCAGCTAATGCCCATGGAATATTAACTGACACTTTCGGTTTTCTTTTACCCTTTTCAAATATTCTTATTTTTAATATTCTGCCCTTTTGAGTAATTTCTTCTTTTTTAACTTCTTTTAAAAAATCAGGATCAATTCTTAATAAGGCTATCTTAGCTCTATCCCTGAGTTCTTCGTCCTGTTCAAAATTAATGATTTTCTTAAGAATTGGCACTCCTTTAGTGGCTATTTTCTTATCTTTAAAATAACTTAGCTTGAAAGCAGCATAATATTGGATAACTTTATTCTTACTTTTCAACCGATCTTCTATCTTCTTTAAATGAGGCTTATTACCTCGACGATAAAGGTCAAAAGCTAAATCAATGATCGAGACTTCAGCTTCTTCCCTTAAACTTCCTTCTTTACTAATTTTCAAGTATTTTTCATAGACTTCCATCGCTTCTTTTCTTGCCTTTTGCTCTTCTAAACATTTCCCTTTATAGAAAAGAGCTGAAGGATAGAATTTACTATTGGGATAACGAGTAATAATTTCATCTAATTTTTGCTGGGCTTCACTCCATTTTTCATCAAAAATAAGAATCTTGGCTTCCTGAAATAATTTCTCGTCTGGAAGAGATTGAGCTAAACCAGAAAATGTATTTATCAATAAGCCAATCAACAAAAATAAGCTAATTTTTTTCATTCTAAACCTCATTTTCTAATTCTTTCTCCACTAATCGAATTTTTAATAACAACTGTTCCTTTCTTAAAAGTTCTCGAATTCTTTCTAATTGAACCAAAGAAGGCTGTTCATCCAAAAGAGAAACCTCGTAAAAAATGAATTCAATTTTTCGACAAAGTTTTTTTGCTCTAGCCATTTCAAATTTATTTAATTCTTGATTGAGATATTTCTTTTTAGCTAATAAATCCCTTGCTTTTTCAGAATTTAGCCTAATTCGCCACGGCTCGATTCTATCATTCTGAGTCAATTTCATAATATCCATAAGAACAATCTGACTTTGTTTAAGATAATCCAGAGCCTCATTTTTAGCTATTGAAGACTCCATCTGATCAAAAAATATGGGTGAAATATAAAATTCTTCTCTTGTCTTTTCTCTGTCAAAAGGACGAATTAAAATTAAAACACATAGAATAACTATTATAAATAAACCTGCGAAAGAAGCAGCTATCGGCCTCCAGGAAGAAAAACTTAGAAGATTTTTTAGATTAGGGAAAAATGATTTTTTCTCAAAAGAAAATTCTTTCTGTTTGATTCTATCAATAATAATCGAGGGGACCTCTGTCCAATTAATGGAATTTATCTCTTCTTCGATCTCCTGTTTAAAAATACCTGCTCCATCCAAAATCTGTTTCAACCGATGAAATTCTTGTCGACAGTAACTACAGCTTTTTAAATGATTTTCCATTAGTAAAATACTTTTAGAAGAAAGTTCCCGATAATAAAAAGAAATCAGGTTCTTTTTAAACTTTTTACATTCTTTCATTTTTCAACTTTTAAATATTGACTAGCTATATTTCTTAGATTATTAACTGCCCGGTGATGTAATGATTTTACTGTACCAACAGAGATATTCAATGTTTGGGCAATATCAGAATATCTCAATTGTTGGTAATGTTTCAAAACAAAAATCATTCTTTGCTTCTCTGAAAGGGCAGCTAAAGATTTTTTGATAACTTCTTTTAAATCCTGGATTTTTAATTGATCTTGTGAGTTAAAAAGATCCGATAAACTCAGTTTATTTAGCTCTTCTCTATCAAGGGAGGCAGATTTTCTCTTTTTGAACTTACGATAATAATCAATACATAGATTGTGAGCGATCCGATAAATCCAGTTCTGAAAATTATTCCCCTCTTTAAAGTGATTTATTTTTTCATACACCCTGAGAAATGTCTCCTGCATTAAGTCCATCGCATCCTCTCTATTCTGAAAAAAACTATATGCCAACTGGAATATTTTTTTCTGGTAAAGTCTAATAAGAATAACAAAAGCTTGACTGTCTTTCTGTTTGATTTTTTTAATAAGTTCATTATCAATTTCATTTTGATTAGTCCTCTTCTCTTTCAATCTTTTCATTAATCATCTTCCAAGGGGATGACTGAAATTTAATTTCTATTTGAGCCAGATCAAAACATAATCATTCTCATCTTCTACTTGAACCAGTAACCCAGGACCAATTTTTCTTAAGTCTTTAAGTGCTCGCCAGTCAAAGTTAAAATGTTCTGAACAATGTTGTTTCATGTCAAATTCAGCATACTTTAGACCTGACTCTAGTCCGAGATTAACTATCCACATTGACACAGAAACTTTGACCATTTCCCGAGAGGAACCATCATAAACTAAGATATTCATTATATGGGGTTTGCCTTTTCTTTCTGGATTTCTCAGGTGAATTTTTTCGATTTCTTTCCAGGCTCTCTCAAATGCCTGAGCAGGATAAGCAACATCCTTTTTAATCTGAATGGTAAAACATCCACTTAAACTGAAAATAAAGATTAATACAATTGGAATGAGAATGAATCTTTTCCTCCTCATCTTTTTCTCCTTGGTAATTAGTAAATTCTGTTCAATAATAACTACGAAATGAACGAGAAAAAGGTTCACTCTTCAAAAATTTAAATTTTGTTTGGAAAGAACAAACATAGGGAATCAAAGAAGAATGTTTGATAGATAGAGAAACCCCTCTCACTTAATAGGAAAATTTCAGTATCTGAGGCGTTCAGTCAAATATCGTAAGACTCTCTATTCTTTAATTAACTAAAATCTTCTAAATTTTTTTTTATCTCTTCTTGGTGGTCTTGCTTCGTTGACTATAATCTTTCTTCCATCAAGTTCATATCCATTTAATCCGTCTATTGCTTCTTGGGCAGATTCAACAGTTTCCATTTCGACAAATCCAAATCCTCGACCTTCAATTACTTTAACTGACTTAATTTCTCCATATTTCTCGAATACTTCTTTTAATTGGTCTTCATTAGTTCGGTAATTCAAATTACCGACATAAAGTTTGTTGGTTGGCATAGATTCCTCCTTCTCAAATTACCGAACGCCTTTCTCTCTATTCTATTGAGGAAGAGTCCTACGATAATTTGACGAATTCATTATTTCATATTAAAAATATTTTTGCAAGATTTTTTAGAAATTTCAGTTTTTTGTTTACAAAGATATTTTTATTAGATTAAGATAAGGAGAAAGAATTAAATAGTCGTTCGAGAATCCCTTTATAAAAAGAGTTTTCAGATGATGCTAACAAAGAGAAAATATATAATAAAAAAATTCCAAATTACAAAAACATTAAATCGTGAAGAGTAAGGAGTAAAGTGATAAACAACGCCTTGCGACTTACACTTCTTAGATTTGAAATTTAGTCATTTGAAATTCATTTGGC
>JBHIEE010000017.1:0-33223 GCA_046760445.1 Candidatus Aminicenantia bacterium
TTTCCAATTTCCATTTTCCAATTTCCAATTTCCATCTTGCTTCCTGCTTCTATTTTATTATTTTCCATCTAACTCCATTCTTGGTATCTTCTAAGATAATTCCTTTTTCATGAAGTTCCTTTCTAATTTTATCAGCTAAAACAAAATTTTTCTCTTTCCGAGCCTGTTCACGTTGCTTGATTTTTTCCATAATTTCAGGAGGAAGTTTCTCCTCAACTTTTTTAGGCAGTAAACCAAGGACTGAATCTATTTCTTTTAACCAATTCAAAATATTTTTTACATCTTGAGTAAATATTTTATTTTCAACCAATAAAATATTTATTTCCTTGATCATTTTAAATAAGGTAGTTAAAGAAATGGTAATGTTTAAGTCATTATTTAACCCAGCTTCAAATTGTTCTTTTGCTTTAGTAATAATTTTATTTACTTTCTTTGATTCTCCGGGAGGGAAAGAGCGATTTTCTAATTCATAAACAAAATTTCTGATTCTTTGAACAGAAGAAGTGGCTTGTTCTAAAAAATTGAAGGTAAAATCTAAAACCTTCCGATAGTGAGTGGACATCAGTAAAAACCTGATTGCTTGAGGATCATAATTTTTAGCTAGTAGATCTCTTAGCGTATAATAGTTTCCTTTAGATTTTGACATTTTTTCGCCATTAACAATTAAATGATGGCAGTGAAGCCAATAGTTAACAAATTTCTTGCCAGTATAGGCTTCTGATTGAGCAATCTCATTTTCATGATGAGGAAAAATGTTATCTACTCCTCCACAATGAATATCAAAAGTTTCTCCCAAATATTTCATGCTCATCGCAGAGCATTCTATATGCCAACCTGGTCTTCCTGCTCCTAATTCTGTATCCCAATATGGTTCGTTTTTCTTCTTTGCCTTCCATAGAACAAAATCATGAATATCTTCTTTTTCATATTCATCACTATCTATTCGTCCGGTAGTTTTTAAATCACCAATTTTAATTTTAGAGAGTCGTCCATAATTAAGGAATGAAGAAATATTAAAATAAATAGAACCATCTTTTTCATAAGCATGTTCCTTATCCATCAATCCTTTTATTATTTTTACCATTTCTCCAATATGTTCGGTAGCTCGTGGATAGTAGTCGGCTCTTTTGACATTCAAGGTATCAATATCTTCGAAAAAAGCTTGGATATATTTTTCAGTGAATTCATTTAAAGTTTTCCCTTCAGCTTTTGAGCCTTTGATTGTTTTATCATCCACATCAGTAATATTCATCACATGAACCACTTTATAGCCCAGATGCTTTAAAAAACGCTTCAGGAGATCCTCAAAGATATAAGCTCTGAAATTGCCAATATGAGCATAATCATATACTGTTGGACCGCAGGTATAAATTTTAACTTCACCCGATTTCAGGGGCTGAAAAGATTCTACTTTTCCACTGAGCGTGTTGAATAATTTTAACATAGACAGACTATAATAACTAAAATTATGAGCATTTTCAACAAATGATCTTTATCGTATTGTAGTTTAATTGGACTTTAGTGTATATTATGTGTTCCCTAATGAAAATTCTCCGTGAGGTTGACAAATATCGCGAGAAATGATAGATATAAAATTCCACAAAAAATAAAAAGCGAATTTTCTGGTTGAGAATTTATCAAGATCACTTTCAGATTATGTTTAGGTATCGGAATTTCAATATATGAGTAGGAATAAGATAAAAATACTAAATTCTAAATCTGAAATCCTAAACAAACTCATCCCGAGTGCTCGGGACAAATGACAGAAACTGTTTAGAATTTAGTGCTTTGGATTTGGGATTTTACCGAACGAAGTGAGGCATATCTTGGATATAGGGGCAGATGGCGGAACTGGTATACGCGCTAGGCTTAGGACCTAGTTCCTTATTAAGGATTGCGGGTTCGAATCCCGCTCTGCCCACTAAGTTTAGATTATATTGATAATGGAAATAACAAGCACACTTAAAGAAATAAGTCAATGCAAACGAGAAATAGGGATTGAAGTTCCCTCGGAAAAAGTATCTATAGAGTTTGAAGAAATAGTAAAACGGTATGCTTCGAGAGTAAAAATTCAAGGGTTTAGACCTGGGAAAGCTCCTAAAGAAATGGTGAGAAGATTATTTCTTGAGCAGATAAAAAATGATTTAATTGAAAATATAGTGCCTGAGAGTTTAAATAAAATTTTAAAGGAGAGGAATTTAACCCCGATCAATACTCCAGTAGTTTATGATATCAATTTTGAGGAAGGAGAGCCTCTTCAGTTCAAGGCATCATTTGAAGTTTTACCTATTTTCGAGGTCAAGAAATATAAAGGAATTAAAATTGAGAAGGGAAAGGTTACAGTGACCAAAGAAGAAATAGAAGCTTCCTTAGAAACTTTAAGGCAGAGGGCAGCTGAATACATCCCTGTTGAAAACAGAGGAATAAAGAAGGGAGATTATGTCGTTGCTCAGATTTCAGGAAGAATTTTAGAGAGTAAGAGAAATCTCCCAACTGAAAGAATAGTGATTTTAGCTGGTCATCCATCTAATGAGAAAATATTAAATGAAAATTTGGAGGGAATGAAACCGAATGAAGAGAAAAGCTTTGTGATTCCTTATAATAAGGATCATAAGAATAAGAAATTAGCGGGCAAAAAAGTGGAGTATTGTTTTAAAGTTTTGTCAATTAAAGAAAAAAAATTACCAGAAATAAATGATAATTTTGCCAAAGATTTAGGGGAATATGAAAACCTGTCTGATTTAAAGAATAATATTAAAGAGGCAATTAAAACTAACAAAGAAAAGCTACTTCAAAATGAGACAGCAGGAAAGATTCTTGAAAAAATTGCTGAAAAAACATCTTTTGAAATTCCAGAATGTTTAGTAGAAATTGAGGTGAATCAGATAGTTAAAGATAGGTTTTCAGGGGTTAATTACAATCAATTAAATAAAATAAATTTTAAAGATTTGAAGGAGAAATATCAAAAAGAAGCAGAGAAAAATGTAAAACATTACTTGATTCTTCGTAAAATTGCTGAAAAGGAAAAAATTGAAGTGGGAGAGAAAGAAATAGATGATGAAATTAAAGCTTTTGCAGAAAGAAATAACTTGTCGTATGAAACAGTAAAGAGAAAAATTGATGAGGAAGGAGGAAGAAAAGAAATAAAAAATGATATTTTACTTAAAAAGACAGTTGACTTTTTGTTAAAAGAAGCTATAATTAAAAATAGGGTTGATAAATGACCTTGATTCCTTTCATTGTTGAACAAGATGGGAGAGGGGAGAGAGCATACGATATTTATTCTCGTCTCCTTAAAGATAATATAATTTTTATTGGTTCAGAGCTAGATGATGATATAGCTAATTTAGCCGTTGCCCAGATGTTATATTTAGAAGCCACTAACCCTGAAAAAGATATTTATCTTTATATAAATTCCCCAGGTGGGGCTGTTACTGCGGGATTAGCTATTTATGATACAATACAATTCATTAAGCCTGATGTGGCCACTATTTGCATCGGTCAAGCTGCTAGTATGGGAGCTTTACTTTTAGCTGCTGGGGCTAAGGGTAAACGTTCTGCTTTACCAAATTCAAGAATAATTCTCCATCAACCATTTGGTGGTTTTCAAGGACAGGCTTCTGATGTAGCGATTCATGCTAAGGAGATTCTTAGAATAAGGAAAAAGTTGAACGAAATCCTAATGAAACATACCGGTCAACCAAAAGAAAAGATTCAGGTGGATATTGATCGCGATTTTATTATGACTCCGGATCAAGCGAAGGAATATGGTATAATAGATAATATCATAATTAAAAGAGATTAACCTTCCTTTAGTTTATAAAAAGATGGTATTCTGGCGAGGGAAATTTTAAAGGTGTGTGAATGAGAGATAATTATCGAGAAAAATATGGAACAAATATTAAGTGTTCATTCTGTAGCCGAGGTCAATCTCAGGTTAAAAAATTAATAGCAGGTCCAAGTGGAGTTTATATTTGTGATAATTGTGTAGAAGTTGCTCATTCTATCTTAACAGCAGACAAAATTAAAGAAGAGGAGAAATATTTAAGAAGTAGTTTTCTCACTCCTTATCAAATAAAGAGTGCATTAGATGAATATGTCATTGGTCAAGAAAAAGCCAAGAAAAAATTATCAGTTGCTGTTTATAATCATTATAAAAGAATTCGTTTACATAAGACAATTAAAGATGTGGAGATTACTAAAAGTAATATACTTTTGATTGGACCAACCGGTACAGGTAAGACATTATTAGCTCAGACATTAGCTAAAATTTTATCGGTACCGTTTGCTATTGCTGATGCTACTACTTTAACCGAGGCAGGCTATGTTGGGGAAGATGTGGAAAATATCATTTTAAAATTGTATCAGGCAGCTAATGGGGATATAGAGAAAACTCAACAAGGGATAGTTTATATTGATGAAATAGATAAAATTAGTCGGAAAAGTGACAGTCCCTCAATTACCCGAGATGTTTCTGGAGAAGGAGTACAGCAGGCACTGTTAAAGATTATTGAGGGAGCCATCGCTAATGTTCCTCCTCATGGAGGAAGGAAGCATCCTTACCAAGAATTTATTCCCATTGATACGACAAACATTCTTTTTATTTGTGGAGGAGCATTTATTGGTTTAGATAAAATTATTAGTCAAAGGATTGGAAAAAGTACAGTAGGTTTTAAATCTAATATCTCTCGGAAAAAAACTGAAGGAACTGATGCTCTTTATGGTCACCTTCAACCTCAAGATTTGATTAAATATGGTTTAATTCCAGAATTAGTTGGGAGAATCCCTCTTGTAGCTGTGCTATCTGAGCTTGATGAAAATGCTTTGATAGATATTCTAACTCTACCCAAAAACGCAGTAATCAAACAGTTCAAAAAGCTTTTTGAACTGGAAAGAGTAGAATTAGAATTTACTCCTGGGGCTCTTCGGCTCATTGCTCGAAAAGCATTAGAAAAGAAAGTGGGTGCGCGAGGTTTAAGAACTATAATTGAAGATTTAATGCTTGATTTGATGTTTCACCTTCCCAGCCGTCGAAAACTCAAGAAGTTCGTCATTACCGAAAAAATGGTTAAAGAGAAAGAATTAGATTTCAAAAAATTAGAAAAAGCAGTAGGAATGTAAAAATGTATGATCCTCAGTATGAAAAAACAGAAATTATTAAGTCTTACCCTTTAATTCCTCTAAGAGATTTAGTTATCTTTCCAAGTACTCTAGTGCCATTTATTATTGGGCGAAGTTCTTCCATTCAGGCTTTAGAAAAAGCAATGGAGAAGGATAGAATTGTTTTTCTCTCAACTCAAATCGACCCTTCTTTGGATTTACCCAAACCCAAAGATATTTACTCAACTGGTGTTATTGCTAAGATAATTCAAACAATGAAAACTGCTGATAATAATCTTAAAGTAGTGATTGAAGGGAAAAAAAGAGCAAGAATTATTGAATTTCTAAGTCTTTATCCTTTTTATGAGGTTCTGACCAAGGAAATTATGATACCAGAGATATCCCCCGAAGAAATTAGAGATGTTCTCCATCAGGTTCTGAGTCTATTTGAAGAATATGTCAAAATTAGTCGAAATGTAAATTTTGAATCGATTATCCCAGCATTAAGAGATAATACAGCGGATAGGATTGCTGATATTATTGCTTCTCATCTATATCTTTCAGTTGAAGAAAAACAAAACTTAGTTGAGACGATAAATCCCAATGAAAGATTAAGAAGACTCAGTTTCCTTCTGGAAAATGAGCTGATTAGAATCCGTTCAAAATTAAAAAAAGGAAAAAGAATTATCTCTCCAGGTCAAGAAGTAAAGCAGAGAATTTTTAATAAAGGTTTAGGGACAAAAAGGGATGATCAATACAGTGAAATTGAGGAATTAAGACATAAAATTGAAACCACTTCTATGCCTAATGACGCCAAAGAAAAAGCCTTTAAAGAGTTAGAAAGATTAGAATCAATGCCTCCTATGTCAGCTGAAGCAACTGTTAGTCGAAGTTATCTTGACTGGCTCTTAGCTGTTCCATGGAATAAAAAATCAAGAGAAAAAAGAGATCTGAAATTAGCTGAAAAAATATTAAATGAAGACCATTATGGATTGGAAAAAATAAAAGAAAGAATCCTTGAGTATTTAGCTATTCGTCAGTTAATAAAAAATCCAAAAGGAGCTATTCTGTGTTTCGTGGGACCTCCTGGCGTGGGTAAAAGTTCTTTAGCTCGATCTATTGCTCGGGCAACTGGAAGAAGATTTGTTCGCCTTTCCTTAGGGGGAGTTAGAGATGAAGCAGAAATTAGGGGTCATCGGAGAACATATATTGGTGCTTATCCAGGAAGAATTATTCAGATGATTAAAAAAGCTGGGACAAAAAATCCAGTTTTTCTTTTAGATGAAGTTGATAAAATGAGTATGGATTTTAGAGGGGATCCTGCTGCTGCGTTATTAGAGGTTTTAGACCCAGAGCAAAACAACACCTTCTTGGATCATTATTTAGATACAGAATTTGATCTATCTCAAGTAATGTTTATTACCACGGGAAATATACTTCAACCTATTCCTACGGCCTTAGTTGACCGAATGGAAGTTCTCAGATTACCTGGTTATACTGAGGATGAAAAACTCGAAATTGGGAAGCGTTTTTTGGTTAAAAAACAATTAAAAGCCCATGGTATTAAAGAAAATAATCTCAAACTTACTGATGAGGGGATTTTAGGAATTATCCGAAGTTATACTCGAGAGGCAGGAGTGAGGAATTTAGAAAGAGAAATTAGTTCAATTTGTCGAAAAGTGGCTAGAAAAATAGTCTCCCAAGGAAAAGATTTTTCAAAAACAATTACTAAAGAAAACTTAGAAGAATATTTAGGTGTTCCTAAGTATAGAAGAATAACAATTGATAAGAAAGATGAAATAGGAGTGGCATATGGTTTAGCTTGGACAGAATTTGGAGGGGAAGTGTTGACTTTTGAAGCAACTAAGGTTCAGGGGAAAGGGAATTTGACCCTGACTGGACATTTGGGTGAAATAATGCAGGAATCAGCTCAGGCTGCTTTCAGCTATGTTAAATCTAAAATTTTAGAAATAGGTATTGCTAAAAATTTACATAAGAATTATGATATTCATATCCATGTTCCTGAAGGTTCAATTCCTAAAGAAGGTCCCTCAGCAGGTATAACTATTGCTACAGCAGTAATTTCGCTTCTTTCAGGAATACCGGTCAATAAGAATGTAACGATGACAGGAGAAATTACTCTGCGAGGGAAAATACTACCTGTTGGAGGAATTAAAGAAAAAATATTAGCTGCTCATCGGGCAGAAGTAAAAGAAGTTTTGATTCCTAAAGATAATAAGGCTGATTTAAGTGATATTCCTAAAAAAATAAAAGACAAATTAAATATTCATTTAGTTAAAAATATGGAAGAGGTTCTTCAAAAAGCCTTAATTAAACCTTTAATCAAACATGAAGAAAGTAAGGATTTAACTCAGGATTTATCTAAAATTCCTTTAACTAACTGATAATAAAAAATTTAAATATTCAAACTGAATACAACTTCTATCTTCAAAAAAAATTTTTTGAAAGAGGTAAAGAAATGAAAAATTATAGTTTAGCTGAACTCGAGGAAAAGAAGCTTCCTACTTTGTTAAAAATTGCTGAGGAAGTGGAAGTCCGTGATCCAGAAAATATGGGTAAACAGGAATTGATATTCAAGATTCTTGAAGCTCAGGCTCGTAAGAATGGACACCTCTTTTCCGAAGGTGTATTGGAATGTTTGCCCGATGGATTTGGTTTTTTGAGAGCACCTGAATATAGTTATCTACCCAGTCAGGATGATATTTATGTTTCTCCTTCCCAAATCAGAAAGTTTGATTTAAGAACAGGTGATACTATTTCGGGGTTAGTTAGGCCACCTAAGGATGAAGAGAAATATTTTGCGTTGATAAAGATTGAGGCAATAAATTTCGAGCAGCCAGATTTAGCTTTAACCAAAAGAAAGGATATTTATTTTGATAATTTAACCCCACTTTACCCCCACGAGAGAATTGTGCTTGAAACTGGAGATAGAAATAACCTTTCAGCTAGAGTAATGGATCTTCTCACTCCAATTGGTAAAGGACAAAGAGGATTAATCGTTTCTCCTCCTCGGGCTGGAAAAACAATGCTTTTGAAAACAATTGCTAAATCTATTGAGAAAAATCACCCTGAAATATTTCTGATAGTGCTATTAATTGATGAAAGACCCGAGGAAGTAACAGATTTTGAAAGAACTGTTAAAGCAGAAGTCATTAGTTCTACTTTTGATGAGCCACCTTCTCGACATGCTCAAGTAGCTGATATTGTTATTGAAAAAGCAAAAAGATTAGTGGAGCATAAACGAGATGTGGTTATTCTCCTTGATAGTATAACTCGATTAGCTCGAGCTCACAATGCAATTGTTCCTCCATCTGGGAAGGTTTTATCAGGAGGAGTCGATGCCAATGCCTTAAATAAGCCTAAAAAATTCTTTGGTTCAGCAAGGAAAATTGAAGAAGGAGGGAGTTTGACTATTATTGCAACTGCTTTAATTGATACAGGGAGTCGAATGGATGAAGTAATTTTTGAAGAATTTAAAGGCACAGGGAACATGGAAATAAATCTTGACCGCCGATTAGTGGATAAAAGATTGTTTCCAGCGATAGATATTACTCGCTCGGGCACTAGGAAAGAGGAATTACTAATTGATCAGAAAGATTTAAATAGAATATGGGTTTTGAGAAAAGTTTTGAGTCAATTGACTGAAATAGAAGCAATGGAATTACTTCTTGAGAAATTGTCTAAAACAAAAGCGAATACTGAATTTCTTGATATGATGAGTAAAGGGTTATAAACCCACCTTGATTAATTTAACCTTCCCGAATTTTAAAAATCAACATTTGTTTAAATTCTCATCATCACTAAGACCTAAAAACCAACTTAAATTCCAATAACAATTGCAATTTTCGGCTCTTCTCCTATTTGTGTGGAAAAATGGATAACATAATAGAAGAATGAAAAGGTCAAATGACAAAGCTCCTTTCGGCCTAGTTCCATTAAGGTCACCACGAAGTGAGCTCGAGGCGAAGGCAAATGACAAATATAAATCGTAAAGAGTAAGGAGTAAAGGGTAAAGTGATAAATAATACCTTACGATTTACGCTTTACACTTCACGGTTTTGACATTTAGTAATTTGACATTCATTTGGCATTTGGATTTTGGACTTTGGATCCCGAGTACTCGGGACTGTGAGAAATTGGGATTTAATTACTGCCTTGGGAATACATCACTCACACAGTTTGGATAGGAGTCCAATTTTTTATCTTTCTTTGATTTCTAACTTGAAACATAAACTTTTTTTAGTTATTATTATTTAGCAAAAATTATAAGGAGGATTAATAATGAAAGATTATCCGATTGCTAATCTTAGAAATGTTGCTCTGGTTGGACATGGTTCCAGTGGAAAAACCTCTTTGGTTTCGGCTTTTCTATATAATACCGGGGTAACGACTCGCTTGTGTAAAGTTGATCAAGGAAATACTATTACTGATTATGATCCAGACGAAATTGAGAGAAAGATATCCATTAATTCTTCTCTCTGTTTTGGAGAGTGGAATAATCATAAAATAAATTTTGTAGATACCCCAGGTTATAGCAATTTTTTGTGGGATACTAAGGCATGTTTAAGAGCAGTGGATGGTGCTTTGGTATTAGTTTGTGGAGTCTCAGGAGTGGAAGTTGGGACAGAAAAGGTATGGGAAATGTTGGAAGAATTTAAATTACCTCGGATTTTTGTAATTAATAAACTAGATCGTGACCTATCTGATTTTGATCGAGCCCTCGAATCTACTCATCAGTTTTTTGGTCGTCAGGCAGTGCCCATTCAATTACCAATAGGGAAAGAAAAAGATTTTAAAGGATTAATTGATTTGGTGAATTTGAAAGCTTATATTTACGAAAAAGATGAAAGTGGTAAATTTAAAGAAGAAGATATTCCTGACAGTTTAAAAGAATTAGCTCTTAAGAAAAGGGAAGAGCTAACTGAGATGGTAGCTGAAAACGACGAACAGTTAATGGAGAAATACTTCGAGAAAGGCGAATTATCTTCTCAAGAATTGAATATTGGTTTAAAAAAGGCAGTTTTAGCTCGACAATTATATCCAGTAGTTCTATGTTCCGCTTTACTCAATATCGGTACTCAAGCTATTTTAGATAGTATAATCAATTACTTTCCATCTCCTGAGGAGAGAGAAGCAATCTCTGCCAAAGCAGGAGAGAAAGAAGAAAAAATTAAACCATCTTTAACTCAACCTTTTACAGCATTAGTTTTTAAGACTATTTCTGACCCATATACCGGGAGAATTTCACTAATGAGAGTGTTTTGTGGAAAAATTAATCCAGATTCAATTGTTTTTAATTCGAGTAAGGAAAAAGACGAGAAACTAAGTGGCTTATTTTTCCTTCAAGGTAAAGAACAAGTTTCTGCTGGGCAAACAAAATGCGGCGATTTAGTCGCTACAGCTAAATTGAAAGATACTTTTACTGGAGATACATTATGTGCCAAAGGAAGTTCTATTCTTTTGGAGCCGATAACTTTTCCCATGCCATCAATTTCTTTTGCAATTCAACCAAAAACAAGAGCTGATGAAGATAAAATATCTCAGGCTGTGCATCGAATTATTGAAGAGGATCCTACAGTGAGAGTGGAGAGAGATTCTCAGACAAAAGAGTTAATTATCTCAGGAAATGGGCAGCTTCATGTAGAAATTATTACTGATCGATTAAAACAAAGATATAATGTAGATGTCCTTTTGAAACCACCAAAAATTCCGTATAAAGAGACAATAAAAGAAACAGCGGATGTTCAGGGTAAATATAAGAAACAAACTGGTGGTCGTGGTCAGTATGGAGATGTCAAAATCAAAATGGAGCCTCTGCCACGAGGAAAAGATTTTGAGTTTGAGAACAAAATTTTTGGAGGAGCCATACCCAAAAATTACATTCCCTCAATTGAAAAAGGAATACAGGAGGCTCGTAACAAAGGCGTTATTGCTGGTTATCCAGTGGTTGATTTTAAAATCATTCTTTATGATGGTTCCTATCATGAGGTAGATTCCTCCGATATAGCCTTTAAAATTGCCGCTTCAATGGCTTTTAAAAAAGGCATGAAAGAAGCGAAACCGACACTTTTAGAGCCAATTATGAATGTTTCAGTTTATACCACAGAAGCCTATATGGGAGACATTATGGGTAATTTGAATGGTCGGCGGGGAAAAGTTCAGGGAATGAAGCAGAAAGGAAATATGCGGATAATTAAAGCCCAGGTACCAATGGCTGAGATGTTGGATTTTGAACCCACGCTCACTTCCATTACTGGAGGAAGAGGTTCTTATCATATGGAATTTTCCCATTATGAAGAAGTGCCTGCTCATTTGCAGCAGAAAATTATTCAACAAGCTGTAGAAGAAGGAAGAATTGTGGCTGAGGAAGAGTAATTTAAATAAAAAGGGTTTTCAAAGTCGAGAACGCTTAATAAATATAAGGAGGGAATAATTGAGAAAAAAACTATTTATTTGGTTAATTGTATCATTTATTCTCATTTTGGCACAAAATTTATCAGCAAAAGGAAAGTGGGAATTTGGTGTTCATTATTCTACTTGGAGTATTGATATATTAAGATCTATGGTTGAAAATATAGCCGGAGAAGGAATAGAAAACGAGTTGAAAGATCAAATTTTAGAAGATCATCCAGACTTAATTGAAGTGTCTTACTCCCAAGATATAAACTTTGATTCTACCGGGAATAATTATGGATTTGAAGTACGATTTTATCCGGGTGGGGAAAAAGGATCATTTAGTCTCGGTTTTTCTATAGAAAAGACTAAGATGGAACTCTCTTTAGATGGAAAAGTAAAAGATGAATTTGAAAATGGTTCTTATGTTGATTTAGAAGCAGAGGGAAAATTTCTTATGGAACCCCTTTCTTATAATCTGAGTTTTCGTTGGGATATAAAGCCTTCTTGGAGAGTGCGACCTTATATTACTTTTGGTTTTGGAATTGCCCCCATTAGTGGAAATTTATCTTATTCAGCTATAGGACAATTTTTTAATGCCGAAGAAAGTAAATTAGAATCAGAAACTCATAGTGAAGAAAAAGATTTAAAAGATTTGAAAGAAGGACCTCCAATTATTCCTATTATTCAGTTAAATCTGGGAATAAAAGGCGAAATTACCAAAGGCCTTTATCTTCTGATTGATGCTGGAATTTGGAATGGATTTTTATTAAGAGGAGGAATCGCTTATCGAATTTAAATTCAATAATTTTTAGAAATTTTTCAAATTAGTAAAGAGAAAAAGAGCATTAATTTCTTCTAAAATTTAAAACAATTGACCATCATTGGTAATTAATTTATAATCAAGAAGAAATGAGATGGGTTTATATTGAAGATATTGCCAATTATGCTGGGCAAGAGGTAGAACTTAGAGGCTGGGTCTATAATAAACGGTCGAGCGGGAGAGTTCGCTTCTTGCTGATAAGAGATGGAACTGGTATCATTCAGGGAACAATTTTTAGTCCAGAAAAAGAACATCCTTTATCTGAAAAATTTGAGGATTTGACTCAAGAGTCTTCTTTGATTGTTAGGGGAAAAGTTAAGAAAGATAAAAGAGCACCAGGCGGTTATGAATTAGAAATTAATGAACTGGACATTATTCAAATAGCTGAAGACTATCCGATAACTCCAAAATCTCATGGCATCCCATTTTTAATGAAACATCGTCATCTCTGGCTCCGTTCTTCTAAACAGCACGCTATTTTACGGATTAGAGCAGAGATTATAAGGGCTATTCGTGACTTTTTCGATAACAGAGGATTTGTCCTTTTAGATACTCCAATTTTAACCCCAAGTGCTTGTGAGGAAACAACCACTCTTTTTGAAACCCAATATTTTGATGATAAAGCTTATCTCACCCAAAGTGGTCAATTATATAGTGAAGCTACAGCCATGGCTTTTGGAAAAGTTTATTGTTTCGGACCAACTTTTAGGGCAGAGAAATCGAAAACCAGACGTCATTTAATGGAGTTCTGGATGGTTGAACCTGAAGTTGCCTTTGCCGACTTAAACGATATAATAGATTTAGCCGAAGATTTTGTAGTTTATATTGTTCAGCGTATCTTAGAGAAAAATAAAAAAGAATTAGCAGTATTAGAAAGAGACATCAAGCCTTTAGAAAAAATAGAAAGACCCTTTCCTCGAATAACTTATGAACAAGCTCTCAAAATTATAAAAGAAAAAGGATCTAAAATAAAATGGGGAGATGATTTTGGAGCTCCAGATGAAACTCTAATTTCCGAAGATTCTGATAAACCGGTTAGTATCACTCATTATCCTCTTAAAGCTAAAGCATTTTATATGCAGCCTGACCCTAAAAGACCTGATTTAGCTTTGTGTATGGATATGATTGCTCCAGAAGGATATGGTGAAATAATTGGTGGGAGTCAAAGAATTCATGATTATGATTTACTTCTGAAAAGAATAAAAGAACATAATCTGCCCCGAGAAGCCTATGAATGGTATTTAGATTTAAGAAAATATGGTTCTGTTCCTCATTCTGGATTCGGTTTAGGTTTAGAAAGAACAGTCGCTTGGATTTGCAAAATAGACCATATTAGAGAAACAATTCCTTTTCCCCGAATGCTTTATCGAGTATATCCATAATCTATGTGCCTATGTGCGTATGTGCCTAGGTTTTGACATAGGTACTTAGGTACATACGCACTTAAACATTTTATAATGAGATTAGTTGGAGTTATCAGTTTAGGTTGTGCTAAGAATTTAGTAGATACAGAAACTATGCTCGGTATTCTCAAAGAAAGTGGCTATTCTCTTACTTCTAATTTTGAAGAAGCAGAAGTGATAATAATTAATACCTGTGGATTCATAAAACAGGCTAAAGAGGAATCAGTAGATGCTATTCTGGGAGCAGTTAATTATAAGAAATCAGGAAGTGTTAAAAAAATAATTGTCACTGGTTGTTTGAGTCAAAGATACAGAAGGGAGTTGGAAAAAGAATTTCCTGAAATCGACGCATTTTTAGGAGTAAATGAATATCCCCAGATTAACCGAGTGGTAGAGGGCAACTCAGTCCTCTGGTCAGAAAAATATTTTTTATATAACCATCTCCATCCCCGGGTTTTAACTACTCCTCCTTCTTGGGTATATTTAAAAATCTCAGAAGGATGTTCTCATCAGTGCTCTTTCTGTGCTATTCCTTTTATTAGAGGACCTTATCGATCAAGAGAAATTGACTCAATAATTATTGAAGCTCAAAATTTGGCCTCCCAGGGAATAAAAGAATTAAATCTCATCTCACAAGATACTACTTTTTATGGACAAGATTTAGATTTAAAAGATGGCTTGACTCAACTTTTAAAAAAATTAATTGAGATAGAAGGAATAGAATGGATCAGAATTCTTTATAGCTATCCAGAGGAAATCACCGATTCTCTATTAGAAATTCTTAATGAAGAGAAGATCTGTTCTTATTTAGATATACCTTTTCAACATTCTGATGAAAAAATAATAAAAAAGATGGTAAGAGGAACGGATGGAAAAAGAGCTTTAAAATTAATTAGAAAAATCAGAAAAAAAGTACCAGATATCACTCTTCGTACATCTTTAATTGTTGGTTTTCCAGGTGAAGGAGAGAGAGAATTCGAAAATTTAAAAAATTTTTGTCGGAAAGCAGAGTTTGATCGATTAGGAGTATTTACTTATTCTCAAGAAGAAGGAACTCCTGCCTTCCTCTTGGGGGATCCTGTTTCGGAGAAGATAAAGGAAAGAAGAAAAAAGGAAATAATGGAGCTTCAAGCTGAAATTTCCTATGAAAAAAATAAAAGATTAATCGGCCAGAGATTTGAAGCAATTATTGAGGGACACTCTGAGCAAAATCCTCAATATTTAGTGGGTCGATTAAAGTCTCAAGCTCCTGAAGTGGATGGGGTTGTCCTGATTGAGAATAATAATTCTCAATATCAATTTCTTAAAGAAATTGATATTAATGAAGCTTTTGTATATGATTTGAAAGGAAAAATAATTAAGTGAAAGCTTTATCAAAAATTCTGTCTACTTTTTTTGGCGCTGGTTATTTTCCTTTCTTTCCTGGAACTTTTTCCAGCTCCATTGTAGTTATTGCTTATTATTTATTCTTGCACCAATTACATTGGATAATATATCTATCTCTATTACTAATTCTCTTCTTTTCAGGAGTTGTTTTTACTTCTTTAGCTAAAAAAGAAATGGGTGAAGACGATCCTTCTAAAATTGTTATTGATGAGGTGATTGGCCAACTCGCTGCTCTTTTTCTCATTCCTTTATCTTGGTTAAATCTTCTTTTAGCTTTTTTTATCTTTCGAGCAATTGATATAATAAAACCTTATCCATTAAAAAAATCAGAGAATTTGCCCGGTGGATGGGGAATAATGAGCGATGACCTTTTCGCAGGAGTTTTAACCAATATAATTATCCAGTTTATTTTAATTATAAAAAAATGAAAAAAGAAATTAAAGCAGAAATAATTGCTATTGGTTCTGAGCTTCTTACCCCATATCGGATAGATACAAATTCTCTTTATCTAACTGAAAAATTGAATGATTTAGGAATAGAGGTGGTGAAAAAGACAATTGTTGGTGACAATGAAAAAAATATTACTCAAGCAATTAATCAGGCTCTTTCGAGAGCTTGCCTCATTATTGCTTGTGGTGGATTGGGACCAACTGAGGATGATTTGACTCGACTAGCCTTTTCAAAGGCATTAAACAGAAAATTAATTTTTCACCGAGAAATACTGACTAAGATAGAAGAAAGATTTCAGAAAAGGGGATTGATTATGCCTTCAATTAATGAGCGGCAGGCTTATATTTTAGATGGAGCGGAAGTACTGGAAAATGAATGGGGGACTGCTCCAGGAATGTGGATAGAAGAAAAAAATACATGGATTTTAATTTTGCCCGGTCCACCGAATGAACTTAAATCAATTTTTGAGAAATTTGTTCTACCAAAATTAAAAAGATTTCCTAAGCAGTTCGTCTGTCGAAAATCACTTAAAATCGCTGGTTTGACTGAATCTCAGACAGAGAGTTTGATATCAGATTTATACCAAAGGATTAAAAATCTTCAGGTATCCTTACTTGCTTTTCCTGGGCAAATTGAGATTCAGATTATTGCCCGATCTGATAAAAGCTATTCCCAGGCTGAAAAAATTGCCCAAACAATGGCTGATAAGTTTATAGAGAGGCTTAAAGAGAATGTATTTTCTAATTCAGATGAAGAGTTAGAAGAGGTGGTGGGTAAATTACTTAAAAAAAGAGAAGAAACATTGACTATTGCTGAATCTTGTACTGGTGGATATTTAGGTCATCGAATAACCAATATTTCTGGAAGTTCTTGCTACTTTGAAAGAGGGATAATTTCTTATAGTAATCAGTCAAAGATAGAACATCTGGAAGTGTCAAAAGAATTAATTGAAAAATTTGGAGCGGTCAGTCAGGAAGTGGCAGAAGCAATGGCCACAGGAGTTAGGAAATTAAGCCGCTCCACTTATGGACTGGCAATTACTGGAATAGCTGGACCAACTGGAGGCACACCAGAAAAACCTGTTGGTTTAGTTCATATTGCTCTTTCCTGGGAGGATGGACTATGGCACACAAAGAATTATTTTTTTGGCAATAGAGAATCAATAAAGTTTCAGTCGACTCAAAAAGCTTTAGATATGCTGAGGAGACATCTCTTAAAAGAATCTGGAAGCCAGAAGCAAGAAGCGAGACAGAATTAAAATGCACGATTTTTTCCTGCTTCTTGCTTCCAGATTCTTGCTTCTTAGAGGATGATGAGACTATTTGTCGCTATTGACTTAACTCCAGAAATAAAAAATAGATTACTCCAATTAATTGAAAATTTAAAGAAGAAAAAAGCACGAGTAAAATGGATTATTCCTAACGGGATGCACCTCACTATTAAATTTTTGGGTGAAACATCACCTGAAAAATTGGAATTGATTAAAGAAATTTTAGCTAAAATATCCAAAAAATTTAAACCATTTTATTTGATACTGAAGAAGACAGGCTATTTTCCCGAGAAGAGTAAAAAGCCTCGTGTATTATGGGTGGGAGTGGAAGCTGATCCCACATTGTATGCCCTTAAAAAAGAGTTAGAAAAGGAATTTCATAAAATTGGTTATTTGGAAGAGGCTCGGGAATTCATTCCTCATTTAACATTGGGCAGGGTGAAATTTCCCAATGAAATAGAGTCAACTATAGAGGAATTAGATAGATATAAAAACTCTTTCTTCGGGGAGATAAGAGTGAAAAAGATTATTCTTTTCCAAAGTATTTTAAAACCTGAGGGAGCAGAATACATCCCTTTAGCTGAATTTTTAATAGGATGAAGATCTTACTTTTAATATTTTCTTATTTGTTAGGTTCTGTGCCTTTTGGTTACATCTTGTTCTGGTTTTCTGAAAAAAAAGATATTCGTCAGTTCGGGAGTGGAAATATTGGGTTCACTAATGTAGCCAGATTAAAAGGAATTTCTTTTGGTCTTCCTGTGTTAGTTTTAGATATTCTTAAAGGATTTATTCCTGTTTTCTTCGCCATAATTATTTTCGATGATTTGACCTTAGCTAGCTTAGCTGGTTTTTTGGCTGTGGCTGGTCATATCTTTTCAGTTTTTTTAAAATTCAGAGGAGGGAAAGGTTTTGCCACTACTTTGGGTGTTTTTGCCTGTTTATCTTTAAAAGGAACATTTCTAATAGTCGGTATTGCTCTAATCTGTGTTTTCGTTACTCGTTATGTATCATTGGGTTCAATCTTAGGTGCATTTTTTTATCCTATTATTTTATTAATTTTTGATACATCTTTAAACATAGTGATTATTAGTACTTTGATTTCAATTTTGGTCATTATCCGTCATCAGGAAAACATCAGAAGACTCCTCAAAGGTGAAGAAAGAAAAATAGGGAAAAAATATGATTGATCCTAAAGAAAAAATAAGAGCAGGAGTAATAGGTGGAGGATGCTGGGGGACTGCTTTTGCAATCCATCTTTCCCGCCAGAATATTGAGACAGGTTTATGGATTAGGGAGCCTGAGATTTATCAAGAAGCTAAGAAAGTAAGAGAAAATAAAGTCTTTCTCCCTGGATTTACTTTTCCTGAAAAATTATATCTTTCCAATGATCTTAAAGAAGTAGTTTCTTGGGCTGAGATAATCTTTATTGCTGTCCCTTCGGAGTTTTGTCGGAATATATATTCTCAAATTGTTCCTTATCTGAAACCGAATCAAATAATCGTTAGTTTAACTAAAGGAATAGAGAAAAGAAGCTTAAAAAGAATGAGTCAGGTAATGGAGGAAATTATTAACCCTTATTTTGAGCCAAATATAGCTGTTTTATCTGGGCCGAGTTTTGCTATAGAAGTAGTGAGAGAACACCCTACGGCAGTAGTGGTTGCTTCTCGAGATAAAAATTTAGCTCAAAAAATCCAGAAAATAATTTCCACTTCCACTTTTCGAGCTTATACTAACAATGATATAATTGGAGTTGAATTAGCAGGTGCATTAAAGAATGTGATTGCCATTGCTGCAGGGATAATTGACGGTCTGGGATACGGGATGAACTCTCTGGCTGGACTTATTACTCGTGGATTAGCTGAAATTACTAGGTTGGGAATAAAACTTGGTGCTGAACCGCGGACTTTTTCTGGGTTAGCAGGAGTAGGAGACTTAGTTTTGACCTGTTACGGAGGGTTAAGTCGAAATCGATATGTCGGTCTTCAATTAAGTCAAGGGAAAAAAATAAAAGAAGTTACTTCCCAGATGAGAATGGTGGCTGAAGGAATAGTTACTACCCTGTCAGCTTATCAATTGGCTAGAAGAGAAAATATTGAGATGCCCATTATTGAAAAAGTATATCAAATAATTTATTTGGACAAACATCCTGAAAAAGCCATAAAGGAATTGACGGCTCGAAAGTTAAAAGAAGAATAGCAAAGATAAGAAGGGAGTAAAAATGAAAGTTAAATATTTGATTGTTTTCTTAGTAACTTTATACTTAGTAGCCTGTGCTTCTTCAGCTAAAAAGATGGCTCAACAGAGAGAGAAAGACTTCCAGCATCAGTATAATGTTGGGTTATTCCATTTAAATGAAGGAAATGCCCTGCAGTCAATTAATTACTTAAAAAAATCTATTAAGTTAAATCCTCGATTTTATTTAGCCTATAACGCTCTTGGTTTGGCTTATACCATGCAAGGAGATTTGAAAAAAGCTTTAGCTTACTTTGAAAAATGTCTTCAGATAAATCCAAATTTTACCGAGGTTCATAACAATTTAGGAATAATTTATCAAGAAATGGGCTTTTTAGATAAAGCCAGAGAAGAATATTTAAAAGTAGCGAATGATCCTCGGTATCCTGCCAGAGAATCGGCTTATTACAATTTAGCTCTCTTGGTTATTCTCCAGGGGAAATATCAACAGGCTTTAGAATATGCTAATTCTGCTTTAAAAGAAAATAGGCGATATGCTATGGGGTATAATATTAAAGGACATATTTTAGAAAAAATGGGGAATTTAGAAGAAGCAATTAGAAATTATCAGCAAGCAGTAAATATTGTGCCTGATGAAATAAGATTTAGATTTAATTTAGGCGTAGCTTATTTCCATCAAAAAAATTATCAAAAAGCAGAGGAAGTTTTCGAAGATATTTTAACTAAGCCAGTGCCACCAGAGATAAAGCAAAATATAAAAGAATATTTAAATAAGATCAAAGAAAAGACTGAAAAGAATTTATGAATAAACAGGAAAATTGAGTTAAAGAGGAATCAAGTTCCTTCTGACCAGGCAGCTAAGTATTTTTCCTGTTCTGGAGTAAGATAATCTATTTTTATTCCCATTGACATTAATTTCAATCGAGCAATTTCTTCATCTATTTCCTTGGGCACAGGATGGACTTCTTTTTTCATTTTTTCTGCATTATTAACCAGATAAACTACAGAGAGGGCTTGATTGGCAAAACTCATATCCATAACCACTGCTGGGTGCCCTTCTGCAGCTGATAAATTAATTAATCTCCCTTCAGCTAAAAGATATATTTTTTTCTGATTCTTTAACTCATATTCCTCAACAAATTCTCGAATTTTTCTTTTCCTTATAGCCAAATTTTCTAGTCCAGGAATATCTATTTCCACATTAAAATGACCAGCATTGGCTACTATTGCTCCATCTTTCATTTTCTCAAAGTGTTCTTTTCTGATGACATTTTTATCTCCAGTAACAGTAACAAATATATTTCCTATTTTGGATGCTTCTTCCATTGACATTACTCGGAAGCCATCCATCACTGCTTCTAAGGCGCGAATTGGATTTACCTCAGTTATAATTACCTGAGCACCAGATCCTTTGGCCCTCATAGCTACTCCTTTACCACACCAACCGTATCCAGAGATGACAAATTTTAATCCAGCTAAGAGAAGATTAGTTGCCCGCAAAATACCATCAATTGTACTCTGACCTGTTCCATATCGATTATCAAAAAGGTGTTTTGTCAGAGCATCATTGACTGAAATTATGGGATAATGCAAAATCCCTTGGGCAGCCATACTCCTTAACCTTACTACTCCAGTTGTGGTTTCCTCTGTTCCACCTATAATTTCTTTTAGAATTTCTTTACGGTCTGAATGGACAGTTGAAACTAAATCAGCTCCGTCATCCATCGTTATCTGGGGAGAATGGTTTAAAGCCATATTTATATGTTGATAGTAAGTTTGGTTATCCTCTCCCTTAATAGCAAATACTGGCACTTGAAAGTGTTTTACCAAAGAAGCAGCGACATCATCCTGAGTACTCAGTGGATTAGAGGCTGTTAGAACCACATCAGCTCCTCCCAGTTTCAGGGCCTCAATTAGATTTGCCGTTTCTGTGGTGACATGAAGGCATGCTGAAATTTTTGCTCCCGCTAATGGCTTTTCATTCCTAAATTTCTTTTTTGTGATTCTTAGTACAGGCATATGTTTTTCCGCCCATTCTATTCTTAATCTTCCTTTTTCAGCTAAAGAAATGTCTTTAATATCATATTTCATTGATTATTCTCCTCTCTCAATTAAGATTTAACTATTTCAAACCAGCATCATTTCTTAAAGTCTCGACTTTATCCAGCTTTTCCCAAGTGAATTCTTCTTCATTTCTTCCGAAATGTCCATAGACAGCTGTTCTTTTAAAGATTGGTCGCAGGAGGTTTAAAAATTCAATCATTTCCTTTGGGGAAAGTTTAAAGTGGGCTAAGATAAGTTCCTTTATCAAATCCTCAGATATTTTTGCTGTGCCCAAAGTATCAACCATAACAGAAACAGGTTCAGGAACCCCAATTGCATAAGCTAACTGAACCTCAACTTTATCAGCGAGATTAGCAGCCACTATATTTTTTGCTATGTAACGAGCCATATAAGAACCTGAGCGATCAACTTTGGTAGGGTCCTTCCCAGAAAAGCAGCCTCCGCCGTGACTACCTACTCCACCATAGGTATCGACTATTATTTTTCTTCCAGTCAGCCCAGTATCTGCCCAAGGTCCTCCTCGAGCAAATTTCCCTGTTTCATTTATATAAATTTTTGTTTTTTTATCTATTAAATGCTCTGGAATTATTTTTTTTATAACCACTTCTGTAATCTCTTCCCGTAATTTTTTAACTTCTACATCTGGATGATGTTGAGCAGCAATAACGATTGCTTCTACTCGGACTGGGTTGTCTCCAAAATATTCTATTGTTACCTGAGATTTTCCATCTGGTCTTAAATAAGGCAGGACATTTTCTTTTCTCACTTGAGCTAACCTCCGACACAACTTGTGAGCTAACATAATAGGCAGAGGCATAAATTCTTCTGTTTCTTTACAAGCATAACCGAACATTAACCCTTGATCACCAGCACCTAATTCCTTTCCTCCGTTTTTGTTCACTCCGATAGCAATATCTGGCGATTGTTCTTGAATAGAAGCGATTACTGCACAGGTTTCGAAGTCAAAACCATACTCTGCTTTAGTATAACCAATTTCTTTTACTGTTTCTCGGATTATCTTTTGAAAATCAGCATATCCCTGAGTAGTAATTTCTCCAGCAATAAATACTAAACCATTAGTGACCAGTGTTTCGCAAGCGACTCTGCTATTTGGGTCTTGTCTGATTAGATCATCTAAGATCGCGTCGGATATTTGATCACATATTTTATCGGGGTGACCTTCAGTCACTGACTCTGAAGTAAATAAATGTTTCCCGTCGATACTCATCTTACTCCTCCTCTATAAGGGAAAAAACAATATCACAAAAAGCTATCCTTTTCAATATGTTTATTGAATCTAAGGATTTTTTATGTTAATTTAGTAATAAACCAAATGAGAATAGAAAAAATTGTCTTAATCGAACCAAAAGCAGCTAATTTTCATATCTATTCAAAAATTAAAATAATTCGTTTAGCTTTACCTTCATTAGCTGCAATTCTTAAAGAAATAGGCTGTGAGGTGAAAATTTATGCGGAAGAAATTAGTCCTATTAATTGGTTTGAAGTCAAAGAAGCTGATTTAGTCGGTATTTCTTCTACTACCTCGACTATTAATGAATCATTCAAAATTGCTAAGATAATTAAGACTTGGCAAAAGCCGATTGTCATCGGTGGTCCTCACGTTACCTTTGAGCCAGAATCTGCTCTTACTGCTTGCTGTGATTTTGTGATCCGTGGAGAAGGAGAAGAAACGATTAAAGAATTAATTGTATCTCTAAGAGAAAATAAGCCATTAACTAATATTAGAGGGCTTTCCTATAAAAATGAAAAGAATCAAATAATTCATAACCCTGATCGGCTTCTTATTCCTAATTTGGATTCTCTTCCAGATCCAGATTTCTCCTCATTTCCGAACAAAGAGAAGCTAAAAATTATTCCAATAAGTACTTCCCGGGGGTGTCCCTTTAACTGTGAATTCTGTACAGTGACTACTCTATTTGGAAGAAAGTATCGGGTAAGGAGTATTGATCGCGTGATTAATGAAATTAAAAATTTGAACCCTCAACCAAAAAGATTATTTATTGTTGACGATAATTTTACAGCTAATAAAGAAAGGAGCAAAGAGCTTTTAAGAAGAATGATTGAAGAGAAAATTAATATTCCCTGGTCCACTCAGGTAAGAGTTGATGTGGCTGAAGATGAAGAACTTTTGTCTCTTATGAGCAAAGCTGGCTGTTACTGGGTTTATATTGGCTTTGAATCAATCAATCCTAAATCTTTAGCTGAAGCGAATAAGAAACAGAGAGTAGAAGATTATCAAAAAGTGACCCAAAAATTTAATAAATATGGGATAAATGTTCATGGAATGTTTGTCTTTGGATTTGATGAAGATGAACCCACTCTTTTTCAGAAAACAGTTAGATTCGCTTCAAAAATTAAACTTGCCTCTGTCCAATTTCTAATTTTAACCCCGATTCCAGGTTCTCGGTTATATAAAAAATTTAAAGAAAAAGCGAGAATTTTTACTAAACAATGGTCTTTCTACGATGGTCATCATGTTGTATTTAACCCCTTAAGGATATCTGCTTACACTCTTCAACAAGAGACAATCAAAGCTATGAAAAAATTTTACTCAATACCTCGAACTATTAAACTTTTCCTTACCTCGTGGCCATCCAAAAACCTATGGAAGCAAATATTTTTTAGATTTGCTGGATATTTATTAATAAAGAAATGGTTAAAGAATAAAACAAACAAGCTTTATCTTAATTTTCTTTCTAAAAGACAAAAGAAGGGAAAAGAAATTTTCGAAGGGACTTTATAATTTATAGAAAAGTTATTTTATGTCTAAAATAAGCAATTTTTGCTGGATAATAATACTAATAATAATTTTTTTCTTAGGAATAGGACATAATTTCCTCCATTCTCAATCCTTGTCTTTTTCTTTTCGACAATTAGAATTAAAAAATGGCTTGAAAGTAATTCTTTCAGAAGATCATTCTTTACCAGTTGTATCAGTGTTAATTGCTTATCAGGTTGGCTCAATCAATGATGCTCCTCAAAAGGAGGGCTTAGCCTATTTATTGCAGAATATGATGTTTCAAGGTTCAGAAAATGTTGGGAAAATGCAGCATTTAGTGTATATTAATCAAATTGGGGGTGAGTTAAACGCCGTTGTTTATGAAGACAAAACTTTTTTCTATCAAACATTACCTTCTAATTATCTCGCTTTGGCTTTGTGGTTAGAAGCAGATCGGATGGTTTCCTTAAGAATATCTCCCTCTGAATTTGAAGAATTGAAAAATACTCTGATTTTAGATATTAAAAACAGGATAGAAAATCAACCTTATCTTAGTACCTTTTTTAAATTTGACCAAATCGCTTATCAGGATTTTGCTTACGGACATCCAGTAATTGGGAGAAAAAACAAGATAAAAACAATTTCCTTAGAGGATGCTAAGGAATTTTATTCAACTTACTATGTTCCCAATAATGCTGTTTTAACAGTGGTTGGTGATTTTAATCTTAAAAAAACTATTCAATTAATCAAAAAATATTTCGAAACAATTCCTCGAGGAGAAAATATTTTGTCGCTTCCTCCTGCTCCAATTTTTAGAAATGAAGGAATTATTGAAACATATCAAGATTCTTTTATTCCCCTTCCTTCTATTCATATTGGATATTTTATTCCTTTCTCTAAATTTGAAGATTTTTATCCGTTAACTATTTTAGATTACATTTTATTAAAAGGTGAAAGCTCACGCTTGTTCAATCGTTTGGTCAAAAAAGAGCGACTTGTATTTCAAATTAGCGGAGGAATAGAAAAAAAAAGAAACCAAGCAATATTCAAGATTTTTGTAATCAATAATAACCCTATAATGGTGAATAGAACCATAGAAATAATTTTTTCTGAAATTAATAAATTAAAAAAAGGTTATGTTTCAGAATCTGAGCTCCAGAGAGCTAAGAACATGTTCAAAGCAGATTATTATAATCAATTTCTTACTACTTTAAATAGAGCTATTTTCTTGACCGAGTGTGTAATGTCTGATCGACCACTTGAGTCTATCAAAAGAGATTTGGATAAATATCTAAGTGTAACTAAACTCGATTTGATGAAAGTAATTAATAGATATTTTATAAAAAAGAATAGAATAATTTTAAAAGTGATTCCTAAATGAAAAATTCCAATGGATGGCTAGGAATACCATTTGCCTTAAAGAAAAAATTGAGGAAAATTCTTTTTTTTCTTTTATTAGGGGTATTTTTAATATTCTCTTCACTTTTGGGCCAAGAAAGTTTTAGAAAATTTCCACCTAATCCTGAGCCTTTAAAAGAGGTTAAATTTCCTAAGGAGTTAAATTACAAATTAGCTAATGGTTTGGAGATAGATTTCGTCTCTCAGAAAAATTTACCTTTTATAACCTTTTATTTAATTGTTTTTGCTGGAGAAAGTCATTCTCCGGTGAATTATCCTGGATTAGCGACTTTTACTGCACGAATGTTAAATAAAGGTAGTGTTTATCAATCATCAGGCAAGATTACTGAAAATATTGAGTCTATAGGAGGGAAATTTTTAATTCATACAGAGTTAGATTATTCAGTTTACAATTTTACTTTCTTGGAAGAGCATTTTGATGAGGCTTTGAAGATATTGCAGAAAATCTTATTAGAACCAACTTTCCCTCAAAGAGAAATTGAAATTGAAAGACGAAATATTTTATTTGAGTTAAGAAAAAAAAGAACTGAACCTAAATTTTTAGCTCAGGAAAGGTTGTTTCAAGTATTATTTAATAAAGAACATCCCTATTCTCATCCTTACCCGGTCGAAGAATCCGTCAAAAGTATTACTCGAGAAGAAATATATTCGTTTTATAAAACTTATTATCGACCAAATAATTCAATTTTAGTTATAGTTGGTAGTCTTGGTTTCAAACAATTAATAAGAAAAGTGAGTCACTATTTAAACATTTGGCAACCTAAGGAAGTCAGTTCTCTTTACTTTCCTTCCGTCAAACCCCACAATAAAGAAGTTCTATATCTGATTGATTTTCCAGGGTTGAAATACTCGATGGTGTATTTAGGAAATATCGTGTTTGAAAGAAATAATGATCACTTTTTTCCATTACTTGTCTTGAATCAAATCTTAGGAGGAACTACTAACTCTCGGTTATTTATGAATCTTCGAGAATCAAAAGAATATGCTTATAGTGCTATTAGTCGCTTGAATTTCTTTAAAAGGAATGGAATTTACACAATAGAGGTAAAAGTCAAACCCGAGGTAATTAAAGAAGCAATTCAGGAATGTTTCCTCGAGCTTGATAAAATTATTAAAGGAGTACCAAATTTTGAAGTGGAGCAAGCTAAGTATTACCTGATTGGAAATTTCCCTTTTAAATTAGAGACTCCTGAAGCCTTAGCTGAGTATACTGCTCAGAGAATAATTTTTAATCTTCCGACCAATTATTGGGATAAATATCAAGAAAAAGTGATGATGATTGATCAAGAGGTAATTACTCAAATTGCTCGAGAGTATTTCAGTAATATTCCAGCCATTGTTATTGTTGGCGATAGAAAAGTAATTTTAGATTCTCTTTTAGACTTTGAGGAAATTGAGGTTTATGATATAAATGGTAATTTAAAATATAGTCTTAAGAAAGGAGTGGATTAAAAATGAAATTAGTTGAATGTGTACCTAATTTTAGTGAAGGACGTGACAAAAGTAAAATTGAGGCTATTACCAATGCTATTAAAAACACATCCCAGATAAAACTTCTTGATATTGATCCTGGAGAAGCAACCAATCGAACAGTGGTTACTTTTATTGGAACACCAGAGGGGGTCAAGGAGGCAGCTTTTGAAGCAATAAAGAAAGCCGCTCAAGTAATTGATATGCGAACACACAAAGGAGAGCATCCTCGTATTGGAGCAACTGATGTTTGTCCTTTTATTCCTGTTTCCAATGTTACTATGGAAGAATGTGTTCAAATCGCCAATAAATTAGGAAAAAAAGTAGGTGAAGAACTCGGAATTCCAGTTTATCTTTATGAAGAGGCGGCAAAAAAACCTGAAAGAAAGAATTTAGCTACTATCCGGCAGGGAGAGTATGAAGGCTTACCTGAAAAACTTAAAGATCCCAATTGGGTCCCTGATTATGGCCCGGCTGAGTTTAATCCTAAATCAGGAGCAATAGTAATTGGAGCAAGAGAATTTTTAATTGCTTATAATGTTAATTTAAACGCTCAACAGAAAGAGCTTGCCCATGAAATAGCTTTAAATATTCGGGAATCAGGTCGACCTAAAAAAGACGAGCAAGGGAACATAGTAAGAGATGAAACTGGGAAACCAATAAGAATTCTAGGCAAATTGAAAGCAGTAAAAGCAGTGGGCTGGTATATAGAAGAGTATAAAAAGGCTCAAGTCTCGATTAATTTAATTAATTATAAAATAACTCCTCTTCACATTGTTTTTGAGGAGGTGAAAAAGGAAGCAGAAAAATTAGGATTAAAAGTGACTGGTAGTGAAATTGTGGGCTTAGTTCCTAAAGAAGCAATATTAGCTGCTGGAAGGTTTTATTTAGAAAAACAAGGAAAAGAGACCCGCGTCCCTGAAGAAACACTCATCCAAGTAGCAATTAATAATCTGGGCTTGAATGATGTTTCAGAATTTGATCCTAAGAAGAAAATTATTGAATATCAATTTTAATAGAGTCAGGAAGCAAGAGGCAAAAGAATTAATTTTAAATATTTATGAAGAAGAATCTTCTTGTTACAGGAAGACCTGGATGTGGGAAGACTACATTAATTAGAAAAATTATTGAGTTATTTCCTGAAAAATGTGGGGGCTTTTTTACCCAAGAAATCCGAGACAAAGGAACAAGAAAAGGATTTAAAATTCAATCTATTCAAGGAAAAGAAGCTATTTTTGCTCATCAGGAAAGTAAGAGTCCTTTTAGAGTTGGTAAATATGGAGTTAACCTTAATCAGCTGGAAGAAATTGGAGCCCAAGCAATTCGTCAAGCAAGGATTAATCAGAAATTAATTATTATTGATGAGATTGGGAAAATGGAACTTTTTTCTGAGAAGTTCAAAAATGAAGTTTTAGCTGCTTTTGATTCACCTCAAAAAGTCCTGGCAACTATTATGTTTCGGAGTCAGCCGTTTATAGATAAGATTAAGAAAAGGAAGGATGCAGAACTTATCTCTCTTACGCAAGAAAATTTTAATTCTGTGTTAAATGCTATTATAAACTGGCTTAAGGATTGAGTTCGACTTGACTCTCTTTTATTTTTTTCTATTCTAAAAGAATGGCAAAAGCAAAGCCTTTTACTCCAGTAAAGCTGATTTGTGGAATTATTGCTTCGCGAGAGAGTATATTTCACCGAGCAGAAAAAGAACTTTATTTAAATTTTGGCCCTATAGATTTTCTTTCTCAATTAATCCCTTTTGAATTTACTGATTATTATCAAAAACAGATAGGGCCAGGTTTACAGAGAAAATTTGTCAGTTTTAAGGATTTAATTGATCCAAGTAAGCTGAGTGAAATTAAACTTAAAACTAATTATTTAGAAGAAAAAATAAAACAGGAATTAAAATCCAAGAAGAGAGTGGTTAATTTAGATCCAGGTTATTTAACACCTTCAGCCCTTATTATCGCTACTGTTAAAAATTTTACTCATCGAATACCTCTCCAGAAGGGAATTTATGCTCATTTAGAACTATTATTCAAAAAAAGGGAAATCAAAACTTTGGATTGGACCTATCCTGATTTTAAAACCAAAGAATACCAAAAAATACTTCTTGAGGTAAGAAAAATTTATTTACATCAATTAAAAAGTCGGAAATAATAAACCACAGAGAAATGGAAATTCCAAATTACAAATCACAAATTCCACCTCGGGCGATTCGACTGAGCTCATCGAAGTCCGAGCACTCCCTCGGGCCGAGGGGGTCATTGGAATTTGCTTGCCTTGGAGCATGCGAAGCATTGGTATAGGGGAATTTATTTGTTATTTGGTACTTGGAATTTGGGATTTATTAAAGAAGGAGAGAGATGATTTCTAAAAAAGTAAAAGAATCGCAAGTTGAAATGAGAGAACTTGTCTTGCCCAATGATACCAATCCCTTGGGAACCATTTTAGGTGGAAAAGTAATGCATTTGATGGATATTGCCTGTGCTATGGCTGCTATGAAGCATAGTGGAAGAACAGTAGTTACTGTGTCTGTTGATCATATAGATTTTCTTTATCCCATTAAAATGGGTCAGATGATAGTAATTAAGGCCTCAGTAAATTATGTGAGGAAAACCTCGATGGAGATAGGAGTTAAAGTTTGGGCAGAGAATTTTAAGTCAGGTGAGATTCGACATACTAGTTCAGCTTATTTTACTTTCGTTGCATTAGATGAAAATGGAAGACCAACTCTAATTCCTAAAGTAATACCCGAGACAAAAGAAGAAAAAAGAAGATATCAGCAGGCGAAAGAAAGGAGAGAAAATAGAATTAAAAAGAAAGCCAAAAAATAAGGTTTTCAGTAGTCTTTTTATATCTTTATTTTCTTTTCTCTGACTGCTTTTATATATTCAGAACAATTTATATCTTTTCCAAGGATTGCTTGACTGGACAAAATGGATGCCATCACTTCATTATCTAAAGGGTCTAAAATGGCAGCATCTAACCCATGAGAAAGGGCAATAGTCAAAAATGTCCTATTAAGAAGTTTTCGGTATGGAAGACCAAAAGAAACATTACTTATTCCAGCAATAGTGTTTATCTTAGGAAAAGTCTGTTTAATTTTTTCTAAAGATTTTAAAAAGAGTAGCGCTGCTTGGAAATTTGTTCCGATTGGGCGGACTAAAGGGTCAATAAATAAATCTTCCTCTGCCAGTGCATCATTGGTTAGCTCCTCGACTAATTTTTGAGCTATTTCTAATTCTGCTTCAGGCTGGGTTGGCAGCCCTCGGTCATCGAGACAAAGAGCAATTACCTTGGGCTGATATTCTTTTATGAGAGGCATAAGAGCTTTGATTTTTTCCTTTTCACCAGTTATTGAGTTTAAAATTGGTTGACCTGAATGAATTTTTAAAGCTTCAGCTATTACTTCTGGATTTGGAGTGTCAAGACAAAGAGGAATATTAATTTCTTTTTGAATTAAAGGAATTGCCCAACGTAAGCTCTCTATTTCTTTGTCCAATAAAGCAGCTGTATTTAAATCAAGATAATGAGCTCCAGCTTTTTTCTGATTTAAAGCTTCATTTAAAATAAACTGTTCATTTTTTTCCTTTAGGGCAGAGAGGACTGCTTTTCGACTTGAGTTTAATCTTTCTCCGATAATAATCATCCCACCAAAATGTAAAATGTGAAATGTAAATTGTAAATTGAAATTGTAAACCGAGAATAATAGTCTAAAGCTTGCATAATATTTGAGCTATTTTTTTAATATATTCAGGATCTGTTCCACAGCAGCCACCAATTATGTTGGCTCCATTAGCTATCATTTCAGGGACGAATTTAATATAATTCTCAGCATCTTGGTCATATTGAATTTGACCCTCGGGATTTAAAATTGCTTGACCTGCATTAGCCTGGACAATTAAGGGGAGAGAAGTTATTTTTCTCATTTCTTTGACAAGCAGTGCCATTTCTTGACTGTTTAAAGTGCAATTTGAACCAACTCCATCTGCTCCAGCCTTTTCTAATTCTCTTACTGATTGCTCAACACTATTTCCCATTAGAGTGAAGAATCCTCGTTTAGTTTTTTTAAAGGTCATCGAAGCGAATATCGGTAAGTCAGTTGCTCTCTTAGCTCCTTTCACGGCACATACTGTCTCTCTTATGTCATACATAGTCTCGATCATAATAAAATCAACTCTTCCCTCTACCAGGGCCAAAGTCTGTTGGTAAAATATCTTTTCAAATTCTTCTTGGGTATATTCACCTTGAGGTTGAAGAAATTTACCAGTTGGCCCAATATCTCCTCCAACAAATTTATTTTCTGGTTTTATTTCAAAGGCTAATTTGGCTCCTCTAAGATTCAACTCATGAACTTTATTTTCTAAAGAATAGGCTTTTAGTTTTAATCTGTTCCCGCCGAAAGTATTGGTTAACACAGCGTCTGAGCCTGCCTGGAAATATTCCTGATGAATCTTTTTCACTATCTCAGGTTTTTCTATATTCCACAGTTCCGGACAGTAGCCAGAGGGAAGGCCAAATTTAATTAATTGAGAACCATTCGCTCCATCAAACAGAATAATTCCTTCTTTTATTAATTCTAAAATTGATTTTTTCATTTCAACCTAATTCAAAACTCAAAATTTATTTAGTTTTAATCTCCCTCAAAAGAAGAGATTTCCCTTAACTTAGCAATAATTTCAGGAAGCTCTTTGAGAACGATCTCAATGTCTTGTTCAGTATTAAATCGTCCTAAAGAAAATCTTATGCTGGAACGAGCAATTTCAGGTCTTAGGCCAATTGCTTCCAAAACATGAGAGGTTTCTTCTGAGCCTTCACTACAGGCTGAACCAGTTGAGACATATATACCTTTGGTTGCCAAGGCTAAAAGAACAGCTTCTGCTTCCAGACCAATAAAACTGAAATTTAAAGTAGATTTGACTCTTTTTTCAGGATGACCGTTGAATTTTACCTTTGGAATACTTGTTTCAATTCTGCTCTTCAATTTTTCAGCTAACTTTTCAATCTTTTTTCTACCTTTATCCCCTTTTTCAGCAATAATTTTTGCTCCTTCCCCAAAGCCAATTATTCCGGCTGTGTTTTCTGTTCCGGCGCGAAATAGTCTTTCCTGATGACCACCATAAATTAGAGGCGAAATATTAGTTCCCCGTTTAATATACAGTGCACCTACTCCCTTTGGTCCATAGATTTTATGAGCTGAGATAGAGAGAAGATCCACTCCTAATTTGTTGACATCTACTTCAATTTTACCAAAAGTCTGAACCGCATCAGTATGAACTAAAACACCTCTTTTTTTTGCGATCTTGCTTATTTCTTCTATAGGCTGAATTGTTCCAATCTCGTTATTGGCATGCATGATTGAAATCAGGGCAGTCTTATCAGTAATAGATTCTTCTAAAACATTTAAATCTACTACTCCATATTCATCAACAGGTAAATAAGTCACTTTAAATCCTTTTTTCTCTAAGTATTCACAGGTACTCATTATTGCTGGATGTTCAATAGAAGAAGTTATTATTTCATTTTTTACTGGATAAGCATCTAAGATTCCTCGAAGAGCAAAATTGTCAGCTTCTGTTCCTGAGCCGGTGAAAATTATTTCATTTTTTGTTGCTCCAATAGCGTTGGCAATTTCTTCTCTTGCCTGATTAATCATTTCTTTTGCTTCTTTGCCAAGAGGATAAAGAGAAGATGGATTACCAAAATTCTCTTTTAAAAAATGACACATTTTTTCAGAGACTCTTGGGTCAATTGGAGTTGTCGCATTGTTATCTAAATAAATCATTATTTTCCTCCTTTTGTATTCTCATTCGTTCTTTCATAATTCTTTCATATTATTTTTTACACTACCAATCTAAGAAATTAGAAATTTGAAATTAGAAATTTGAAATTAGAAATTTCAATTTCCAATTTTCATTTTATTTTCTTGTCTCCTGCTTCTTGCCTCCTGTTTCTATTTCAAGATAATGGATTTATGATTAAACCAGATTTTAATTTAGGATAAAAATCAGTCGATTTGTGGGGCATTAATTCTCCATTTTGAACAATATCTCTGATTTGATGAAGTGAGACAGGTTTAAGAAGAAGAATCATTTGAAAAGAGCCTTCGATTACTTTTTGAATACCCTGCTCGAGATTTCGGATATAATTAACATTATTTTCAACTGAAAATTCTTCAGAAGTAAATGTTTCCAGTTTATCAATAATTAAAGAATGTAGAATAGCTATATCTAATCTTTTCCATTCCTTTGACTTCCCAGAGTTAATCTCTTTATCAAGAATATCTTCTGATTTAAGACGAAGAATTAAAAATTTATTGAAATCAGCAACATAGATAGCAAAAGTGTGATTTTCTCTTGAAAGAATTTCTTGAACTTCTTTTATGATTGATTTATTTGTTAAATCTGTCCAAGGTTCATCCTCAATCGCAAAATTAGAAGAAAGAAGAGATTTTAATCCTGTTTCACTTAGATTTTCCAAACCTTTTACTA
>JBHIEE010000018.1:0-32434 GCA_046760445.1 Candidatus Aminicenantia bacterium
ACTTGCATTAACCCAATGTGACTTCCTCCATCATAGCTTTCCTGAGGCCAGAGGTCGGTTCGATTGTAAAGGGTTCTCGTGCTAAACTGAAGATAGCTGCTCTCTACTTGTGCCAGACCTGTCATCAAGCGTGCTGTTGGTCCATGATATAGCTGTACAAGTCGGTCGGTGATGAGTGTCTCGGGTATGGTAACTCCTGTGATTGTGACAATTACTGGCTCAGCTTGAACCTGACACTCATTGACCGTAGCAGATGCATTGATAGTCAATTGTCCTCCCATGGACTCATAAAATTCACTATGTTGTTCATTAGGGTCAGTGGTAAAAGATCGCTGATTGCTACAACCACATCGTCCCCCACTCGTTAGGTACTCAAGGTCAAGGGTCCAATTAATCGGCTCGGTTATAGTAGAGGGCTCAAACACTGCCTCAAAAGTGATATCGGAAGTAGCTGTATAGTTCTGTGTCAGGTCGAAATCATCTCCCTCCTTGGGTCTTATGATCTCTATGCTCTCTCCGCATTTTATAGTAAAATTGTCAGAACCAAATAAAGTGCCATCTCTATAAACCCTTACTTCCCATAATCCTGGTTTTATATATGGGTTATTATAAACATAAAATCCCATCATTAAAAAAGCAGCGCAGCCTCCACAGGAAAGATGTCCCAAACTGCTTCTCCAACAACAGCCATACTCTGGATCAATATAAAATTCCCAGTATTGTTCAGTATAAAGTGTTCCATCCGGATAGTAGTACTGCCAAGTGTATCTCTCTCCATCTTGAGGGTCATCTATAAAAATTGCATATCCAATATAATAATCAGTGGTATAAGCAATTTTATCTGTCATAGAATAACACCAACCTTCTGTATCTTCATAATCCTGAGCAGTCTCACACCTTCTTAAGCCAACTACATGAGAAGCGAGTTTAACCTCATCACGAGAAGCAAATCTGATACTTCCAGCAGCTTTCTCTTTCGCAAAAGTTAAATCATTTGTTAATAGGATAAGGGAAAAAGCTAAAACCAACAAAACCATTAAAAATTTGAGATTTTTAGGGTTCATTCAAACTTCCTTATTTGGGTTTAGTAAAGTCTAACACCAAAAAAAACAGCCTGTCAAGGATTTTTGTAAGTTATTGAAAACCCAGTAGATTTCTTCTTTTTCAAGTTCCACGCTTCGACTCACCTCAGTAGAGTCTGAGGTCACCATGAAGTGAAACCTCCACTGAAAGGAATTTGTGTGGGATTTGTTAAAAAGAAGTTCCTATCCGAAAATAAATTTGCTCTTGGCCAAATTCTTTGTCCAGACCCTTGGCTCCTCCAAGAGATAAGGTAAGAGGTAGAATGTAACCCAAAGTGATATCTATTCTTATTTCTGCTCCTATTCCTGTTTTGAAATCTGATAAGTTAACTTTTTCATCTTCCCACCAAGTGTTTCCTATATCAGCAAATAAACCTAAATGCATTCTCTGGATAAAAATAGGAAAATTTCCCAAGCCTCTCTCAATATTTAGTAGAGGCATTCTATATTCAATATTGAGTAAAACCGCATTTGTACCCCAGAAGACATCTCTTTTATAGCCTCTTAATAAATTAAAGAAATCAGAATCAATTCCTAAAAATCCCAGACTTCCTTGATAACCTCCCATATAAAATACTTTTTTTGCTTCTTTACCCCAACTTGTTCCTCCAGCTAATCTTAGCCCTAAAACATGATGTTTTATTGGAAGAGCAATATATTCTCTCCATTCCCCGATCAATTTTGAAATGTCGTAATCACTCCCCAATTCTTTAAAATCTCTTTCAAAAAGAAGAGAAATTCTTCTTCCATCTGTTCGAGAAATAGAGTAGCCGTATTTTTTAGTATTGGTGTTATACCAGCCAAGCCTTATTCCCTTTAAGTTTAGATCGTATTTATAATAAGGAATTTTTCTTTGCTCCTGATGATATTCGACAAATAAAGAATTGCGGCTTTTTACTTTTCTAAAGGGAAAAGAAATTCTAAATGAAAACTCTTTTTTTCGATCCGTGTATTTCTCTGAGGTAAGAGAATCTTGAGAAAAATTAGTTTGATCTGATAAGCCCAAAGAGAAAGTCGGATATAATCCATCATAGATATAATTTAGAAAATAAGAATATTTTCCTGAGTCTAGACCATAGTAAGCTTCTAAAGAATATAAATGTTTTTCTAATACATCATAGCCAAAAGTTATAATTCCTGGTTGAATTTCTAAATCTCCATCTCTGTAAAAAGGCATCCAGAAACGAGGTAATAGAGTGGAGAATGGATTATATTTATGAGGAGTGTATTTCTTTTTTAAAGTAATAGGTTGATATTTAGGATAAGAATCTTGATAAGGAGAGGCTGTTTTCCAATGCTCGGGAGAAAAATTTATTAGATGAAGGTCATAGCCCTGCGAGGAATAGGAAACAAAAGCAATTTTATCTCCCTCAAGAGAAATATCTGGTTGAAAAGTTCCGGTTAAAACATTAGTTATTTGATATATTTTTTTGTCAGCAAAAAAATATGCATAAAGATTAAATATTCCACTTCGATCCGAACTAAAGACAATATAATTTCCATCAGGAGACCAGCAAGGCGAGAGATCTCTGGCTCGGTCATCAGTGATTTTAGTTATCACTTCTCCTCGTTCAGAAAAAATGTAAATATCCCAGTAACCACCTTCTCTTCCAACTGAAACTGCAATTCTTTCTCCATCAGGTGACCAGCGAGGAGATGAATACTGAATGAAATTTTTATTTTTAGTCAGAAATTTAATATCACTCCCTTCTATATTGGAAATAGCTAAATTATTTTTGCCTAAATTGTTAATCACCATTACAATTTTGTCATTCTGGGGAGATATATCCGGATCTTTAGCTCTTAAGCCTTTGGTAAGTCTTTTAATTTTTTTCTCCTTAAGCTGATATAAATAAAGATCACTCAAAAGATAGAAATTTTTATAATATTCAATTTGAGAAAAGATTAATCCTTGACCATTTTTTGTCCAATCCAGATAATTCCCTAAGTATCTCTCGGTCGCACTCTTATCTTTTTTAGTTGTTAAATCATAAATTTTGATTTTAGGAAATCCATGAGCATTTATTTCTGAATAAGCTATCTTTTTTCCATCAGGTGAAAATCTGGGACCATTAATGTAAAACCCTCGATTGGTTAACTGCTTAGATAAGCTAATTCCCTGCTGGGATATCAATTTTTTTTCATCTTTATAGTTTTTTGTAATTTCTTGCTGCCATTCTTTCCAAAGAGTTTTTGTTCCTTTTCCATAAACTTTTTTGAATATAAAATCGGTCATAATGTATGGAATAATAATTCCCCTATTTCTCTGATTAACCTCAATAATTTTTTCTATTCCATATTTATCCTTTAAATATTTAAGAAACTTATTGCCATAAAGATAATAAGAATTTCCTCCTGGCCAAGCAACAAGAGGACCTGTGGCTCTGTCTTGAGAAAGAAATTTATCTTCTAAGCAAGCTGTTTTAATTAACATTTCCCAGTCTACAGCTCTTCCTCTACCTTGAGTGGTAAAATCTGTTTCAGATAGAACAGCTAACCCTTCTATCATCCATAAGGGTTGGAAGAAATTAGGAAAGCAAAGAGGAATTCGACCAAAAATTGATCGGCCTAATTTTGGTAATCCAGAAACCATATCAAGATGAAGAATATGAGTGTATTCATGAGTTAAAACCATTTTTAACCAATGATCATAGTTCCCAATCAAACTTTCACCCGACGGAGCAGTGAGGTAAATGCCAATTGTATTATAGGGAAAAGCTGTTGCGTAGCCATTAGCTATATCTGTATTATCAACTAAAATAATTTGTGTTTTTCCTTTTAGTTTCCACGGAAGAAAAGTAGAGAGGTTTGAATGAATTTCTTCGGCTAAATTAGCCGTTAATTGAGCAATATCATTTTCTCCTTGATGATAATGAATAGAGAAATGGGGAGTTTCAATTGTTTGCCATTTTAATTTTGGATCATATAGAGAAGCAGACATCAGAAAGTTCAGAGAGAGAATAGAAGTTATTCCCCAGAAGATGAATCCATTTATTGGTCTCATTTATTAAAAAATATTAACAAAACCTTGGTTGGATTGCAATCTTAATTAAAGAGTGACAAAATCGGGCAATTTTTTGACAGAAAATGGCATTTATTCGGAAATAGCTAATTTTTGGTTTAACTTTCTAATTTTTAATTTATTCTTAAATAATAAGTTAAATGAGGAGATAAAAATTTTGAGGTTGAACTCGACCTGGCACAAACCTTGCATTACTTATAAAGGAAGGATAAAGGGAGGAGAAAATTAACCAAAGGGGGAGGGAGTGGCATCGAGGAGGAGAGATGGAACATCTCACCTCCTCGCTTAAATTTTTATCTATTTATTCTTATAATAAATAAATTTTCCTCTTTCTAATTCTTTTAGAAAAAGAGCCAGCCGATCATAAACTGGTTCAATTTCTTTACCAAATTTCTGAGTAAGCTTTAAGCCTATATCCTTTACTGTATTTTTTCCATTACAAAGTTCCCAAACATAACTTCCAAATTTATCAAGCCTTATTTTATAGGCAGGATTTTTTATTCGCGGGAGGAAGTATCTTGCGAAAATGGGATTTTTAAATTTTGGCTTGAGAAGAACAATTAACCCGTTTTCTTGTTTTTCCCACTTGATATTTTGTACAGGAACAAGATCCAGAAGATTAATACTGTTCTTTGTTTCTTTTTCTTTTTTCAAAAGAGGTCTTTTTCTATGCTCTGTCTCAAAGTTCTCTTGCTTCGGATTAAGACTCGAACTCACCAGAGACCACCATTTTCTTGTACGGGAAATAAATCAGGATGAACCCAAGGATGAAAAAAATCACCAGCGCCAGCCACGGATTATTCAAGGATTCAGGCATTTGAATCTTTATTCCCTTTAAAGCAGCAGTAATGATTCCCGTAATAGCCTGTCCGGCAATCAATCCTGAAGCTAAGAGAAGGCCAATATTCTCAACGATTTCTTTCCCTTTTTCGGTTGGCTTTTTCTTGGACACGCTTTTATCCAGAAAATACTTTAATACTCCCCCGAAGAAGATACAGGCCGTAGCGCGGAAAGGGAGGTACATTCCGACAGCAATAAGCATCGGGGAAGGAGAACCGATAAGAATAAGAGCCACAGCCAGAAGCATTCCCGCAATAACTAGAGGCCAGGCCATTTCTCCGCCGACTATTCCCTGAGACATCATTGCCATTAATCCTGCTTGGGGGGCAGGGAGTGCATCGCTACCGATTCTCATTGTATTATGTAAAAGCTGAAGGGAAAAGGTCAGTGTTAAGGCCGCAGCTACGACACCGATCAATCCTCCTATCTGCATGCGCCATGGGGTAGCGCCAAGGATATGCCCCACTTTCCAATCCTGTATCATGTCTCCAGCCACACCAGCTATACAACAGACAATCGCAGCAACACCTAAAACAGCTGCAATGCCCTCAGTTCCCTTCTGACCCATAAGTACCATCATAAGGGCTGCAATAAGAAGGGTAGTAAGCGTTAAACCAGATATAGGATTAGAGGAAGAACCAATTATTCCTACAAGATACCCAGCTACAGCCGCAAATAGAAGTCCCATGACTATCATCACCAGAGCAGAAACGAGAGAAGACCCAATATTATGGGTGAAGATGTTGTAGAGAAAGATCATAGGGATAATTAGGGCTATAATGGCGATTATGATGGATGGGAAAGGCAAGTCTTTATCGGTTCTAAGCGTTTCTGTCGCGCCTTCAGTCCGTGCTTTTTTAACATCAGAAATAGAGCGGCCAATTCCTCTGATGAGGCTTTTTCTCATTCTAAAGAGAGTGTAAAAAGCGCCGACGAGCATGGCACCTACTGCTATGGGTTTAATTTGGGCGTTGTAAGCGGAGATGGCCATTCCAGTCCAGTTTCCACCAAATTTTGAAACAATGTTTCCTAAATCTCCGCTGATAAAAAGAAGGATAGGCATCAGGAAAAGCCAGCCTAAGACTCCTCCAGAAAATGTGAGGGCTGCCAGCTTAGGTCCTATGATGTAGCCCACTCCAGTCATTGCCGCGTTTGCTGCAGGTGATTCTATGAAAATTCTTCCTTTTATTTGAGCAGTTTCAGGAGTTTTATATCTTAAAACATTATCACCGTCGAGATAACTGATACGCGATAAACCTGGAATCTTAAAAACAGTCCTCACAAAAGGTTTTATAATTCTAATACCGTTTTCGCTTGTAAAGAATTCGATGAATCCCCCTAACCCCATTGCCCAGAACATATAAGCCGCGTTTGTACCGCTTTTCTGTCCGGTTTTGACCATCTCTGCGCAGGCAAGACTTTCCGGAAAGGGAAGCTCGGCATCTTGAACCAGGGTACGTCTAACAAGTATGATGAGAAATACGCCGAGGATTCCTCCCACAAGCATGAGCAGTGAAGATTTGAAGATATCAAATTTATCCCAGACAGGTGGTCGAGTCAGAAGAAAAGCGGGAATTGTAAAAATGGCTCCTGCTGCTAAAGCTTCTCCAACTGCACCAGTCGTCCTCGCCAGGTTTTCTTCTAAAATACTACCTTTGAGCGGACGGAGCACAGCCATTGCAATAACGGCTGCAGGAAAAGTGGCGGCCACTGTCATTCCTACCAACAAGCCTAAATAAGCGTTCGCAGCACCAAGTATAATAGCCATAATAATTCCTAAGAAAATAGCCTTGAATGAGATTTCTTTCATGGATTGTTCCGGGGAAACATATGGTTTAGATGCTTTATCGCTCATTATTCCTCCTTAAAAATTTGTTTAGTTTTAAATACCATTTTCTTGAAAAAAAAGTCAAGATTTTATTTTTTTTCTTCTTCTGGTTCACCCTTAATTTTATCTATTACTTTTTGGGCTAAAGAAGGTTTATATTTTCTTTTTAATGTCTCCAATTCATCTTCCTTGTCCTTAAGTTCCCTTTCTAAATTTTTAAGATTATATTTTAACTCCTGGATTTCAAGTTGCATATCACTTATTTTTTTTAGATTGGTTAAGCTGGCTTTACTTTTTCCTTTACTATAGCCTACCAGATAAAAGATCAGAATAAGAAAAACAGCTACCAAAGTAGTAAGTAAGTAGGGGTGTTGATAAAAAAATTTAAAGGTATTTTCTATAGTATTCATTTGTAGCTCCTTTGGCTAATTCCATTATTCTAGTATTGTATATTATATTTGTCTATTAGTGTCAATTCCATTATACTATCCAAGAAACTTAATTATCTTGCAAATGAATAATTTCTTGGGTAAAATATAGCTACCGATGGTGAAAGGAAGAGTTTCCAGGTGATTTCGAAGAAGAAAGAGGATCCTAAGTTTAATAAAATAAATAGGTTGGAGGAAATAAAAGAAAAACAGTGAATATAATTTCTTGGCTTCGCGATAGACTCACTTGTGATTTAGCCGTTGATTTAGGAACAGCCAATACTTTAGTTTATTTAAAAGGGAAGGGAATAGTGGTTAACGAACCTTCAATTGTCGTGCTCAATAAAACTAACGGGAAATTAGAAGCCGTTGGAAGAATAGCTAAAGAAATGTTAGGAAAAACCCCGAATAATATCATGGCTATTAAACCCCTAAGAGATGGGGTTATTGCTGATTTTGAAGTAACTGAGAAAATGCTCGATTATTTCATCAAGAAGGCCTTAGATAAAAACCGATGGGTTAGACCACGGATTGTGATTAGTATTCCTACGGGAATAACTCAAGTAGAAAGAAGAGCGGTTAAAGATGTTGCCTTGAGAGCTCGGGCAAGTGAAGTCTACTTAGTTGAACAACCAATGTCTGCTGCAGTAGGCGCTGAATTACCTATTTGTGAGCCAACTGGAAATATGATTGTTGATATTGGAGGGGGGACAACTGATATTGCAGTCATTTCTTTAGCCGGAATAGTATTCAATCACTCAATTAGAATTGCTGGAAATGAGATGGATGAAGCGATAATTCAATGCCTCAAGAAAAAATATAACCTTCTTATAGGAGAAAGAACAGCAGAAATGGTAAAGATTCAAATTGGTTCGGCATATCCATTAGAGGAACCAATGACTATGGAAATAAAAGGGAGAGATCTAAGAGAAGGAATTCCAAAAGTAGTTGTTCTCGATGATCAAGAAATTAGGGAAGCTTTAGAAAGTGTCGTCTCTACGATTATTAATGCCATTAAAATTGCCTTAGAGAAAACTCCTCCTGAATTAGCAGCTGATATAATTGATCGAGGAATAATTTTGACCGGAGGGGGGTCATTGCTTAGAAATTTGGATAAAAGATTATGTGAAGAAACCCAGTTGCCTATTTTTAGAACAGATGACTCTTTCACTTCTGTAGTTTTAGGCGCGGGGAAAATGTTAGATGATATCAAACTCCTGAAGAAAATTTCTTTAAGCTAACACTCATAAATCTATGCCCTTTGTCTTAACTATAAGAAAAAAGTTAGCGGTATTAATTATTCTCCTTTTGGTTCATCTAATTATTATCTCTATCCAAGTTCCCTTAGGAAAGGAGGTAAGTCTTTTTCTTAAAAAATCGATATTTTCTATTTTTTCTCCGATTCAAAATGGGATTTACTCAGTGCAAAAATCAATAAAAGGATCATGGGAGAAATACATTTATTTAAGGAATGTCTATCAAGAGCATGAAAAGTTAAAAAAGGAAGTTTTTTCTCTGCGCCAACAAAATATATTCTTGGGAAGAGAATTAAAAAAGCTTAAGAAAGAGAGAATGATTAAAAGATTAAGACCTGGCGATGACTTTTTGATTGCTCAAGTAATTGGGATTGATTCATTTAACATATATCGCAGCTTAGTGGTTAATAAAGGTTCCAAGGAGGGGGTTAAAAGGAATTTTCCTGTTTTGGATGAGAAAGGATATTTAGTAGGAAAGACAGTTATGCCCATTTCCAAAAGTGAGGCTACTGTGCAATTGATTACTGATATAGATAGTGGAGTAGGTATTATTTCTGCCCACACAAAAGCAATTGGGGTGTTAACCGGAGACCTAAATGGAAAGTGTTATTTCAAATATGTTTATCTTACTGGAGAAATAAAAGAAGGTGAAGAAGTGCTCACTTCTGGCTTTGATTTTGTTTATCCTCCAGGGATTAAAGTGGGAAAAGTTATTCGAATAGAATCAGGTAGGTCTTTATTCAAAGAAATAGAAGTTTTGCCCTATTTTAGGCTGAATGACTTAGAAAATGTAGTAATTTTAATCACTGGCTCAGAAGATTATCTATCACAATGAGAGATATTATTAAGATTGGTGTTGGGCTTATCATTGCTTTTTTAATCCAGACTTCTATAATGCGTATTTCTGTCTCTTCTCTCTTATATATAAATGTTTTTTCCTTGGTGGTAATTTATTCAGCAGTGACTAAAGGAGAAGTATATGGAATGTTTACTGGTACGATAGCTGGATTAATTCAAGATTCTTTCTCTTTTACTATCTTTGGAATAAGCGGCTTTTCTAAGACTATTTTAGGCTTTTTAGTTGGCGCAGTAGCCCAGATAGTTGATGTTAGTAAGTTTCTTATTATATTTATTCTTATTTTTCTGGGTATATTGATTGAATTAACCTCTGTCTTCTTTCTTCATTATTTAGTAGAAATTAAAGTAGGAGTTTTTGGAAAAAAGATATTTTTCTTCCAGCCATTATTAACTGCTCTTTTAGGCAGTATTACTTTTATCTTAGAAAATAAAGTCAAACAAAAATGGAAGAAATAAGAATTTATGAAGATCTTTCCCCTCTTCTTAGAAGGGCTAAAATATCTTTCGGTATGGTTGGAGTTTTGCTTTTAATCTTATTAATTCTATTTTGGAAAATTCAGATTTTAGATCATAACCAGTATTTAATTCGTTCAGAACAAAATAGGATCAGAGAAGTAACTGTTCCTGCTTCAAGAGGATTAATTAAGGATCGAAATGGGATTATCCTGGCTGAGAATAGAGCTTCTTTTAATGCTTCAATAATTAGAGAAAACTGCCAGAATTTTAATGAATCTTTAGTTAGGATTTCCAAAATTTTAAGTTTAGACAAGAAAATTTTAAAAGAAAGAATTAATCAATATAAATTTTATCCCATATTTAAACCAATCATCCTTAAAGAAAATTTGAGCATGAAGGAGGTGGCTTCAATTGAAGCGAGAAAATTACAGCTCCCTGAGTTAATTATTCAAGTGGAGCCAAAAAGATACTACCCGTTTGGTAGTCTGGCGGCCCATGTGATTGGCTATGTCCAGGAAGTTTCGAGAGAAGAACTGAGGAAGAGTGAATACCATCATTTGAAAATGGGGGATATTATAGGTAAATCTGGAGTAGAAAGAAAATATGACTTCAAGTTAAGAGGAAAAAATGGCAAAATAAAAAAAGTAGTTAACAGTCATGGGCGTTTCGTAGAAGACATCAGTCATCAGCGTTCCATTCCTGGGCAAGATTTAATATTAACCTTAGATTATGATTTACAAAAAAAAGTTGAGCAATTATTAGGTGGAAGAGAAGGAGCAATCGTAGTTCTCAATCCGACTAGTGGTGAGATTTTAGCATTGGCCAGTAGTCCTACTTATGATCCCAACAAATTTGTTAGAAGATTTAATCAAAAGGAGTGGAAGAAATTAATCAATGATCCAAAATCTCCCTTGGAGAACAGAGCCTTGCGAGGGTTATATGCTCCTGGTTCAGTTTTTAAGTTAACTATAGCTTTAGCTGCATTAGAAAAAGGTTTAATAAATCCTAATTCTTCTTTTTTCTGCTCAGGGGCAGCTAATTTTTATGGTAGGATTTTCTCCTGTTGGGATCAATCTGGTCATGGTTGGGTGAATCTTTATAATGGAATTAAGCATTCTTGCAATATCTATTTTTATAATTTAGGTAAGCTATTGGGTATTAAGGAAATAGAAAATTGGGCCTATCAATTAGGTTTAGGTTGTCCCACGAGGATTGATTTACCAGGTGAGAAAGAAGGATTGGTGCCTTCTCCTGAATGGAAGATGAAAAATCGTCAAACTCCCTGGTTTTCAGGAGAGACAATTACTCTTTCTATTGGTCAGGGGGCTTTGTTAGTCACTCCACTTCAAATTGCGATTCAGACAGCGATAATTGCTAACCGAGGAATAAAAGTTATTCCTCACTTATTAAAATCTTGGAGTGAATCAAAGGAAGACAATAATGAAGAACGGTATATTAAAGAAAAAGTGAATATAAATAAAGAATCTTTCGAAAGGGTAATTTCTGGGATGTGGGGAGTAGTTAATGATCAAGGCACTGGCCGAGCAGCCAGAATTAAGGGTTATGATGTATGCGGGAAAACTGGTTCGACTCAGGTCATTAGTAAAAGAAAAGACTCAAAGAACACAAGAGAAGTGACTACTCATTCTTGGTTTATTGGTTTTGCTCCCCGGGATAAGCCTCAGATTGTAGTAACTGTAATAGTTGAATATGGAGGAATGGGTGGAGAGACGGCTGCTCCGTTGGCCAGGAAAATTTTTGAATTATACCGAAAGAAAAATGATTCCTCGGAAGCTAATTAGTTATATTGACTGGACTCTTATTGGAGTTTTAATCTTAATTTCAATTATTGGGGTATTTGTAATTTACAGTGCCTCTCACTACATCGAGGGAAAATTCTATCTGAAACAAATTATCTGGATTGTATTTAGTTTAGTTGCTCTTTTGATTATCATTTCTGTAGATTATCATAGATTAGTCAGTAATGGGATCCCAATTTATTTTGGAATGATTCTTGTTTTAATTTTCCTGCTTATTTTTGGAAAATCAGTTAGTGGAGCAAAAAGTTGGATTAATTTAGGATTCTTCAATATTCAGCCTTCAGAGTTTACCAAAATAGCTGTTATCTTAGTCTTAGCTAATATTCTTTCTCGGGTAAGGTGGGATTATATTTCTTGGAAAGAAAAACTTTTGGGAGGAGGAATAGTTTGTTTACCCATAGTTCTTATAATTTTACAACCAGATTTAGGGACTGCTATGACTTATCTCCCCATTTATTTGGCAGCTTTATTTATTACTGGTTTAAATAAGAAGATTTTAATTATTTTATTGTTAATTTTATTTATGCTCAGCTTAGCTGGTTGGAATTTTATTTTAAAAGATTATCAAAGAGAAAGAATTGTTACTTTCCTTTTTCCGGAAAAGGATCCATTAGGATCAGGTTATCATATCATTCAATCCAAGATAGCCATAGGTTCTGGAGGATTCTTAGGGAAAGGATATAAAAAGGGAACTCAAAGTCAATTAAAATTTTTACCTGCTCGACACACAGACTTCATTCTTTCTGTTTTGGGAGAAGAATTTGGTTATCTGGGAATAATTGTTATATTTTCCTTATATTTTGTGTTGTTCTATCGTCTTTTTCATTCAATTGATGAAGCAAAAGACAGAACAGGGATTTATCTTATTTTTTTAGTTTCTATTTTATTGATTTTTCAATTTTTAATTAATGTCGCCATGGTAATAGGATTTTTTCCGGTAGCTGGTATTCCCTTACCTTTAATGAGTTACGGAGGTTCGGCGTTAATAACCACTTATTTAGGAATAGGACTTGTAATCAATGTTAAAATGAGAAAATTTGTTTATGGTTAACTCATATAATGAATATAGATAAAGAATTATGGAAGATACTAAGAAGAGTTGAGAAGCCTTCGCGATATATTGGTCATGAATGGAATGAAATAAAAAAAGACCCTACCAAAGTTAAAACTAAAGTAGCCCTTATTTTTCCTGATGCTTATGAGGTAGGTATGTCTTACTTGGGTCAAAAAATACTCTACTTTATTTTAAATCAAAGGTCAGATATTTTAGCTGAGAGAGTGTTTGCTCCTTGGACAGATTTTGAGAGAGAAATTCGTTCTCGAGGAATTCCGTTGTTTTCTTTGGAGAATAGAATTCCTTTGAAAGAATTTGATATTTTAGGTTTTTCTCTTCTCTATGAGCTTAATTATTCAAATGTCTTAAATATATTAAACTTAGGCTATATTCCATTAAAATCCTCCAAGAGAGATATGAATTATCCTTTAGTCATTGCTGGAGGACCAGCTTCTTTTAATCCTGAACCATTGGCGGATTTTATTGATCTTTATCTAATCGGAGATGGAGAAGAAGCTTTTTTGGAACTTATTGATAAATATCAAGAATTAAAAAATAAAGTTAAAAATAAAATTGAGGTTTTGAAAGCATTAGCTGAAATTAAAGGTACTTATGTTCCTTCTTTTTATATTCCTTATCTTCCTGTCAACTCTTCTCTTTTAGCCGTTAAACCAAAGGATTCTTTTCCAGATAAAATTGAAAAAAGAATTGCCTTGGATTTAAATCAATATCCCTTTCCAGAAAAAATTGTTGTTCCTTCGACAGAGATAATTTTTGATCGGGTTTCCATGGAGATTTCTCGAGGATGTCCTCAACGATGCAGATTTTGTCAAGCAGCCAGCATTTATTCTCCGTTTAGGGTTAGAAACCCCAATAAAGTGATAGAAAATACCCTCAATAGTCTTGATGTCACTGGCTACGAAGATGCTTCTCTTACTACCTTAAGTCCAACTGATTATCCTTACCTTGAAGAGACTACCAAGATTTTGATGGATAGTTTCACTGCGCAAAAAATTTCTCTTTCATTATCTGCTTTAAGACCAGTTGGTCTTTCAGAAGAAATAATTCAGAATATTAAAAGAGTTCGGAAGACAGGATTTACTCTGGCCCCTGAGGCTGGCACAGAAAGGCTGAGAAAAGTAATTAATAAAAATCTTTGTGAAGAAGAAATACTTGATACAGCTTCAAAAGCTTTTAGCCTGGGATGGAGAATTTTGAAACTTTATTTTATGCTTGGTTTACCCACTGAGGGAAGGGAAGATTTAGAAGGAATAATTGACCTGGTGAAAAAGCTATTTAATTTAGGACGGAAGAAGTTAGGTGTCTATCCCACAATAAATTTAAGTTTGACTTCTTTTATCCCAAAGCCTCATACTTCCTTTCAGTGGATGGCTATGGAGCAGGAAGAAGTTTTAAAAGAAAAATTTAAATTTATTAAACAAAATTTAAAAAGATATTCTTTTATAAAGTTTAAAGACCACTCAGTTAAAATGAGTATCATTGAGGTTGTGTTTTCAAGGGGGGATAGAAGATTAAATCAGGCTTTAGAATTAGCCTGGCAAAAAGGAGCACGGTTTGACAGCTGGAAAGATAAATTCAATTATCAAATTTGGGAAGAAGCGTTTACTCAAAGTGGGATCAATCGAGATATTTACCTCTCAACTATTTCTAAAAAGGCAATTCTTCCCTGGGAACATATTGAAACAGGTTTCACAAAGTCTTATTTGCTTCAAGAAATGAAAAAGAGTTTCCAAGAAGAGAGGACTCCTTCTTGTCTGGAAAATAAATGTGGATTATGTCAAGGCTGTAATTTTTGGGCTATGTTTAAGAAAGAGTTTAAAGAAAAAATTGAAATTCCAAAGAGAAAAGTTGACTATTTAGGGGAAAAAAAGGAGAAAATTATCCATTATCGAGCAATTTACGCCAAATTAAATGAAGCCAGATTCTGTTCTCATCTTGATTTAATACATATTATTGAAAGAGCTTTTCGAAGGGCTAAAATTTCAGTTCTCTTTTCGCAGGGATTTCACCCTAAGGTGGTCATTTCTTACTCTCCAGCTCTCCCTCTCGGAATGGAAGGAAAAAACGAAGTGCTGGAATTTAAGTCTGAATATTTATTTAAAGAAAAGGAATTTTTAGATAAAATAAATAAATTTTTACCTTCCGGAATTCGATTCTTGAGTTTAAAGAAAATTGTTCAATATCAGGGTAAATTGCCACACATTATAAAGGGTTTTCGTTATTCTTTGCAACTCGATGATGAAGAAGTAAAAAAAGCAATAGAAAAAATTAAACAGGAAAAACAATGGAATTTTCTCTCTGATTTAGAAGTTCATCAGAAAATAATAGACCAGATGAGTTCAGAAAATGAACTGCTGGAAAATGTTTATCTAAGTCAAGAAGAAAATAAGATTTATTTCCAGGTTAAATTTAAACCAGAAAAGCCCTTGAGAATCCAGGAAATAATTGCCAAGTATTATCAACTTGAAAATCCTGTGTATTTAATTTCTCGGAAGGAAATTTTGCTTTTAAATTGACAAAAATTGGAGTTTAAAGTATAAAAGTTGAATAAATGATGAGAAAACAAAAGAAATATTGGAGACAGAAGAAAATAAGAAGAAAATGTTTTTCTAAGATTAAGGAGGTTGAAAGTGATAGATTTTAGTTTAAGTGAAGAACAATTGGCTCTTCAACAAATGGCAAGAGAATTTGCTGAAAAAGAAATGAAGCCTGTAGCAGCTAAATATGATCGTGAAGATGAATTTCCTTGGGAAGTAATGAAAAAAGCTTTTGAAGTAGGCTTTTTAGCTTCTTCAATTCCGGAGGAATATGGGGGTGGCGGGCTTTCCACCTTGGATACAGTGATTGTTAGTGAAGAATTGGCTGCTGGTTGTGCTGGAATGTTTACTTCCATTATGGCTAACTCCTTAGCTTTGACTCCAATAATCCTTTTTGGAACAGACGAACAGAAGAAGAAGTTTCTTACTCCTTTTACCAAAGAAATGATGTTTGCTGCTCTTTGTCTGACTGAAAGAGAGGCTGGATCAGATGCTGGCAAAGTCACTACTTCAGCTAAAAAAGTTGGTTCAGAGTATATTATAAACGGTGCTAAATGTTTCATTACTAATGGAGGAGTAGCCAAATTATTTGTTGTGTTTGCCAATACTGCTAAAGAAAAAGGAACTCGAGGAATGACTGCCTTTATTGTTTCTGGCGATAGTCCTGGAATTAAAATTGGTAAAATAGAAGATAAGATGGGGCATCGGGCTTCAAATACAGCTGAAATTTTTTTTGATGAAGTAAAAGTTCCAGAAGAAAATATTTTAGGAAAAGAAGGATTAGGATTTGTTGTTGCAATGAAGACCTTGGACAAAGCTCGACCAAGTGTTGGGGCAGCAGGTGTAGGAGTGGCTCGAGCAGCAATGGAATACGCCATTAACTATGCTAAGACCAGAATTCAGTTTGGCAAACCAATTGCTCTTTTTCAGCATATAGCTTTTAAGCTTGCGGATATGGCGACTGAAATAAATGCCGCCCGTCATCTTGTCTGGCATTCCGCTTGGCTTATCAATAATAACCGAAAAGCATCCAAAGAAGCTGCTATGGCTAAGGCTTATGCTTCTGATGTAGCAATGAGAGTGACTGTTGAGGCTCTCCAGATTTTTGGTGGGTATGGCTATATGAAGGATTATCCAATGGAAAAATTAATGAGAGATGCAAAGCTGCTTCAGATTTACGAAGGAACAAATGAAATTCAGCGATTAGTCATTTCCAGAGAAGTGATAGGACCAATAAAATAAATTCCAAATCTCAAACAAATTCAAAATTCAAATACATTAATTCCCAACTACCTTATTTTGAACATTTAAATTTCGGATTTAAGTATTGTTTGCCTCGCACCGACCTCGTCCTGGTTCCACTGAGTCACCACGGCTCGGCTGAGCTCGCCGAAGTCGAAGTGAGGCTCGGCCCGAAGGAGTGCTCGGACTTCGATGAGCTCAGTCGAATCGCACGAGGTGTTATTTGGAATTTGAAGTTTGAGATTGAATGATAGTGAAGAGGTCTTCTTCTATAGAAAGAGTAGGGGTTTCAATAATTCTTCCTTTTTCCTCCCCATTAAGACAAACGATAAAAGTGGGTATTCTTTTGATATTTTTTTCTTCAATAAGTCTTTTATCTCGTGTTTCTTTCTTTTTAGGAACACCAATTAATCTGACAGAAATTGAAGGATTATCAATCATCTGAATGATTTTGATAAAAGAGGGAACATGTTGTTTACTATCTTTGCACCAGGTACCCAAAATAATTTCAATGGAGATTTCCTGATTGACTTGATTTAACTTTTGGATGATTTCAAATTGAGGGCTATACTGGTCAGCTAACTTTTTCCATTCAGGAAGTTCAGCTAAAATTTGGTCTGGTGTAAGTTCTCCAATCAATTCTTTTTCAGAAGAAAAGATTTTAGTAGAGAAAATAAAAATTAAAAGGATTAGAAAGAGAAATAATAAATTCTTTTCCATAGAATAGTTTTAAATTATCCTATTCAATCGAAAGAAAGATTGTTTATTTTAAAAGGGTTGTTCCGTGGATGAAGATTCTTCTTCAGTAAATGGCTCTGGAATTATTCCCAGTATTTCCACTCCTGCTCCACGAGCAACATCTATTAATTCAACTACTTTCTCATAAGTCACTCTTGAGTCAGCTCGAATGAATGCTGTTTTATCTTGGCGGGCGGAGTATATATTTTCTAATCTTTGAGCTAATAAATGGCGAGGTACTTCTTCCAGATTAATCATCACAGAAAGGTCTTTTTTCAAAGTTAAAACAATTAGTCCGGCTGGTGTAGCAGAAAGATCAGTTGTCGTCTCAGGTAATTTGACATCCATACCTTTCTGGATAAGGGGGGTAATAACCATAAAGATAATAATAAGAACTAATAAGACATCACATAAAGGAACAACATTAGGTTCTGATTTTATCTTACTGGCTCCAACACTAACAGCCATTTTTTCCTCCTTTTAACTACCAAAATAAATCTTGAAATTGTATTGTATGATAAATTGCAAATTCTTGTCAAATAATTTTTCAAATTCAAGAATAACTAATGCTATTCGAGAAGGATTGACTTTTTGTTAATTTTTCTTTAAGCTACAAAAAAATGGTCTTCGCTAATAAGACTAAAGCCAAAAAAATCGGAATAAAATACATAGATGGAGCAAGATTCGGACAGGCTTGTTTAGCTGGGATAGAAGAGGTAATCAATCATGAGAAATATTTGAATAAAATAAATGTTTTTCCTATTCCAGATAAAGATACTGGAACAAATCTAAAAGCCACTTTTTCTTTTATTTTTAATGAAACGGAAAACCTGAGTTATTCTCTTGAAGAAACTGCTTCTTTTCTGGCTAAGAGAATGAATGAAGAAGCAAAAGGATATTCCGGTATTATTTTTTCTCAATTTTTCACTGGATTTTCTGAAAAATTAAAAGGAAAAGATAAAATTCTAGTAGAGGAATTTATCCTGGCCTTAGATTATGCTGTTTCTAAAGCTTACCGAGCTATTTCTGATCCCTGCGAGGGAACAGTTTTAACCATGTTCAGAAAATGGTCAGAAGAAATTAAAAAATTGGTTTCTTCGACTGAAGATTTAGTTATAATTCTCAAAGAATCTTTAAAAAAAGCTTGGACAATTCTTGAGGAAACTCCAAATTATCTGGATGTTCTGGCTAAATCTAAAGTGGTTGATGCTGGAGCTCAGGCATTCGTTTATTTTCTTGAAGGTGTAGCCCAGTTTATAGAAGAAGGAGAAAGAGAAAAAATTATAAGAATTAAAAATAAAGATATAACTAAGAAAAAGCCACGCTTTGATAAGTTTCTATCTTCTCAATATTACTTAGAATGTGTTCTCAAAGGAGAAGCAATAGACTTTTCAAGTTTAAAAGAGAAGTTAGAGATACTTGGTCACAATTTAGTTTTTTCTGGGACAAGAAAAATCATAAAGATTCATCTTCTTACTCAATTTCCAAAGAAAGTTTCCTCTTTTATTTCTAATTTTGGCTGTATTTTGAGATTTAATCCGATTAGTTCTTCTCTTAAGACTACTCCTTCAAAAAGAGTGGCTATTGTAACTGATTCTTCTTGCGACATTTCTGATGAAATTATGGAAAAGAACGACATCTTTGTTCTTCCATTGAAAATCCAGATGAGGGAAAAGACATATTTAGATAAAGTGGAGATCTTACCTGAAGAGTTTTATTTTCTTTTAACCTCTTCGCCTTCTTTTCCTAAAACCTCCCAACCGAGTTTTAAAGATTTCTCTGCTCTTTATCAACATTTATTAAAGCATTATCAATCAGTTATCTCCATTCATCTTTCAAGTAAATTGAGCGGCACTTACCAGTCAGCTTTACAGGCAGCTCAGTCCTTTCAGGGGAAAAGAATTTCAGTTATTGACAGTAAAAGTGCTTCTGTAGGACTGGGGTTGATTATTCTTGAAGGACTGAAGTTCTTGAGACAGGGTCTTGATTGTAAAAAAATAATTAATTCCCTTAAGAGAGCGGTTGAAAAAAGCTATATTTTTGTTGCTGTTCCTTCACTTAAATATTTAGTTAAAGGAGGAAGAGTAAGTAAGTCCAAAGGGCTTTTAGCCAAGATTCTGAATATTAATCCTATTTTGGCTATTAACCGAGAGGGTTTAATCGAATCTGTAGCTAAGGTCAAGGGAAAAAGTAAATTAATAGATAAGATGTTAGAAATTACTTTTCAACTAATAGGTTCAACACACAATTTCTCTCTGGCTGTAGCTCATTCTAATGCACCTCAATTAGGAGAAAAAGTTGCAGACGAATTGACGAATAAGCTTTCCTTGGATAAGATTATGGTTTTAAATGCAGCTCCGGTTTTGGGTGCTCATGCTGGTCCAGGAGCAGTAGCTATTGCTATTTTAAAACAATAATTTGATTATGAGTTTGAACAAAAATACTTTTGAAGTAAGAACTACTCTCAGTCGTGATATGGGGCTCCTTTCAGCAACCTTAATTGGTGTGGGAGCCATGATCGGAGCTGGTATTTTTGTTCTGACAGGGATGGCAGCTGGTGCTGCTGGGCCAGGATTAATTTTAGCTTTTATTTTAAATGGGATTGTTACTCTGTGTACTGCTATGGCTTATGCTGAACTTGGTTCATCTTTTCATGACGCTGGCGGAGGTTATCTTTGGGTAAAAGAGGGATTACCCCAACCTAATGGATTTCTCAGTGGATGGATTTCCTGGTTTGCTCATATGGTTGCCTGTAGTGTTTATTCACTGGGATTTGGAGCTTATTTTGCTCATGTAATAAAAGAATCTCAAATTTCCATTCCAGGGTTAAATCCTTCCCAACTTATAAAACTATTATCTGTGACTATTATCTTAATTTTTTCTTATGTTAATTTCAGAGGAGCATCTGAAACAGGTTTAGCAGGAGGGATCATTACTGGATTCAAGATTATAATTCTTGGGCTGTTCATTGCCTTTGGACTGTCAAAAATAATAGGGAAACCAGCTTCTTTGGAACATTTCTCACCCTTTTTACCGAATGGGTTTTCTGGGATTTTTATCGCAATGGGTCTTACTTTTATTGCTTTTGAAGGATATGAAATTATTGCTCAATGTTCTGAGGAAGTAAAAAATCCCAAAAAGAATATTCCTCGAGCAATTTTTTATTCCCTGGCCATTGTTGTGCCAATATATCTTTTGGTCGCTTTTGTCGCTATCGGTGCGATCAGTGGAGAAGGAGTCCCTACTTGGCAGTATTTAGGCTTTAAAAAAGAAGTAGCGATTGTCGAAGCAGCTCGACAATTAATGCCCTATGGAGCCTTTATCCTTTTAATTGGAGGTCTTTTTTCTACAGTGAGTGCTCTTAATGCGACAATTTATTCCTCTTCAAGAGTTTCTTTTGCTATGGGAAGAGATTATAATCTTCCAAAGCTTTTCGGAAACATTCATAAGAAGAGAAAGACTCCTCACTGGGCTATACTTATTTCCACCCTTTTTATTTCTGGGATGGCTCTTCTTCTCCCTATTGAAGATGTGGCCAGCGCGGCAGATATTATGTTCCTTCTTTTATTTCTTCTGGTAAATATTGCTTTGATAAATTTGAGAAGAACTAGACCTGATTTAGACAGAGGTTTTAAAGTGCCATTTTTTCCTTATGTACCTATTGTTGGAATAATTATGATTTTATTTCTGGCAATATATATGTTCAATTATAGCCCTATAGCCTGGTATGTTACCGGAGGATGGATTATCTCCGGCATTTTAGTTTATTATTTTTATTCTAAAGAAAAAGAAAAAGAAGAATTAGGCTCAGAAGTAGTTTTTGCAGAGAAAGAGATAGCTAAGAAAGAGTATAAAATTCTTGTCTCGATAAGTAGGATAGAAGAAATTCAGCCCTTAATGAGATTAGCTACCAACTTGGCAGGAGCCAAAGATGGTGAAATAATGGCTTTAAGCGTAGTCCAAATTCCCAATCAGACTCCCATTAGTCAGGGGAATCGATTCGTAGGAGAAAGAAAAAAAATTCTCAAGAAAGCTTATGAGTTTACCAACGAGATTCCCATTAGCACCATTGCCAGAATGAGTCATAATATCTCAACCGCGATCATAGACACAGTTGAAGAGTATAAAACAAATATAACTATACTGGGATGGAAAGGATATTCAGAAACCAGATTTAAAATTTTAGGAGAGACAATTGACAATGTTATGCGGAAATGTCCATCAGATATATTAGTTTTTCGTTTTAGAGCATTGAATAAAATCCATCGTATTTTTGTTCCAACTGCTGGAGGACCTCATGCTGTATTAGCCATAGAATTGGCACGGGATATTGCTCTCTCGGAGATGTCCCGAATAGTTATTGGCACTGTTTGGGACCCCAGAAAAGGAGAGGAATATAGAGAAAAACAAAGAGAATGGATAGAGAAGACCATAGAGGAAGTGGACTTTAAAGGAATACCTTTAGAGAGAAAAATTATTACTTCTAAATCAATCTCAAGGGGACTGATTGAGGAATCAAATAAATCTGACTTAACTATTATTGGAGCAACTAACATTCCTATATGGAAAAGATTATTTTTTGGGTCAATTCCAATGACAGTTGCAAAGCATTCCAAGTCAAATATTATAATGGTTAGAAAATATGAAGGTGCACTCAAATCCTGGATAAGACATTTCTTGTCAGGATAAGGTTTTGTATTTCATTGAGAAAGTATAATTTATTGTTGAAATTTTCTCAGAAATGAGTTTTGATGAAGTTTGATAACACTGGTATCATGTGTTATAGAATGAATATGAAAATAGTAAATATTTTGAAACGCATTTTAAAAAAAGTTGTCTACAATTTTAGCGATCTGAGAAAAACCGCTCAATTTTGGAATCAAGTAGATACTGCTGCTTCAAGCGAATACTGGTGGAACAATAAGGTAATAAGAAATTTTATCCAAAAAAATATAACTGGAGATGCCTCTCTGAGCTGGTATACAAAAAAAATATCAGAAAGGCCAACACCTTTTGGGCGGACTCTTACTTTTGGAGATGGTTATGGCATGGCTGTAGAAGCTTTCCTTACAAAAAGAGATACAACTGAGATTGTCTATCTGAATATATCTAAAGGTGAAGGTTTGCGTTTTAAGAAAAAAATAGATGAACTTTGTATAAATATTCCCTGTTCTTTTATTCAGGCAGATGCAAATACTTTTGATTTCTCTACATTAGGTTTTTTTGATACCATTATCGATGTTGGGGCATTTCACCACTTGAAAAATTTTGAGTTCTTTTTTCCTCAACTTAATAATCAACTAAATTCGGATGGCATTATGTATGTTGATGAATACGTTGGCCCATCAAGATGGGAATTTAATCAGTCTGTTATTGATATCATTAACCAATGGCTTACCTCTCTCCCTAAAGATTTGATTGCGTGTTCAAAAAAAGTTAGCCGAAATGAGTTTATACAATTATGGAAGCAATCCAATGATCCTTCAGAGGCAATACGATCAGGTGAATTAGATCAGATGTTACGTCGGTATTTTACATTAATAGAAGCCACATCCTTTGGGGGAACATTATTACAGCCCTTTTTTCTTACCTCTCATCTGAAACCCTGTCGGCTGAATATTAATAATTGGCATCATACCGAGATAGGCAAATTGGAATCAGATCGTCTTGTCCACATAGAGAATAAACTGATAAATTCAGGAGAGATTCAAAAGGATTACCTCTATTATGTATTTAAGAAGAAAAGCTAATTCGAAAATAATATATTAGTTTTCAGTGTCTTTGGGGAGAAATTAAAGGTTTGTTATTCGAGAAAGGAAAAGTATAACCCCTCCCAGGATCAAATTCTCCAAAGAAGGGCCACCAACATTTACTTTGTTTTCATACTAATGAAACATACTAATCTTTTCCAACAAGAGAAACTGTTTAAGGATTTGCAAGTTTAAATTTGACACTATCGAACCAGACTCGAGCCCAAGAATCCAAGCTATTTAATTGTAAACGAATTTCTATTGTGGCCGCTGACCGATGAGTTGTGAATTTGAATTCTTTTTTTAGGAATCTTTGTTGATTACCGGAGACCTTCGAAACAGGCATTATCCCGGAGTCTGATAATAAGCGTCCCCGTCTATCGAATTGGATAATACGTATACCAGCCGCACCATTATATAGATTTTGACACCTATATCTGAAGCTTATTTTATATTCTGTTTTACCGGTTACTCCATTTTGTGTTTGATAAAAATAAGGTAGTTCCCAAGCTCCTTTACTCTGGGCAGTCAGTGCAACCGAGCATTTTCCGTCATATACCCACTCTCCACCGCTGGTGTGATATAAATGGCTACCTCCGGCATCAGTTGCTTTAAACCATTTGTACGGATTACTTCCTGATTTTTTTTCAAAATTTCCATTATATGCCAACTGCAATCCATTTTTACGAATATTGTTAAATTTTGCTCTTATATCAGGAACATCGGCGATATAAAGATATGTCGTGTACTGAACTTTAAAGCGGCGGGTGAGGGCATATCTTCTCAAAGGAGCAAAATAAGAAGTTGCAAAACCACCAGAACCACCACCACCAGTAGATCTAAAATAAGTTATCCGATTTGTCCCTGGGGTGAGTACACCGCATCCCCACTTTGGATAAGCGTTATTTACATAAGCTGCCCAATATTCATCATTTATCAAATATGCATTTTCTCCATTACCATTATTGATCGGTATATCTCCACGATATTTATATCGTATACTACCGTTTTTATAATAAGCTAATGTTGACAAATATTCAATGAAATAGAGCGCGGGCATTTCTTGATCCCGTATCACATGATTTTTACTGCCATAGTATGTAAACCTATAGACAATTTGTGCAACATCCTCTCTTAGGGTTATCCATTGTTCCATGTAACAGGGAGTTTCAAGAGGAGCAAGTGATTCATAGGGTTTCCAATCTAAAGGTTTTGTTTGTACATAGACGCTGTCTCCATAAAAGTTTCGTTTAATAATTCTACTGAAATTGCCCCAGATATCGCCGCCCTGAACCGGATTAAACCGCCAATTATAATATATGCTCGGATCTTTACTTCCATAAAAAGACTGTTGGATGTGTTCTGCCTCTGTCCCTGAAGTTAATAACATTTAACTTATCAGATTCTACCCTAGAAAAATAACCGATTCCGCCTCCCCAGTCAATATTGATACCAACCATAATAATTCCATTATTGATAAACCGCATTCGCGGGGTATCTGAAAGTAATGGTGTAAGCGAAAACGTTAAACAAAAGACAAATAAAAAAGTTTTCTTTAACAATTTTTTTTCTTCATTTTAGCCTCCTTAAATGGAAAATCTTATTTTTGATTTTAATAATTGATTTTATTAGCCCATATCTCACCCCCCATCCTTCTTTTATTGCTTCTAATCCCAGAAACTCCAAAAATTCCATCTCCCTTTTATAATAGGAATTTGCTTTTTTCTCTGGAAACAATTTCCTCCATTTTTTGTTTGATTTTCATAGGTTAGCCTTCTTTTTAGCTTATATCATAGGAAAAAATTGATTTCAAAGTAGAGTTTATATAAAAATTAACCGATGGAGTAAATTAATTTCTTATTTTTCTCCCGAGTGTCGGAAAGAGATTCTTTTTTCCTATCCTTGAAAGTTTGTGCCAATTTAAATCCTTTAAGCTCTCTTGAGAGCTTTAAAACTACCTACACTTAAAGCTCCTAAACCTAAAATCATAGTGAGTAATCTTATGAGCCAACCGACATAGGGAATATTAAACAAAATGGTAAATATTACTATTCCTAAAATCAAAGCCCAAAGAGAAGCGCTTTCTCTCGATTTCAATATTTCTTCACCAGCAACTAAACTAACGAAGATTTTTCCTATATAGAGAAATAAAAAGTAAAAAAGGAAGAGAATAATAGCTAATGGTATTCCAATAATTGTTATAGCGACAAGAGCTGTAGCAATTGGAAGGCAAACCAAAACAACAAATCCAATACCCAAACTTTTCCAGTAATATCTCACTTGTTCACTTACTTTACCAGTTAATTTAGGAAAAAGTTTGATTAACACTATTCCAATAATTATTGTTCCAATCATAAAGAGCAGTTTAAAAACATAAAATTTCCAGTTAAGCCACTTGCTTTTCTTTTTCTTAAAAGGGAGCTTTTCAACTTTTCCCTCTATACTTGCTCCTTTTATTATATCAATCTTTCTTGCTCTATATTTTAGATCCCCTTTAATTTTAGCAGAAGGATGGATAGTGAGTTGCTCGGCTCCTAATTCAGCTTGTTTTCCGATTATTCCTGAGAGCTGAATGGTTCCCGAACCACCCTTTAATTCTCCCACTATTTCTCCCTTGAATTGAGCCTCTCCACCTCCAATAAAGACATCTCTTTTAACCAAACTGTTTTTAGACAAAACAACATTGCCTCCGAAAGCGGTCAGGCTTTTTTCAATCTGTCCATTAATAATAACTGATCCACACCAGACCCGGACATCATCTCCAGCTACTCCATTTAGAGTAAAGGAGCCTCCCATACCTATGATATCTCCTTTTACTTCTCCATTGATGTTGATGGTGTTGCCTCCAAAAAACAAATCTCCATTAATAACTCCATCAATATTAATTATTGCTCCTCCCACAAATAAGTCTCCTTCAATTACTTCATCTTTGGCAACGGAAAAATGACTTGAACCTTTAAATTGAGTAGCCCAGGAGTTAGCACATAGAAGTAAGAACAAAATTAGTGTTAAAATAATTAACAGAATAATTTTTTTATTCATTTATATTCCTCCTTTAAAAGTTTTTTCTGTTTAATTAAATAGCTGCGTAAAATTATTATTAAAAGAATAATGATGAAAATTTGTCCAACAACAATTCGGGTTAATTCCTCGGGAGTGATAAAAATAATTTCTCTTAAAATAAAGGAAACTATAGATGAAATAAGAGAAAAAGGGGTGAAAATAAAAGAGAGAAAATTTTGGAAAAAAGCAGTTGATTTTAGATAGATGGACAGAAAATAAGGTGCTAATATTCCTGTTAAAATGAAAATTCCATAAACGAGAAAAGACCAGGAATTCTTTTCTCTGAAATATTGAGATTCAGAAGAGATTATTTTATTCATTATGGCTGGAATTAAATTCAGAGGAGTATAATCTGTTTCAAATATTTTTTTTATTCTTAGATTTTCCTTTTTAATCCGCTCAACTATTTTTTGACATTTTCCACACTCTTTAAGGTGAGTTAATACTCTTTTTCTTTCTTCTGGGTTTAACTCATTATCTAAAAATATAGAATATACTGTTTCTTCAAAACATTTCATTTTATACTCCCATTTCTTTCAGTTTTTCCCTTAGTTCATTTTTTCCCCTAAAAATTAAACTTCCCACAGTATTTGTTGGAATATCCATAATTTCACTTATTTGCTGGTATGATAACTCATAATAGTATTTCAACATCAAGGCAGTTTGGTATTTAATAGGGATTGATTTAAGGGCTTTTTTGAGTTCTCTTTCTTCTGACTTTCTGAAGAAAACATTCTCGGGACTCCTCAGTTCAGCTCGATTCTTCCTATTAGAGAATTCAGTAAAAAGATACTTTTCTTCCCTTTTTCTTTTCCTTAAAATATCATTCAAATGATTGACTGCAATTTTAAATATCCAGGTTGAAAATTTATAACTGGTTTTAAATGAAGGTAGTGAGTTATAAACTTTTATAAAAATTTCCATTGTTGCATCCTCTGCGTCCTGGGGAGTTCCAAGAAGATGTAAGCAAAGATTAAAAATCTGTTTCTGAAAATGACTGATGATTTGACCGAAACATTCTTTTTTCCCATTTAAACATTCCTTAATTATTGAAATTATTTCAGCCTCATTCATTATGTGTTTATTATATATAATAATACGCCTGAAAACGGAAAAAATTGCAAAACTTTTTTTAAATAATCTTGTATAATTGTAATGATAACTCGAGACAGATTCCTCATAAAGAGGAGAGTTGCTCAACAAATTAGATATGCCGAGAATTTAGGACTTGGAATCGGAGATTTAAGTAAAGTTAAAATTGTTGAATTAAAGGAATAGAGCGATAGGGAAGAGCAAGTATTGATGTTTTATTTTTAGTCAAAAAGAAATTGGACTGAACTGAAAAACTGATAAATTAATTAATTCTTCAATTTTAATATTGAAATCTTTCTTTACAGTTATTATATTTTAAGTAAAGAATAATACTCTCTTAGAGGAGGAAATATGAAAGATCTAAGAGTAGAAGTAATTGAAGTTAAGGAACGTTGTGGGGCCAAACACAAGCCAGGTGATATTTTTTATATTAGAGGCGAGGGAATGATTGAAATTCCCAACGGAAAGAAGTTCTGTCTTTACGCCCTAACCAGTTTGATTCCTTTCTTGACTAATAAGCAGAGAGAGGAAGAATTGCCCAATGATGATTGGATTGCAGAGACTTCTGAATTAACCTGTCCTGATCCTAAAGGAGTTGTTTTTAAGGTAACAACAATTTAAAAACCAAATGACCAAACTCAAATCCAACAGTTAAAAATCCAAATTACAAAATCCAAAGTTCAAATGAAATCCAAATGACTAAATGTTATCCTGAGTACTCGGGATTAGTATTTGACATTTGAGTTTTGACATTTGGATTTTTATACTTTAGGATTTTAGTTCTCTGATTTTTAGCTTCTGTTTACGAGCACTTATTTCATCGTGAATAGCACTTTTCGTGCATCAAAGATAATAAATACAGCTAAGAAAACAAGAATAGTTGAAATTATGGCTAAGATATAACTTTGACTTTTGAAAAAATTGTATCCCTGGTAAGAAAGAGCAGCAACGGTGGTTAAAAGCATAAAATAAGCAGGATAAAGAGTATATTTTTTAGGTTTCTTTATTCCTACAAAATAGGCGGAAACAACAACCAGGGCTAAAGCAGCCACTAATTGATTACTTGCTCCAAAAACAGGCCAGATTGCTTTATAACCTTCTGTTGCTCCTAAAAGTCCAGCAAATACAATAGTAATTGCTGAACCAAACCATCTATTTTGAAAAGGAGAGATTTTTTTACCTAATAATTCAGCTAAAATAAATCTCGACAATCTGGTTGAGGTATCCAATGTAGTCAAAACAAAAGCATTAAGCATAATCATTCCCAAAAATAATCCAGCAGTTAGAGTAAAACCAGGGACGGCACTAATGAATTTTCCAAAACCAGTAGCAAAAGCAATAATAGGGCCTCCTCCACCTCCTTTTTCCACTGTAGTCATTAGATATTGATAGCCGAATTGAGTTTTTGCTCCTGAAGGGTCCCAGATTAAAGCACCACTGGCAATTAATATTACTAATCCTGCTAAAGCTGCTTCAGTTATCATTGCTCCGTAGCCAATTAATTTCCCTTTAGACTCTTTGGAAAGTTGTTTGGAAGTAGTTCCTCCGGCTACCAAGGAATGGAATCCGGATATCGCTCCACAGGCAATTAACACAAAAAGCATTGGCCAGAGGGGTCCTTTTTCACTGAAAAAAGAGACAAATGCTGGAGCATTAATATTCGGATGAGCGAAAATTAACCCAAGATACCCTAACCCTAGTCCTAAAAACAAAATCCAAGTGCTTATATAATCCCTTGGTTGAAGGAGAAACCAAACAGGAAGGGAAGAGGCAAAAAGACTGTAGATAAGGAGGATATAAAACCAAAAAGTTACATTAGATATTCCTAAAATACTCACAGGAATTTTTACTGGAAATAACTCCCCGATATAGAGAAGGAGAAATAGAGCTAAAAGGGCGAGAATTGTTCCCATAATAACATTAACCCCTTTTTGGTAAACTATCCAGCCAAATAGCATAGCAATAAAAATCAAGCCAAAAGTAGGAATGACGATTTCTGGCTGAGAGACTAAAGTCTGAGAAGCAACCACAGCAAAAATTGCGACCACTAAAAGCAAGGCTAACCAGAGGAAAATAGAGAAAATCACTTTGGCTCGGTAGCCTAAAACTCTCTCTGAAATATCAGCAATGGAGCGTCCTTTATTCCTTACTGAAGCCATTAGAGAAGTATAGTCATGCACTGCACCAATAAATATACTTCCCAGAGCAACCCACAAAATTGCTCCTACCCAACCAAAGTAAAGAACCCCGATTAAGGGTCCAACAATTGGTCCTGCTCCTGCTATAGATGAAAAATGATGACCAAAAAGAAGGGGAACTTTAGCTGGAGCGTAATCTACCCCATCAAAAAACTCTTTAGCTGGTATAGGTTGACTATCATCAGGTTGAATTATTTTTTTTTCTATATAGCTACCATAAACTTTATAACCAATGATTAGCCAGACTATTAAAATTAATCCTAAAATGAGTGTGTTCATTTATAAAATCTCCTAAATAACCAATAACTAATTCACGATTTCATCTTGATGTTTTTCGCACAAGATATCCAGCTAATAGAATAAAGGCAGCTAAGGCAATTAGTTGGCCAATGTCTCCTGGCCAAACAAGTCCAATACCTGCTGGTTTGGCTTTAGCTATAAAAGCATAAAGAGCAATTAAAACTCCGACAATTCCTTCACCAGCAATCAAGCCTGAACCCAGGAGAATTCCTCTTTCTTTTTTTCTCAATTTCAATTCCTCGTTTTCCCTGGCGCGTTTTTCAATAAAATATCTGATAGTGCCTCCCACAAAAACAGGAGTCATGGTTGAGAGGGGAAGATAAATACCCACAGCAAAAGGAAGTGAAGGAACTCCCAGAAGTTCGGCGAGCAAAGCAAAAGAACCACCAACCAGCACTAGTCCCCAAGGTAAATCTGCTGAAAGAACACCTTCAATGACTGTTTTCATCAAAACTGCCTGGGGAGCAGGCAAAGCTGTAGAGCCAAAAGTGAAAGATTCTCCCAGAAGCCAAACAGCTGCTGCAATACCAAAAGCTGAAGCAAGAACACCAATAATTTCAGATGTTTGTTGCCTTTTAGGAGTGGCTCCTATTATGTAGCCTGATTTAAGGTCTTGAGAAATATCACCAGCAATAGAAGCAGCTACACAAACAACAGTTCCAATAGTCAAAGCAGCGACCTTGCCAAAATCGCCTGTCCAACCAAGGGCAAAGAAGAGAAGGCTTGTTCCTAAGAGAGTCACAATTGTCATACCAGAGGTGGGATTTGAAGAAACTCCTACCATTCCAACAATACGAGAGGAGACGGTAACAAAACAAAAGGCAAAAAATGCAATACAGATCGCAGCAATCATTCTGATAAACAGAGAAGTTTCTGTTCCAATAATATGAGGAGTAAGAATAATAATAAATATAATGGTAATCACACCTAAAAGAATGATTTTCATGGGGAGATCAGTGTCAGTTCTTATTTTTGAAGAAAAAGTAGGTTTGCGGGAGAATCTAATTTCTTTCAATCCAATTTTTAAAGAGTTAAACATAGTTGGTACTGATTTGAAAACAGTGATGAGCCCACCCACAGCTACTGCTCCCGCGCCAATATATCTGATATATCTATTCCAGATTTCAGGAGCTGACATTTCTGCTATTGTTTTGGTACTTTCAGGAAATAGAGGAAGATTAAGGTAATTTCCAAAATAAGCAATAAGGGGAATAATTCCCAGCCAGGAAAGAAGACCACCGGCAACCATGATGGCTGCAATTCTATAGCCTAAAATATAGCCAACTCCTAAAAGAGCAGGCATAGGTTCCATGCCTAATTGAGCTTTTTTTAAGACAGGTATTTTGAGTGCGATGCGGTCCGGCCAGAGATGAAAGAAACCGACCAGAGACTTATAAAAAGCTCCGACACCTAGTCCCAGGAAAACATTTTTTGCTTTGGCACCGCCCTCATCAGCTGCAATCAGTACCTGAGCACTGGCTGTTCCTTCAGGATAAGGGAGAACACCGTGTTCTTTGACAATTAAAAACTTCCTTAAAGGAATCATAAATAAGACACCTAAAATACCTCCAAGTAATGCAAGGGTACCGATTTGAGCGATGCTCGGATTGAATCCCCATAGAAATAGAGCAGGGATAGTAAAAATTATGCCTGAGGCAAGGGAAGAACTGGCTGAGCCTGTAGTCTGGGCAATATTGCAATCAAGTATAGTGCTCTTACCAAGAATAGGTTGTAAAATTCTAAAAATAGCTACTGAAATGACGGCCAGTGGTATAGCGGTGCTAATGGTCAGCCCCACTCGTAGGCCTAGATAAGCATTGGCTGACCCGAAGATGATTCCAAATATCGCACCTAAAACAACTGCTTTTAGGGTGAGATCTTTATAAGTTGTCTCAGCCGGGACATAAGGCTTAAATTCTGTGTGAGATTTATTATTCTCAGCCATTAATCCCTCCTTTTTCAATTTGGAGTGCAAACTTCACGCTTTACTAAAATTTCTAAAAAGTATTTTGTGAAATTTGATAATATAAAATTTTAAATATTAATTCAATAGAAAATCAATTTTTCTTAAAGATTATTGACTTTATGAATTGTTTTATATATATATACTGAAAAATAAACTAATGAAAGATAGCAAAGAGAGTAAGGAAAATTTATCCAAGAAAGTGGAAATAGAAATAATTTATAAACAAGAAAAAGCCTCTTTTATTCGAAGAGGTATAGCTTATTTCCTTGACCTTTTAGCCATAGGATTGATAAGTATTCCTGTAATATTTTGCCTTATTTTAATTCTTTCTTCTATAAATCCAAATAAGTATGAAAATCCAATTACTCAAATAAAAGAAGCTATAAAAACTGAGAAAAATATAAAAACTGAGAAGAGTATTATAATTCCACTTGGAAAGCCCATAAAACAGGAAAAAGATAACAAAGAAAAGGAAAATATAATTATTGGTATGGAATTTAATTGGGTACAAGAGGTAATTATAACTTATTTATATTTTACTTTATGTTTCTTCTTTTGGGAAGGAAAAACTTTTGGGAAAGACATCTTGGGATTAAAGGTGATCAAGCAAGATGGCTCAAAACTCACTTTATGGAGTGCTTTTGAACGAACTCATGGCTATGCTGCTTCAACACTTATGATGTTATTAGGTTTTTTTCAAATGTTATGGGATAAAGAAGGTCTAACCCTGCATGATAAAATAGCTGATACTACTGTGCTCAGAATTAAAAAGATTAAAATAAAAAAGAAAATCAAACCTGGAAAAGAAGCATCAGAAAAATCAAATACCAAAAGTTAAAATTGATAAAAAAAATGGTTAAGGATTCGAGGATTCAAAGGTTCA
>JBHIEE010000019.1:0-31239 GCA_046760445.1 Candidatus Aminicenantia bacterium
TTTTATTTTGATCTAACCAACTCATTTCGGTGACATTTTATATGATCTAACGCGCGAAGTTGACTTTTTTTGATTTTTGCTTTATTATTTATATAGATCTATATAGAATTACTAAAGAGGGAGTAACATTCAATGAATTTCCTGGAGAAAGTTTATAAAAAAAGTGATTCTATTGTATTCAGAAAGATAGCAGGTGAGTTTATTTTAGTTCCAATCAGGCAAAATATTGGGGATTTGGAAAGTATTTACACCCTAAGTGAGGTCGCTGCCCGAATTTGGGAACTGATTGATGGAAAAATGAAAGTTAGAGAGATAAAAGAGAGGATAATTGGGGAGTTTGAAGTAACACCCGAAGAAGCTGAAAAAGACATAGCCGAGTATTTGCAGCAATTAGAGGAAATAAAAGCTATAATTGAAGGATAAGCTATGGAATGTCTTCATATACCTGAAATTGATTATCGTAAATTTAGTGATGACATTCATTCCAAAGTTGTAGGAGAAAGAATTCCTATTGATGGAACAATAGAGACGACCTATCGTTGTAATTTAAACTGTGTACATTGTTACTGTAATTTACCGATTAATGATAAAATAGCAGCCCGGCAAGAACTGAGCTATAAAGAGATTTGCGATGTCATCGACCAAGTCGTAGAAGAAGGATGCCTTTGGCTGCTTTTTACCGGAGGTGAGCCTTTAATCCGAAAGGATTTTATTGATATTTATACCTATGCCAAAAAAAAGGGTCTTATCATCACTCTTTTTACCAATGGCACGCTGATTACTCCTGAAATTGCTGACTACCTTAAAAAATGGCCACCATTTTCTGTAGAAATCACCCTCTATGGCATAAGTAAAGAGACCTATGAAAGTGTTACCAGAACGCCTAAATCGTTTAATCGTTGTATGAAGGGTATAAATCTTCTTTTAGAGAGAAATATTCCTCTTGAGCTAAAGGCTGTGGTATTGACCCTTAATCTGCATGAGATTAGGAATATAAAGAGGTATGTTCAGAACCTGGGGCTAGATTTCAGATTTGATCCTGTTATCAATCCTCACTTGGACGGGGGTAAACAACCGTGTCAATACAGGATTACTCCACAAGAAGTGGTAGAGCTTGACCTTAAGGATAAAGATCGATTTAGAGAATGGAAAGAGTTTTGTCAGAAATTTTGGGGACCAGGTAATCCAGAAATTATTTACAACTGTGGGGCAGGGTTAACATCCTTCCATATTGACCCTTATGGTAAATTGCAAATTTGTGGAATGGTAAAAAATCCGAATTTTAATCTTAGGCAAGGTAAATTCAAAGATGGTTGGCATAACCTGTTTCCAAAAATCAGGGGCCAAAAACCAAAAGGTGAATATAATTGTGCCAGATGTGATTTATTTTCCTTATGTGATCAATGTCCGGGATGGGCTCAGTTAGAAAATAATGATATAGAGATGCCCGTAGAATATCTCTGCCAAATAGCCCATCTGCGGGCAGAGGCATTTGGGATAAAGGAGGTGAGAAAAAATGGAAAAGAAATTAAAGAAGCCATATTATAAGCCCAGCATTAATCGAGTTAAGTTGGTGCCCGAAGAAGCAGTTTTGACTGCTTGCAAAACTTGTGGACGCAGAGCTCCTACCCGCCCCCCCTGCGGCAGGGGTCGGAGGTTTCGACAGCTCGGAACTTAAGATGGGTCGTTTCTTAAAAGTCAAATCTCAGACATTGATTTTTTCATGAAAAAAAGGAGATTAAAGAGAAAAGCAATATTAGAAATTGGAGGCATTGTCATCTCCATTTCTTCTGATGATTATAAATTAGGAGTTGAGGAAAACAATGCCTTTTTGATTCATAAATCTAAAATCAATCCTGATGTTAAGCTCCGGACGCATTACAGGACAACTATTGACTGCCACTGGAGTGAAACTATATTTGAAGCTGGCAATCTCTGGAGCATGCATCGCTACTTAGGAAAGGTCATCTTTTCTTTCCCTTCTCAAAGTTCAGGTCAGCCTCTTCATAGGGTTGCAAATCTGGCCTCTGATTTTAGAACAGGTGATATTTTCATCACAGCTAAGGAGACTTATCAGAACTCTTTGCTAACCCCTTTGGAATATCCTTTGGACGAACTCTTGATAATTAATATCCTCTCCTTAGGTCGTGGAATATTAGTCCATGCTTGTGGAGTTGGTGATGGAGAAAAAGGATACCTTTTTGCTGGTTCTTCTAAAGCAGGAAAAAGCACCGTAGCTAATTTGTGGAAGAGTAAAAAAGATGTCACTATATTGAGCGACGATCGAATAATAATTCGCAAGATTAATGGTTGCTTCTGGATATACGGAACTCCCTGGCATGGAGATGCCAAAGCAAATTCGCCAGAAAAAGCACTTTTAAATAAAATCTTCTTCCTTAAACACGCCAAAAGGAACATCGTGAGAAAGATACACCCCGTTGAAGCCACTTCTCGCCTGATTATCTGCTCTTTCCCTCCCTTCTGGGACAAGAATGGGATGGAGTTTACTCTAAAACTCTGTGCTGAACTTGTTCAGAAAATTCCTTGCTACGAGCTAAGCTTTGCTCCGGATGAGAGCGTCTTGGATTTGGTGCAGCGCTATAAATAGAGAGAGTAAAAATGATTCTCGCACACGAAATGCTGATTACTGATAGGATTCGTACCGGTGCTTATCAGAAAGCGATCCTGGAAACAGTCAAAGAAGGTGATGTGGTAGTAGACTTAGGAACCGGCACCGGGATACTTGCTTTCTTCGCCTGTCAGGCGGGAGCAAGGAAAGTTTATGCTATTGAGAGGGAGGAGATAATTGAGGTAGCAAAAGAGATTGCCCGGGCTAATGGATTGGAAAAGCGGATTGTATTTATCAAAGATGTCTCAACTGAAGTTACCTTACCAGAAAAAGTCGATGTTATTATCTCAGAAATATTGGGCTCTTTCGCTATTGAGGAAAATTTACTCCAGTTTATTCCTGATGCTCGAGATCGCTTTCTGAAACCGAAGGGGGTTCTAATTCCTTCCTCTATCGAAATGTTCCTCGCTCCTGTGGAAGCATTAGATATCTATGACCAGATTGACTTCTGCACAGAAAATGTATATGGGGTTAATTTTCTTTCAGTTAGAGAGATTACTATCAACAATTCTTATATTGAATCGATTGGCCCCGGAGGTTTTTTAGCGTCCCCATTATCTATAAATAACATTGATTTTTACAAAGCAGATGGGGAGACACACCTGAATAGCTTTGTCTCCTTCGAAGTTAAGAGAGCAGGAACATTACATGGCTTGGTCGGGTGGTTCGAAGCTCAACTTTCAAAGAACATCTTACTATCCACTGCTCCCCACGCACCTACTACTCACTGGAAAAACACCTTTTTCCCAATAGAGAAACCAGTAACTGTATCAGAAGCCAATACCATTGAGGCAAACATTCAAGCAACACATGGAGAGAATAGTGTCATCTGGAGCTGGAGGGTTAAGATTTTGGAAAGGAAATCTAAAAATAGGCCATTAGTAAAGGCAGCCTTTGAACACTCCACATGGAGGAATTCACTTTTTTCTAAGGATAGTTTGGAGATGCGCTCGATTGATTTCTGTCCCTCCCTTAATGAGTCAGGAAAGGTCGAGCTATTTATCTTGAGTCATTGCAATGGTGAAACTACTATCCAACAAATAGCTGAAAAATTGTGCGAACACTACCATCAAGCCTATAATAACATCAAAAAGGCAATATCCAAAGTTAGTTGGGTAGTGAGGAATTATTCGTTAACCCCCTCAGACTCTAAAAAAAATGTCCCCCATTATAATATAAGCATAAAAAACAGAAAGTTGGTAAAATAAGAAGCTATAGACGATCATGACAGAAAATAAGACAGTTAGATCGCTAATACTTGTTAAAGAGATATTGAAAAGAGGAAATTGTGTTCGCATTCCAACCTTAGGAAGAAGTATGTTTCCCTTGATTAGTAATGTTGTCCTCATCGAACCAGTAACAGCAAAAGACATAAAGGCAGGTGATATCGTTGTTTATACTTCTGAGGAAAGAATGATTGCTCACAGATTTATAAGAAAAATGATTAAGAATGGAAAGGAGATCCTATTGATTAAGGGAGATACTTTTTTTAATTGTAACGAGGTCTCTCCTGAAAATGTTATAGGCAAAGTAATAGAAGTTGAGAGATGGGGAATTAAGCTTAATTTAAAAAAAGGCGTAGGAAAGTTCATAAATATTATATGCAGTAGTACTTCTCCTATTTTATCAATGGCATATCCACTCCTGAGAAATTGGAAACATTGGTTTGCACGGAGAAACAAAGAAAGCAAGTTAAAGGGAGGGGATAATTGAGCTGGACAAACGAAGACCGCTTATTGCTTTACTGTTGTCGAACGGAAATAGACAATAGGACTAAAGATAAAATAATTGAAATACAAAGAAATAATATAGAGTGGGATAGTTTTTTAAAAAAGGCAAGAGAGAATGGAATCTCGGCTATTGTTTATTTCAAGCTGAATGAAAAGAAAAATAATTACTGGAATATTCCATCATTTATTTTTGAAGAATTAAAAAAGAACTATTACCTGAATGCTACTAAAAATACCTTAATTTTTAAGGAATTAGGAAAAGTCCTCGAGGCATTTAAGAAAACCGGACTTCAAGTGATAGTCCTTAAAGGCGCGGCACTAGCTGAAATAGTATATGGAAATTTGGCTTTAAGGCCAATGTTGGATATAGACCTTTTGGTAAAAAAAGAAGACCTATTACGCATAGATGAACAGTTAAAGATACTTGGCTATCAGCCATCTGATGGATCAGTCAAAAATATTAATTTTTCTTCAGCTTATTTGACCACGCTCGACTATCGAAGTCCCTCCAAGAATCGTCCTTCTTTTCATATCCACTGGCATTTCGTCAATTCTACTATACCCAATGAATCTTACATCAAGAATATTAAAATTGAAAATATCTGGCAGGATGCAGAAAAAGCTAATATTGCCAATGTGGAGACATTGGTGATGGCACCTCACCACCTTATTATCCACCTTTCAGAACATGCCTTCAGGGTTACTCACTCTTTGAGCAAATTTTGCTTCTTTTGTGATATTAATGAAGCTATCAATTTTTACCAAGAAAGATTAGACTGGGACCGATTGATTAAAGATAGCTTCAAATTTAACTTGGATAGAATGATTTATCTAAGCCTCTATTTTGCTTCTAAATTTTTGACGACAAAAATACCCGAAGATGTTTTATTAAAGCTAAGACCGAAACGATTTAGTATGGGCGAAAAAATCTTTATGACCTCTATCTCAAATAATAATCGTTTTCCCGGCTTAAGCTATTTAGTCCATTTATCAATGAACAGAGGATTATTTAAAAAGATGAAATTTGTCGGGAGGACCTTCTTCCCTCCCCGTCAAGTTATAGCCCAAAGAAACTATATTCCTCAATCAAAAGTTAGTTATATATATTATATTCGTCGAATAAATGAAGTTTTTTCCCACCTTTTTAAAATTCTAAAATAAAGGTTTTCCCACCCTGGGAAAACCTTAACAGCCTGTTAATACTGACATAGGCTTCCATCCCTTTTAGCCCATTTAAGAGCGTACTCAAAAAATAATATTGCCAAAGGAAATAAAATAATAGCAAAGGCACACAAAGCCAGAATTTCAGTCTTTACTCGGGTAAAGGAATAGTCAGCGAGAAGCACTCCTCTCAATGCCTTTAAAGAGTAAGTTATGGGAAGAAGATGGGAGATTATTTTTAGCGGTTCAGGCAAAATAGTTATGGGATAATAAATTCCCCCCAAAAGTTCAAATGAACTCGAAACTATCCAGTTAACCGGATCTCCTCTTTTGAAAATCATTACAAAACTTGAAGAAATGATGCCCAAACTGCTGAAAGATAGGATAGAAAGAAATAATATGAGTAATATAAGCAAAGGTTGAGAAACGCTGAATTTAAGGCCAAATACAAATCTTCCTATAAGCAGATAAATAAGGATATTAAATGAAGAGAAAATAAAGTTCCATAGGGATAGATATAGTGTTATAGCAGAAGCTCTGGTAGGAGTAATCAGCATAGCTTCCAAAGTTCCCCACATCTGTTCCTGTCTTATCGCAGCAGCTGATGTGCCCAGCCCAACACCTAAAAATGTAGAAAATGCAATTCCAATTAAAACAAATGGAAAATAGTTTCCTCCATATTCTTGAAGGTAAGGAGCAGCAGCCTTTCCAAAAAGCTTAGCAATAAAGAAAAAAGTAAGTACTGAAAAAAATATCCCGATGATATTCATCAAAAATGCAGATTTATAGCTTATTTCTGTTAGGAAATCTCTTTTTATGAATGCTACCGCTTTTCTCAAAAACACTTTAGCTTCTCCAAAATCCACTTAAATAATAAAAATCCAAATTACAAAATCCAAATGTCAAATCAATGACAAATGACTAAATGCCAAATCCGTGAAGTGTAAAGTGTAAATCGTAAGGTGTTATTTATCACTTTACTCTTCACTCTTTACTCTTTACAATTTACGTTTGTCATTTGAACTTTGTTATTTGACATTTTATATATCTTCTCTCTGGTTTTCATAATATCATATTATTTTTGACACTACTCTACTTAGGTAAAATATTCAAAAATTTCGCCAATAGTAGCCTTTGGATCTTTTATTTTCTTCTTTAATTCTGAAACTGTTCCACAGGCTTTTATAATACCTCTATCCATCAGAGCAATTCTGTCAGCAAAATCCCCAGCTTCCTGCAGGTTGTGGGTAGTAAAAAATACTGTTCTTTTATCTTGACCAACTATTCTTTCTTTAATAAATTGACGGAGTTTATTGGCACTATAATAATCAAGACTCTTGGTAGGCTCATCCATAAATAAAATCTTAGCATCACTCAGAAGACTTCTTGCTATAGCTAAATGTTGCTTCATTCCAGTTGAGTACTCATCGAATCTAATATCAATATATTCTTGCATCTCTAATAACTCAACAAGATAATCTATCTTTTTATTAATCTCTTTAGATTTCATATTATAAAGAGCTCCAAAAAATTTTAAATTCTGCTTTCCTGTAAGTCTCCAGTAAAAACTCCTTTCCTCTCCAGTAACCAGTCCTATTGATCTCCTCACCATTTCTCCATTTTTTACTATTTCAAAGCCATTTACGTAAGCTTCTCCTTTGGTCGGAATTATTAATGAGCACAACATCTTAATTAAGGTGGTTTTTCCAGCACCATTTGGTCCTAAGAGCCCAAATATCTCTCCTTTTTCTATTTTGATATTAACTCCATCTACTGCTTTTACAATTGGTCTTTTACTAAAAGCTCGAGGAAAAAAATCAATTAAATTAGTTGAGGCAGTGAAATATTTGGTTAAATTTTTAGTTTCTATAATGTATAATTTGTCCATTACTTAAACTCAAAAATCAAAAACAATTTCTGATTTTGAGCCTGACTTTCACACTTAGTTTTGGTAACTGATTAATTTCTAAAGACTTACATTTCTTTGATCGTCGCCACAACCGCTATCACTCTTTTTATTAAAGTGAATTACACCCCCACATCCCAAAATGCGCCTGAGCCTGCCTGCCCCGCAGAACGGGGCCTGCTGCAGACAAATTGGGATTTGCTATCTATTCCTCAATTACTTTATAAACAATATCATTCTCCCGGGCATGTTCTGAAACTTTGATCCCTACTGATTGCCCTGCCTTCGCTTCCTGAACTGACTCATGTTCAATTTGCATTGATTCGATTTTCTGATACAGGTCAGTGGTGTGTCCTTTAATATGAACAGTATCTCCTACCTTCAGTTCTCCCTGAGTAATATCAATTGCTGCTACCCCAATCTTAGTAAAATAGTGAGTTATTCTTCCAATTTCTTCTTCCATAATTTGCCTCCCTTAATAAACAAATTAAAAGTTAAAAATGCAAACTAACATAACATTGCTTGATTGTTTCAATCTTTCATTCCTTTTTATTAATTTTGAGCTTTTAACTTTTAATTTTTAACTTTTTGAGATCCTCTTCAAAACACTATCAAAAAATTTATAATTTTACAAGTTTCCGTTAAATATTCTAACTTTTTAAGGCCAAAGGACTGTACCACCACTCACATTTATCACTGCCCCAGTAATATGCCGAGCTAAATCAGAAGCTAAAAATAATATTACGCCTGCAATATCTTCAGCCAATGGAATTCTCTTTAATGGTATAGACTGTCTTATTTGTTCTCGAAACTCTTTATCCTTAAAAACCTCCTGACACATATCAGTATCTACCCATCCTGGAGCAACACAGTTGACCAGAATATTATATGGAGCTAATTCAACAGCTAATGATTTAGTAAAAGAAATAATTCCTCCTTTGCTTGCTGCATAATGAGAATGGAAAGCTTCTCCTCTGAGACCAGCAGTGGAGGAAACATTTATTATCCAGCCCATTTTTCTTTTCTTCATGTAAGGCACAACTGTATTGCAGGTTAAAAATATTCCTTTTAAATTAATATTCATCGTTTCTTCCCATAGTTGCTCCGTCATATTACCGATTTCGCCATAAGTCCAGATACCTGCGTTATTGACCAAAATGTCAATTTTACCATATTCCTTGATTGTCTTATCTACTATCTGATCAACGTCTGACTTCTTAGAAATATTTCCTTTTAACACAAGACACTTTCCTCCCAACTGAGCAATTTCAAAGGCTACTTCTTCTGCTTGCTTTTTATGACGAGTATAACTAATAGCTACTTCACTGCCAGCTCTGGCAAGAAGTATAGCAGTTGCTCGGCCAATTCCGCGTGAGCCACCAGTAATCAGAGCTGTTTTACCTTGGAGATTAATCATCACTACTCCTTTTTCTCCCCTAATAGTTTATTCAAATCATGTCAAATGTTCAATTTTTTTTTAATTTATTGACACCTTATTTAAATTTAGCTACCCTAAAAAAATGGTCTGGATGGCCAGATTTATATTGCTCTCTGTAGGTTTATTTTTCTTTCTTTTTTCCTTCACTTGCTTAAAAGAAAAAGAAAAACGAGCCACTGTAAGAAGTTTCTTCTTCTTTCTGGTTAATGCTTTATTTTTTGGACTAAGTTTTCTTCTTCCTATCTCTTTTCAAAAAATATTTTCTTCGGCTATTGTTATTCTCTTTTTCTTTTTTCTTATTTTAAGCGTTATTCCTTTTGAGAAAAAATGCTCAATTCGAATAATCTATCCTATTCAAAAGGTGGACGAAAGAGATGTTATTTTCTCAAGGACGGATTTGATACCTGGCACAGAAACTTATAAAGAATATTATGAAAGACATCCAGAATTTAAAGAAATAGATGATAAAATTAGAAAATCTCCTCCCCTGCTTCAGCCAGGATCAACTCTTTATCATGCTCTAACCTCTGAGCTTGCTCAATCCGAATTTGACTTTTTAGAAGCTCAGCTAAAATTAGTGAATGGTCAGGTAAACTCGGATAAAATTTATTTAGAAGCCGAGGAGGCGACTCATTGGATTAAAAAATTAACCAGCTATTTAGGAGCCAAACTAGTAGGAATTGCTCAACCAGATAAGGCTTTTTATTATTCTCATGTTGGCCGAGGACCAGAGCCTTACGGTCAAAAAATAGAATTAAATCATTCATTTGCTATTGCCTTTGCCGTTGAAATGTCTTTCAATCAAATTAGTCAGGCGCCCTCCCCACCCGTGGTAGTTGAAACAGGGAAACAATATGTTGAAGCAGCCAGAATATCAATTATTCTGGCTAATTATATCCGCTCCCTTGGTTATCAAGCTCGGGCTCATATTGCTGGCAGTAATTATCAGGCTATTCTTCCAGCAATTGCTTATCAAGCTGGGCTTGGTGAGTTAGGTCGACTAGGAATCCTAATTACGCCTCAATATGGCCCTCGGGTAAGACTGGGATTAGTAACCACTAATTTACCTTTAATCCCAGACAAACCTATAACATTTGGTGTCCAAAATTTTTGTGAAAAGTGTTTAAAATGTGCTATCAATTGTCCTTCTCAGGCAATCGATAATGGTGTGAAAAAAAATGTTAGAGGAGTTGAGAAATGGCCATTAAAAGTAGAAAAATGTTATCAATTTTGGCGGAAAATAGGAACTGACTGTGCCGTTTGTATTTATCTCTGTCCTTACAGCAAACCTAGAAATTTAGTTCATAATTCAATTCGCACGGTAATTAAATACTCACCTTTGTTGAGAAGGATTTCGGTTGAAGCAGATAATTTATTTTATGGAAAAAACCTTCTATTAATAAAATTAAAAAAATAAAGTGAAATATTCTTATAGATTTCATCCAGGTTTTTTAAGGAGAGAGAATAAATCTTTTTCAGAAAAAAGAGAAGCTATCTCTTCTGATTTTACTTTCCTTAGAGAATCACTGACTAAAAGGTAGCCAAGATATTTTCCCGCCTGAGGAGGAATATCTAATTCAGGGTCTCCTTTTAATAAAAGCTCTGATAGTATATTTTGCTTAAACTGGTACGAATAATAAATACTTTTTAGAAATTCTTTTTTTCCTTCCAACCAATTCAATCTGTCTCTTCGCAAAAAAAGATGATCGGACAATTTATATTCTGGAAAAACAATTCTTGAAAGGTAAGTGGCCAGTCCCTCAGAAATCAAAAACCAATCAATTTTCTTCTCTTGAGGAATTTCTCGTTGGGTCAAATTCAAAAGGAAATGTCCATACTCGTGAGCGAAAAGAATTTTTAACAACCTAAAACCTTTGAATCTCTCTAATCCAAAGCAAATAACTGGTTTTCCTTTAAATTCCATAACAAATCCATCGGGGCTAAAAAAACCAACAAATAAATATACTTCTGGTTCTATCTTTGTAGGGAAAATTTCCCTACACCGATGATAAGCCTCAATGATTATTTTCTCAGGATTATGTTCTTTAATTAAACTCTTTAGATAAGCATAATCTTCGCTTTTAATTGTTTCTACTCTTTCTTTTAAACTGGAAAAATTCATTAAAGGAAAGTGATTAAAATAACTATCTAAAAATTCCTGATGAGGTTGATAATAATAAGAAAAATAAACCTGCCATTTATGAGAAGATTGGGACATTTTCTCGAGAAATTTAAAAAAATCTTTATACCAAGAATAAACTTTCATTCATTCTTTTTTTAACATTTCTTCTTGTCCTAAATCAAGGAATCCTAAAACTCATCGAATTTTTATATCTCCAAATTTGCTAATCCGATTCTCCTTGACATTAAACTTCCTCTATGGTAAATGAAACTTAAAAAAGGAGGTATAATATGTCGCCGGTGCAGATAATTACTTGGTTGACAGTAGGAATAATTATTGGCTGGCTGGGAGGAGCTTTAATTAAAAAAAGAGGCTTTGGGGTAACCGGAGATATTATCGTGGGAATCGTCGGTGGGTTTTTAGGCAACTTGATTTTTAGCACCACTTTTGAAACAGGAATAAAGGGATATGCCATTGCGGCTTTAATTGGCTCAGTAATTTTAATTTTATTTTTCAAAATAATTAAAAAAGCATAGTTTAATTTTATTATTCTCAATCAGTTATAGAAATAAAGACTGGATTCAAAATAAATCAAAAAAATTATCAATCTACTTGACATTAAATAAACTTTAAAAGGTATAATATATTAAGGTGGATAAGTTTAAATAAGGAGTGAAATAAAATGAATACCATAAAAACCTTTCTCCTTATGGCCCTTTTAACCATCTTGTTTGTTTTGATTGGAGGATGGGTCGGAGGAAGAAATGGAATGATTATTGCCTTGATTTTCGCTGGAATGATAAATTTTATAAGTTATTTCTACTCGGATAAGATTGTTCTGAAAATGTATCGTGCTCAACCTCTCACTGAAGCAGAAGCCCCTGAATCTTACCGAATTGTAGACAATCTAAGGAGACAGGCTGGATTACCAATGCCTAGAATTGCGATTATCCCCAAGCAGGCACCCAATGCTTTTGCTACTGGAAGAAATCCAAAAAACGCAGTAGTGGCTGTTACCCAAGGATTGCTTAACTTGACAAATCGAGAGGAATTAGAAGGTGTTTTAGCCCATGAATTAGCTCATATCAAACATCGAGATATGTTAATTGGAACAGTGGCTGCTACTCTTGCTGGAGCGATCATTATTCTCGCCCGAATCGCTGGTTACTCAGCTTTATTTTTTGGTTCAAGAAGAAGGGATAGTGGTTTAGGAACGCTCTTTCTCGCAATTTTAGCTCCGATTGGAGCAATGCTCATTCATATGGCTATTTCTCGGCAGAGAGAATATGCTGCTGACCGGGAAGGAGGAGAAATTTCCCGGAAACCCGAGAAATTAGCCTCAGCTTTAAGAAAATTAGAAGAATATTCGAGAAGAATTCCTATGGAGGTCAATCCTTCTACTGCTCATATGTTTATTGTTAATCCATTAAAAGGGGGAGGATTAGTTAATTTATTTCGGACCCATCCAACCACTCAAGACAGAATAAAAAAACTACTTGACCAAGCAAGAAAAATAGGCCGGATATAAATAAATAGGATTTAGATTGAACAAAAAAGATTTATTAACACTAATATTAGACGAAATTGTAGCCAATTTAGATGACAATTTAGATTACCTGAATCATTTAGATTCCCAAGTAGGGGGAGGCGATCACGGAACTCGAATTTTAAAGGGATTTAAAGCAGTTCAAGATAAACTAAATCAAATAGATAGAACAGACTTAAGATTAACATTAAAAGATATTGGTCAAATTCTTGGAAAACACACAGAAGGAACAATTGGTCAAATTTTAAATAAAGGATTGATCGAAGCCAGTCAGAAAATAAAAGGAACGCCAGAATTAACTCTCGAAACTGTCTCGGCAGTAGGAGAAGCTATACTAACTGGAATTAAGTCATTTGGCAAAGCAAAAGAAGGAGAAAGCACAATAATAGATGCCTTATCTCCAGCTTTAAAAGAACTCAAATTAGCACGAGATTCCAACGCTAGTCTTCCTATTGGACTTCTTAGAGCAACCACTGCTGCTGCACATGGCGTCAGGTCAACAAAGGAAATGATTGCTTTACATGGAAGAATAGGTGCTTCCAAAGAAAAAAGTAAAGGACACATTGATCCTGGTGCAGCTTCAGGAAGTTTTATCTTCCAGAGCCTTGCTCAGGCAATAATTAAAAAGTTAGCAATTTAAATTACTATAAATATAAAAAAAGAGCCTCTCTTCTACCTAAGAGAGGCTCTTCCGAGAAAGGGGTGGGTTAGTGAAAGGGGGTGTGATCAGTGTTTTCTTTCTCTTCTTTCTTCCAACATCTTTTTTCGATATAGCATTCGAGCTCGATCCAACTTCTCTCTCAATCCCTGCATAAACCGAACAGAAAAAAGAACAAATTTTGCCTGTTGTTCTACTGATAAATTCTTCTCTAAAACTTTTTCCACTTCCCTATCTTTTTCCTGAATGAGCTCGCGGAGTTCCTTTATCTCATTTAGCCTGGCTTTAACCTGAGCTAAATCTGGTTTTTCCAAGTCAAGTAACTCCTTCAATTCTTTGATCGCCTGACTGATTTGACGGTGAAGCTCAGCCTTTTCTTTTTCAACTCGATTGAGCGCCGGGAAAATTTTTGCTACCTGCTGCTCATTCAGATCAAGTGCTCTGGTCATCTCCCACATTCGCAAGGTCTCAATGTGACGGCGAATTTCTTCCTCTTCTTTTTTCCTTGGATTGAACTTCTCTTCCGGCTGGGCAAAAACTGGAAATGAATAGACTATTAATCCACCCACGACCAAAATTAGGATTCGTTTAAGTTTCATTTTCTACCTCCTTACTTTGTATTTCCTTAATTAGTTGTGAACTAAATATTTCTTTTTCTTCCAGAGTAAGTTGATTAAAAAGAGAGTAAAAATCCACTAAACTTTCGTATTTATTAAAATAAGACACCTGTTCCATCTCCTCTCCTATTTCAGCTAAAACTAACCAATCAAAATACTCCTTGAGCTGATTATTCTCTTCGATTTCCTGAATTACTCCAGCGATAACCTGTTCTGAAGAAAAAGGATAGACTATTTGTTCTGAAGGTCTTCTTTCAGGAAGAAATACCAATACCAGAATTAAAATTAAACCAGATCCAGCGGCTGCTAAAGACCACTTCCAGACTTTTTTAGAGGAATATTCGGGTCGCTTTTCAGCTTGGCTTTTTTCTATCTTTTTCTTTAACCTTGGCCAGTAGTTAGTCCAATACTCACTGGAAGGTTCCGAAATGAGAAAACTTTTTATCTCTTTATTTATTTTTCTAAACAAGCTGAGAGTCAATCTACATTGAAAACAATCCCTTAAATGCTTTTCAAGTTTTATTGCTGTCTTTTCTGAGACAGCTCCATCAAGATAATCAGACAATAATCTGTCAACTTTTTTACATCTCATTTTTTGATCCTCTTAAATATGGTTCTAACTTTTCTTTTAAAATTCTCCTCGCCTGAAATAATCTCCATGAGACTGTTCCCTCTGAACATCTTTGAATCTTAGCCACTTGCTTGTGAGACATCCCTTGATAAATGACTAAATTTATGGCCATTCTTTGATTCAGAGGCAGAGTATTAATTATCTCCTTCATTTTTGTCTGGAGCTCATTTCCCTCCATTATTTTTTGAGGTGAATTTGAAAAATGAGGTCCCATCTTTCTTATTTCCTTTTCATCAAGAGGGTACTTCTTCAATCTTCTTTCTTTTTTTAGAAAATTAAAAACTAAATTAACGGCAATTCGATATAGCCAGGTATAAAAGCTTGATTCTTTTTTGAATTTAGACAAGGCCTGATAAGCTTTCAAAAAAGTTTCTTGGGAAAGATCATCTGCTTCTGAATGATTATTTGTCATTTGATAAATAGCGAGATAAATTCTTTTCTGATACCGATTAACCAATTCACCGAAAGCCTCCATGTCTCCTTCCTTTGCCCTTTCCACTAAATAACCCTCAGGGAGATTTTCCATTAATTTTATCTCCATTTAATTAGACAAATTTCAATGAAAATCCTTTGGTATATTCTATTCTATTCTGCTTTTAATGACAAATTAATTATTTCTGAGTTTGAAAATTAGCCTAAGTTAGGTTATATTTTTAAATAAGGAAAATAATGTTTATCACAAAGCATAAAAAGATAGTACTTTTCTCTGTGATTATTGTTTTAGTTGGAGTATTAATCCTTTCTCTAAGCTCTTTTTTAGTCTTGAAATCTTATTTTACATCAGAAAAATTAAAGCCGGTCGTAATAGAAAAGCTTGAAAAATTGCTTAATCGGCCAGTAAAAATTAAAACTGTCCATCTCTCCTTCAGGCGAGGATTATGTGCTATTGCAGATAAAGTGGAAATAGAATTTCCAAAAGACTTCTCTTCCGACCATCCCTTTATGAAAATCAAGGAACTTGAGTTAAACTTAAAACTTTTTTCTCTATTAAAAAAAGAAATAAATTTCAAGGCGATTAACCTAAAGGAGCCGGAAATAATAATTGAAAGCAGAATAGATGGTCAAACAATTTCTGATTGGCTTCGGAAAAGAAGTCCATTAAAAATAAACTCAGATATAATTCTTTCCAAATGTGAGATAAAAAACGGAAAAATAATTTATTCCTACCAAGGAAAAAGAAAAATAGAATTCTCAAATTTGAATCAGAATTTAGTGTTTAAAGGAACCAAGAAAGCTCAGCTTTCAGGAGAAACCAAGGTTTCATTCTTCACCGGAAAAGAAAATTTTAGCCGAGTGGATATTTTAGTTAAAAATAAAATCACTTTTGGAAAGACAATAAAAGTAAATGAATTGGAATTAATTTATCAACCATTTACTATTTTTCTTAAAGGAACAATTTCCGAAATAAGAAAAACTACACAATATAATTTAAGAGGCCAAATTCAACCTATATCCCTTGAAAATGTTTTTTCCAGTCCTCTTCTGAATAACTTTACTAAATTTTTAAATAAAAATCCGAAAGGTTCTATTTCTGCTAAATTTAACCTCTTGGGCAACAAAAATCAGATCTCATCTTTTAATTTGGACGGATTTATAGTTGATGTTCCTTTCTCTCTTTCAGGAAAACTAAAAAATTATAAATCGCCTAAAATTAGTCTCTGGAGTAAATCAAGTTTTGATTTATCAACCATTAAATTATTGTTTAATCTACCTCCTGAAGCTAATTTTAAAGGACGAACTAATCTTAATTTAACCCTTTTAACAGAAAACAAAACTCTTACCCGATACGGACGATTTGAATTAACATCAGGTTATCTCGAACACAAATCTCTTCCTTATCCGATAAAAAATCTTACAGCAAAGATTAATCTGCAAAATAAAAATATTGAACTGAGTGAGATCTCTGGGATAATTGGTTCTTCTGATTTTAAGATCAAAGGTAATCTAAACTCTTCCTTCCCGGTTCAGGGTATTTTGAAGATAGAATCTGATTATCTGAATTTAGATGAAATATTAGCCAAATGTTTTTTTCTTAAACAAAAAAAACAAGGGATGAGAAAACCATTAAATCTAACACTTGAAATTAATAGCTCCCTAAAAAAAATTACATTTTCAAATGAGGAATTTAAAAATTTTCGTCTCAAGGGACTATACAATAAAGGAAAAATTAACCTTAGTGAGATAACTTTCTCTGGATTTGATGGAGAGATTAACGGAACATCTCATTTTGATTTGAATTTCTTGAAAATTCCATATAAAACTGATTTAAGAATTAATAAAATTAATACCCGAAAAGTACTCAAAAAATTCTTAAATTTTGATCAACTCTTTGGCCAAACTGACGGACAGGGATATTTTGAAGGATATGGCCTCGAAAAAAAATATCTTAAATCCACCCTTTTTGGTCAAGGCGAGATAAAAATCCAGAATGGAAAATTTGGCCAATGGCCATTTTTAACTAAATTGATTTCTTTCCTGGAAGTACCTCAATTTGAAAAAATTAGTTTCAAAAAATTGTCAACTAATTTTAAAATTGATAGACAAAAAATATATCTTCAAAATCTCATTTTAGAAACAGAAACCAGCCTTTGGCAAGCTTCAGGTTATTTGGACTTTAATCACAATTTAGATTTAGAAGTAGCTATTACTCTCTTCCCTGAGTTAGTTGACCAGCTCCGGAGAAGTCAGAAAGAAATATATTATATTCCTGACTCTGAAGGAAAAGTAACCATTAATATTTTAATCAATGGTAACCTTCAAACCCCTATCTTTACTGAGAAGTGAATTAAGAATTCTGAAAGAGAGAAAAAAAGCTTGAGGTGTTAATTTAAACTTAAAGGCTTTCAAATGACGAACTGGAGATATTTTTAAGAGATGGGGATTTCAATATATGAAAAGAAGAGAGTAAAAATACTAAATACTAAATTCGAAATTCTAAACAATATCATCCCGAGCACTCGGGACAAATGACCAAAACAAAAGTTACTTTAATCTGTTTGAGATTTAGAGAATTTGAATTTTGGATTTGTTTAGGATTTAGTGCTTAGGATTTAGAATTTCAATTTAGGTGGAGGTGAAACTAAAATGATGTTTCGAAAACCCGGATCATAAATGGGTTTTCAAAATCAAAAGCACTCTTTTTTAAGAGGAATGAATTTATATTTCTTTTCTTCAATTTTGATTTTCCCAAAAAAATAGTTCGGGTCATGATTAAAGGTCAAAATCCAGTTTTCTTCAATTGCCTGGCGAAATATTTTCTTCTTATTTTCTAAAGTTTCCAGAGGGTATAAATCATAGCTCATAATATAGGGAAGATTTATATGAGATGTAGTAGGAGCTAAATCTCCTAAAAAAAATAAAATCTTTCCCTCTGAGCTAACTTTAACGCACTGATGATATTTAGTATGGCCTGGAACTAAAATAGTCTCAACTCCAGGCACAATTTCAGCATCACCTTCAATCAATTCCAATTTATTGTATCCCTTTAGAGGAAGAAAATTTTCCTTGAGATAACTTGCTCTATCTCGTTCATTGGGTTGTAAAGCATGCTCCCATTCGCCTCTTTGAATAATATATTTTGCCTGAGGAAAAGTGGGTTTAATTTGTCCATCCTGTGCCCAAGAAGTATTCCCCCCGCAATGATCAAAATGTAAATGAGTATTGATTACAAAATCTATCTCTTGTTGAGTAAAATTTATCTTGGCTAAAGACTGAATCAAATCAGGTTTTCTATTTACTCCATAAATTTCTAAATTTTTAGGATCAAGCTTTCCGCCCATTCCTGTCTCAACTAAAATTAATTCTTTCCCGGTATTTATTAATATTGAGTTTAAAGAGAGTAATATTCTGTTTCTCTTGTCTGCTGGCATTTTCTTTTCCCATAATACCTTAGGGACTATCCCGAACATTGCTCCTCCATCGAGCAAAAAAGTACCGTCTGTCAAACCATAAACTTCAAACTGGCCAACTCTAATTTTGTTCAATTTTTTCTCCATCTTGGGTTATATACTTAATATTGCCGAATTTAACCACAGAACTCATAAATCCCAAATTCCAAGCACCAAATATCAAATAAATTCCAATATCCAAACTTTTTGTTTCGGTCATTGAGATTTTGGTCATTGTTATTTATTTGTAATTTGGAATTTGTTATTTGTAATTTTCATTTCTCTGTGGTTTTCATCTTCTTTCAATTTTAATTAATTTATTTAAATCATAATTTAAATCATCTCTTGAATATTCGGCTAATTCAACTATATTGGTATCCATTCTTAGTGCATCTTCTGGACAGGCTTCTACACAAAATCCACAAAAACAACATCGACTTAAATCGATTATAAATTTTGCTGGGTGTTTTTGAATTTCTGGGTCAGGATCTTCCTCAGCTTCAAGATAGATACATTCTGAAGGACAGACTGTCATACAAAGAAAGCAAGCCACACAACGAGGTTCACCATTCTCGCGAGTCATTAACCGATGTAAACTTCTATGCCGGTGACTCAACGGTTTTCTCTGTTCTGGATACTGAAAGGTAACAGCTCCTTTTCTTTTAGTTTTCAAACCAAGTAGATTTAATAAATGAAAAAAGAGATTGACCCCAAAATGACGGCTGGTAATCCAAATTCCTTTAAGAATTTCTAAAAAATATTCTAATGCCTTAAACATTTTCAGTCTCATGTTACAAGTCACAAGTCCCAAGCTGAATTCAGCATGAGACATATGATTTGCAATCCTCGGTTTGTCATTTTAAATACTCAACAGTATTCCTGTACCCAATATATTAATAAATGAAAGAGGAATTAATACTTTCCATCCTAAATCCATTAATTGATCATAGCGATACCGAGGATAAGTCCAGCGAACCAGAATTAAAAACCAGCAGAAAAAAGCGACTTTTAGATTAAACGAAATAACTTGTAAAATAACTACCACCCAGTGAGCTAATAACAATTCTCCTCCCCAAGGAAAATGGAAGCCATCTGCTTCAAGGTAGGGTATTTGCCAGCCACCAAAAAACAAAGTAGCAATAAGAGCAGAAATTAAAATTACTTCCACAAAATCAGTCATCATAAAAAGACCCCATTTCATCCCACTGTATTCGGTAAAAAAACCAATGATTTCGGATTCGCCTTCAGGCAAGTCAAAAGGAATTCTTTTTGTCTCTGCCATTCCAGCAATGAGAAATATAATGAATCCTACGGGTTGTAAAATTATACCCCATTGAGGAATAAAACCAAAAATTAGTTTTCCTTGATAACGAACAATCTCATTTAATTCCAGAGAGGGATAAATCATAATCAATCCAACAAGAGAAAGGCCAAGAGCAATTTCATAAGAGATTATCTGAGCTGTTCCCCTCATCCCTCCCAACAAGGCATATTTATTATTAGAAGCCCAGCCACCAATAATCACTCCATATATTCCTAATGAAAACATGGCTAAAATGTAAATCAATCCGACATTCATTTTGAGAATTTGAAGATGAATTGTTTTTGAGCCAATAATTAAAGTATCACCAAAAGGAATGGCTGCCAAAGTTACTGCGGCAAAAAAGAAAGGAAGGAAAGGAGCAAGGGTGTGAAGGATACGATTTGAAAAAGGAGGGACAAAATCTTCTTTGAACACCATTTTAATCGCATCAGCAAAGGGCTGAAAAAGACCTAATATTCTTATTCCTAAAATCGAGGCTCGATTAGCACCAATCCTGTCTTGAATAACGGCACTTTCTTTTCTCTCTACCCAAGTTAGAAGTAAAGTTAAAAGTAGAAGCCAGCTTATTCCTAAAATTATTTTTAAAACTAAAATTAGTATATCAATCATTGTCTCTATAGGGGCCAAGAATTCGAGGACGTAAAGTCCCGTTGGGACAACGTCCCTTTACGGGATTCAAGGATTCGAGGGTTACTGATTTCACTTGGCTCCTTGAATCCTTAACCCTTTGAATCCTTTCTCTAATTGTCATTTTCGTATTTGCTCAGCCAACTCTGTTATGATTTTCGATTCTGGTTTACTTCCACCTAATGGCTCTAAAGCTTTATTTATTTTTTGAATTTTCCCTTGGAAATTAGTCAAACTCCCCTCTTTCTCAGGAATAACAGTTGAGGGAAGAAGATAATCAACCAAGGAAACCAACTCTCCTTGATGGTGAGTAATAAGGACTTTAGTCTTCACCTTGGAAAATGTTTCTTTTATTAACTCTATTGGGTAATACTCTATTACTTCTTGACCAAAAATAAAAATAATTTCTTTCTGGTCGATAAAATTTTTTAGGTTAAATTTTTTTTCTTTAAATCCTCTTTTTTTTGCTCCTTTGGCATTTGGATTTCTGTCAGAAGTTAACAAAAAATCATCTCCTTTATCTTCTTTCTTCTTGATAACTCTGATTTCTTTAATATGCAAACGATCCTGAAAGAATTCCTTAACCATCTGGAATTCTTCATTAGTCATGCTCAGATTAACTAATACTCCTACTTCATCCTCTCTTTTTCTTCTTGAAATTATCCTTATTTCTTTTCCTATTTGACTAAAAGCTTCCTGCCAAGAAATTTCCTTCAACTGATTATTTATTCTCTTAGCTGGAGATAAAATCCTATCTTGATCAATGTAGTGATAATTATACCTTCCTAAATCACAAATCCAGTAATCATTTATCTCTGGATTTGACACAGGAGTGATTCGATAAACTCTCTTTTTATTTTCAAAACGGAATAAATCAGGTAAAAAGTGAATTTTTATATTGCATCCTCGACTGCAAAGAGGACAGATTGATTCCTTCTGTTCTAAAAACCATGTTCTAATCTTGAATCTAAAGTCTAAATCAGTAATTGCTCCTACTGGACAGATGTCTACCAAATTCCCGCTGTAGTTATTGTCTATTAATTCTTGTTCGTATACACTAACCAATGAATTTTTCCCTCGATTAATTATCCCTAGATCTTCAGTTTTAGTAATTTTTCTCAAAAATCTGACGCACCTGGTACAAAGAATACATCTTTCTTGGTCTAAAATTAAATTTTTTCCTAATCTAATGAGTTTTTCCTTTTTTTGCTTATCCTCGACAAACTGATCATCAAAAAGACCATAACAATAATAATAGTCTTGAAGTTTACATTCTCCTGCCTTGTCACAAATAGGACAATCTAATGGATGGCCAACTGTTAAAAATTCTAATACACTCTTTCTCGCTTCTTGCACCCGTGGATTATTCGTTTCAATCTCCATACCATCTTTAATCTGAGTGGCACAAGCTAACTGGAGGTTAGGTAAATTTTTAATTTCAACCAAACACATCCGACAGCTTCCTTCTGGTTCAAGGGAGGGATGATAACATAAGCGCGGAATATCAATTCCAACTTTTTCTGCAACCTGAAGAATAGTAATTCCCTCTTCTACTTCAATTTCTTTTTCATCAATTGTTATTTTTATCATCTTCTTAAAAACAGAATTGAGCATTGAGTACTGAGAAACAAGACTCAATCCTTAATCCTCAATCCTCAATCCTTTCTAATAAATTCTTCTATTTCTTCTCTGAATTTATTTATAATTGCCCGAACAGCCATAGCCGCTGCATCACCCAAAGGACACAAAGTCATCCCCCAGATGTTATTAGCAATTCGAATAAGATTATCAACATCATTCTTTCGCCCTTTACCCTGACAGATTCTTCCTACCATTTTATCCATCCACCAAGTTCCACCTCGACAGGGAGTACACTGACCGCATGACTCATGAGCATAGAATTTAGTGACAATTTTTAAGATCTCAATTATTGGAGTCTCTTTATCAATAACAATTATCGCTGCTGAGCCAAGCATTGAATCTACCGCAAGTAATGAATCGAAATCCATTGAAATTTCTACTTCTTCAGGTGTGAGAATCGGGGCTGATAATCCGCCAGGAATAACTGCTTTTAATTCTTTACCTTCTTTCAGTCCACCTGCATAATCAAATATTATCTCTTTTAAATTTGTTCCTATCGGCAATTCATAAACTCCAGGTTTTTTTACACTTCCACTGACAGCAAAAAGTTTGGTGCCACCATCCTTTGGCAATCCCTGTTGGGTGAACCACTGTCCACCTCTTAAAATTATTGAAGGGATGTTAGATAAGGTTTCAACATTATTGATTACTGTGGGAGCCTGAAATAGCCCAATCGAGGCAGGAAATGGGGGCTTCAATCTCGGATATCCTCTTTTACCCTCTAAAGACTCTAAAAGGGCTGTTTCCTCTCCGCAAATATAAGCCCCGGCTCCTCGATGGAGATAAAGATCAAGATTAAATTTTGAGCCCAAAATATTTTTACCGAGAAATTTCTTCTGATAAGCTTCTTTTATTGCTTGCTCTAATTTTAAAGCAATATGTTCATACTCTCCTCGAATGTAAATATAAGCAGTATTTATCCCCACGCAATAGCTGGCAATAACTATTCCTTCAATTAAAAGATGAGGGTTTTTTAACATTATTAAGCGATCTTTGAATGTTCCAGGTTCTCCTTCATCTGCATTAACACATAAATATTTAGGCTTATCTGTTTTCTGAGGAACAAAACTCCATTTCACACCAGCCGGAAATCCAGCTCCTCCTCTTCCCCTTAAATTCGCTTTCTTCACTTCTTGAAGAATTTGCTCAGGAGTCATTTTAAAAATAGCTTTTTTTAGTGCTTGATAACCATTATATTTTAGGTAGACTTCTATATTGGATAGATTTTCAACCTCTAAATTTTTAGTTAAAACTTTTTCTAACATTTTAAATTTAGGAGTCCTTATAATTTTTTAACATATCACTTGAACCCTTGGCCTCTTAACTCCTTGAACCCTGTTTATTCTAACTTATCTAAAATAAGATCAATCTTTTGTTCAGTTAAATTTCCATAATACTCAGAATTTATCTGCATGCACGGAGCATATTCACAAGCTCCAAGACATTCAACTGTTGATAAAGTGAATTTCCGATCAGGGGTAATTTCACCCACTCCAATTCCTAATTTTTTTGAAAGATAATCTATTATTTTCTCCGCGCCAAGAAGAGAACAACTGATGTTAGAACAAACCTGGAGATGATATTTGCCCACGGGTTGTTGATGGAACATACTATAAAAAGTAACTACTTCCCGAACTCTAATTGGCTTCATTTCTAAAATTTGAGCCACTAATTTTTCTACTTCTGGGTTAATATAACCAAATTCTTTCTGAGCAAGATGAAGAACAGACAGTAAAGCAGCCTGTTTTTGGGGATAATAACTGATAACCTCTTTAATCTTTTTTTCTGTTTCAGGTGAAAATTTAACGCTCATCGGTCAAGCTCGCCTCCAATCATATTCAGGGAGCCAAAAGTGGGAATAATATCAGCTACATAACCGCCTTGAATCATTCTTTCTAAGGCAGAAACGATATGAAAACAAGGAGCTCTAAGGTGGAGACGATAAGGTTTGTCTGTGCCATCACTCACAATATAGAACCCTACTTCTCCATTTCCTCCTTCTACAGAAAAATATACCTCTCCTTTTGAGAGATGAATTCCATGATTTTTCATAAAAAACTTAAAGTGACTGATTAAGCCGCTGATAGTAGTATAAGTATCTTCTTTAGGCGGAATAATATATCTTTTATCCCTGGTTAAAATATAAGGATACTTATCTTTTTCAGAACCCTCTAAATTAGGAGAAAGCTTTATCTTCTGAGTGGGTTTTCTTATTTTTGAAGATTTAATAGCCTGGTAGGGCTCAATATATTCCTGAATATTCTCTAGTTCAACTTTTCCTTGAGGCATCCTCTCCACTGCCTGCTCAATTATCCTCAAGCTTTGCTCCATTTCTAACATTCTGACATAATAACGATCATAATTATCGCCATTTTCCCCGAGAGGAACTTCAAAATCCAATTGGTCATAAATTAGATAAGGCTGTGCTTTTCTAACATCATAATAAACTCCAGTGGACCGTAAACAAGGACCAGTAAATCCGTATGAAATAGCCTCCTCTTTGGAAACAATTGCTATTCCTTTTGTTCGATTAAGAAATATTTTATTATTAGTTAAAAGGCCGTGACAGTCCTTCAGCACCTTCCTGGTTTCTTTTATTCCTTTTTTAATGAGTTCTTTATAATTTGAAGACAAATCTGCTCTCACGCCACCAATTCTGATATAAGAAGTAGTCATTCTTACACTAGTTGTTTGTTCTACAATATCCCATAAAAATTCTCTTGCCTTAATCATATACAGAAATACAGTAAAGGCACCTGTCTCCATAGCCATTGCTGCCAAACAAGTTAAATGGTCACTTATTCTGGAAATTTCACACATTATCACTCTGATATATTTAGCTCGCTCAGGAATATCCAGACCAAGCATTTTCTCAACTGCCATTACATAACCAGTGTTATTGATTAAAGGAGAAACATAATTTAACCGATCAGTATAAGGTAATACCTGAAAATAGGTTTTATGCTCGCATGTTTTTTCAAACCCTCGATGAAGGTACCCAATTTCTACTTCAGAATTTAAAACTCTTTCTCCCTCCAATTCAAGCATAATCCGAATTGTACCATGCATCGCTGGATGAGAAGGTCCCATATTTAACAGAAGACTTTCTTTTTTTGCTTTTTTCTTAAAAACTTCAGGCATCTCTTTGTCTTAATCTTTTAGAATATAAATAAATTCAAAATTCAAAATGCAAAGCGCAAAATTACAATTTTGAAAGCAAGTTTTTCTAAAATCAGTTTTGAATTTTGTCTCGAGTGCTCGGGATGGTTTTTTCATTTTGCATTTTACATTTTAAATTTCTATAAAGTTCTTGGTTGTCTTTTCTTCAATGGATAATCCTTCCGAAGAGGATAACCTTCAAATCCTTCATACATTAGTATTCTTCTTAAATCAGGATGATTTTTAAATTTCAGACCAAACATATCAAATACCTCCCTCTCTAACCAGTTTGCATTTTCCCACAGCGGTGTAAGAGACTCTACCCATGCTTCACTTTCTGATACGCGGATTTTCAGGCGGATTCGATGGTTTAATTTAAAAGAGTATAAATGGCAAATTACTTCGAATCTATCTTTTCCTGCTGTCTGAATGGTATCCTCTAATCCCAACAAATCAACACAGGTAATATCTAATAATAATTCATAATTAAGTTCCTCTTCATGCTTTAGAAACTTCACTGCTTCGAACAAAGCTTCCCTTTGAATGAGAATTGTCTCGTCTCCGAAATGAAAAGAAATTTCTATAATCTCATTAGGAAATTTCTCTTTCAATTTTCTTAAACCTAAACTTTCTTTCATTTCCCAGTAAATTTATCCTTCCATTTCCAATCTTGAGTTTGAGTTTGAACCTTGTGCTGCAGCTTTATCAAAGCGTCTAAGATTGTTTCTGGTCGAGGGGGACAGCCAGGAATATATACATCAACTGAAATAATTTTATCAATTCCCTGAACTACAGCATAATTATCATATATCCCGCCACTTACCGCACAAGCTCCAATAGCTACTACCCACTTTGGCTCAGTCATTTGGTCGTAAATCTTCTTTAACACAGGAGCAAGTTTTTGATTTACTGTACCCACGACCAACAACATATCAGACTGTCGAGGAGAAAACCGTGTCCAACCAGCACCAAAGCGGTCAATATCAAAATGGGCACAAGCAGCAGACATATATTCCATCCCACAGCAAGCGGTAACGAAGGGATACTGAAACAGTGAGAACTTTCTTGCCCAACCCAAGATATGATTAAATCGAGTTGTAATAAAATTAACCTTCATCTTATAGTATTTTAGCTTTTCTTAAAGCATTAGTATAATAAATCCTAAATCCTAATATCGAAATTCTAAACAAATTCTAAATTCAAATTTTCCAAATACAAAACTAAATTCCTTTAGAACATTTGAATTTTCGGTCATTAGTGCTTGTTTAGTATTTCGGATTTAGTGCTTAGAATTTCATATCTTCTTGTCATTTTTATCTTTGCATTTTACATTTTACATTTCACGATTATTCCCATTCCAAAGCCCCTTTTTTCCAAGCATAAATGAATCCACCAATTAGCACAAAAAAATAAGCAAAAATAACAAGAAGGGCAGTGATTTTCATCCTCTTGAAAATTAATGCCCACGGAAAAAGGAAGACCACTTCAATATCGAACAACAGAAACAGAAGGGCTATTAGATAATATTTGGTAGGAAACGAACCTATCTCAGTCTGAAGCAAAGGGCTTCCGCATTCAAACGGTTCTAATTTTGAAGAATAAATTTTTTTTGGCCCGAGAAAAACCCCAATAAAAACCATGATTAAGGTTAGGATTGCTATGATTAGAAAAAAGATTAATAATTCCATCGTTTTTATTTGAATTGAAGGCATTATTTTATATAAAGAAAAATTTTTTTGCAAATACTTTAATAAATAGAGTATAATTTTTAGCTGATGAAAATTCAAAATAGACTTATTTTTTATATTTTAATTTTATTTTCTTTTGGATTTATTCAGTGCAATCTTTCAAAATCAAAAGAATACCGACTCAAACAAGGAGAACTTTTCAGATTTATAGATCATTTAAAAGAAGAAAATGTCATTGAAACTCCTTTAAAAAACTTAATAAAAAATTTTAAATTAATAGAAGAAGATTTGTCGGGAAAATGGACTTATTTGCCTGAGTTCTCCAACGACGAATATGAAGTCTGGGGAATATCCACTAAATTTCCTATTTTTGCTTTCAATGAACGAAAAAAGCCAAAGGGAATGGATTTATTTAAAAAAAGAAAAAAGATTAAATTTTTTACTGAAAATCAAGAACAAGAAGAATACTGGAAATGGTTACAGACTAATAAAATTATTAATTTAAATAGCCTTAAAAACTATAAAGGTGAATCAAGCGGAGTAGTTGTCAAAAGAGGAGAACCCCTTGAAGTGGATATATTCCTTCCTGACGGAGAGATAATTCTTGACATTGTAGCTGTTAATATGAACGCCAAATTTAATATACCTTATCTAAGAGTCCACCTTAACGAAAAAATTATAGGTGAAGCACCAATAAGCCGTAAAAAATTCTATCGTTTTAGAGAAAAAGTTAGACTTGGAGCATACAAATTAAAACTGGAATATATAAACTCAAACGAGACATCCGTTCCTGAAAAAGAAAGATTTATTTTAATAGGTATGATAAAAATCTCTACTCCTAAAGATATGATTCTGCTTTACCACCCGAGAAAAGATTCTGTTCCCTCCAATTCCCCAGGTAAATATAAAATCAAATATTACATTACTCCACAAGAAAAAACAAAAGAACTTATCAAACAGGGAATATTGAATTTATATGAAATTCAAAATAAATTTCCAATAAATGATTTCAATGTTAAAGAAAACCCTTACCAAGTAAAAAAGAAAATTAAATTGGTAAATTCGATGATTAATGTTCTCCTCTCTCCTCCTAAAAGCGAATATCAATTTACAGTAAGGATTCCCTCTTCTGCCTTTTTGGAATTTGGCTGTGGATTCTTAGAGAGAAACTGGAAAAGGAAAGGAAGTGGAGTAACTTTTAAGATATTAATAGAGGATGGAAAGAAGAAAAAACTATTATTTTCGAAATCTTTAGATCCTTTTCGTAATCCTGATGACCGCAACCTTTTTATACAAAAGATTGATTTGTCTTCTTTTGAGAATAAAAAGATAAAGATTTCTTTTTTAACTCAAAGGAAACCCCGAGGCAAATCTATTAGAATCGAACCTTCATTCTGGTATAATCCGATAATTTATTCCCCAAATATCTCCAAAGAAAAAGAATTAAATGTGATATTGATTTCTATTGACACCTTAAGGCCCGATCACTTAAGCTGTTACGGTTATTCACGAAAAACCTCTCCTAATATAGATAAATTAGCCAAAGATGGTATACTTTTCGTAAACTCCTTTAGCAGTACTTCCTGGACTTTACCAGCCCACATTTCCCTATTAACTTCTTTAGATACAGTTCATCATCAAGTCTATTTCCCTTTTCAAAGAATGAATGAAGAAATAATGACTTTGGCTGATATCTTAAGAAATAACAATTTCTACTGCAGTGCTTTTACAGGAGGAGGATATCTTAATGCTAAATATGGCTTCGCAAAAGGCTTCGATAGTTATCAGGAATTAAAAATCAAAGGGGATATTTCCTTTAGGTATGATGAAGCAGAAATACTTTCTGAAAAAGCCTTGTCCTGGATTGACCAAAATAAGGATAAAAAATTCTTCCTTTTCCTTCATACTTATCAACCTCATGATCCCTATGCCAACTTATCTTCTACAGGAAAGATTTTTTTAGATAAAAATCATAAATGGGAAAGAATTGATCTCGGAAAAATTTTTAAAAATGGAGACAGTGATAGACATTCAATTCAATTTACAGAAGAAGAGAGGAAAAATATAATTGCTTTATATGATGGAGAAATCAAATATACCGATGAATATTTTGTCAAACCCTTAATCCGACAATTAAAAGAACTGGATTTATACAATAAAACACTAATTATTTTAACAAGTGATCACGGAGAGGAATTTTACGACCATAAAGCCTGGTTACATGACCACAGTCTTTATAATGAAGCAATCAAAATCCCTCTTATTATTAAATTCCCTAACTCAAAATTTCAGGGAAAAAGGATTGCCCAGATAGTTAGGCTGGTCGATATAATGCCTTCTATTTTAGATTATTTAGATATAGAATACTCCTTCCCCAGCTTAGATGGAAAGAGCTTAATGAATTTAATAGAAGGAAAAGAAGAAAATAATAGAACTTTTATCAGCGATTTAGCGCTTAGAAGATTCAGGGAGATTTATCCTACTATTATTACTATTAACAAAAATAATCTGAAATTAATCGTGAATGAAAAAATAATATCTCCTTATGTAGAAGAAATCAGCACTGATTTCAAAGAGTATAAAGTAGAGCTCTATGATATGGAAAATGATCCAGGAGAAAAAATTAATTTGGCCGGTAAACAGAAATACCACAAAGTAATTACTGAATTAATTACATTAATAAGAAACTATTATCAAGTCTCCAAGAAACAAAAAATCAAAGAGATAACTTTAGATAAAGAGCTTAAGGAAAGATTAAGAGCTTTAGGTTACATCAAGTAATGAGAGAATGGAAAAAATTCACTCTCGCTATTTTAAGCCTAACCATCATCCTCACTGCTTTAATTCTCTATTTACTTGTTTTACCCAAACATAAGCCAAACTTTATTCTTATTACTTTAGATACACAAAGGGCAGACTACATTGGTGCCTATTCTTCGATTAATGCTTTAACTCCGTGTATTGATTCTCTGTCTGAAAAAGGGATACTATTTGAAAACTGTTACAGTCTAATTCCTATTACTCTTCCTGCTCATGCTTCAATTTTTTATTCCCAACCTCCCCATAAATTAAATATTTATAACAATGGGGAGATTTTTAATGGTGAAGGGAAAATATCTTTAGCTGAAATATTCAAAGACAAAGGATATTTGACCGGAGCCTTTGTTTCTCTTGGTGTGCTAACAGCAAGATATGGTTTAAAGAATGGATTCGATTCTTATTATGATAAATTTCCTGAATCAAGATGGTATCTCACTGCAGAGGAAGTCAATTCTCGAGTCTTTCCCTGGCTAGAAGAAAATAAAGACCAAAAATTCTTTTTGTGGATTCATTATTCTGATCCTCATGACCCATATGCCCCTCCCTATTTACCTCCTAATTTCAGGATCTATTTGAATGATTTGCTTTTAAAAGAATTTCATCTTAAAAATTCTAATATTTATTATTTAAACCTAAATTTGAAAAAGGGAGAAAATACATTAAAATTTGAAGTCTTAAATGATTTCCCTATAAAGAAGAAGGGATATGAATTCAGAGCTCGATTGACTTCCATCGAATTCAGTAATTCAGAAAATTTAAAAATAAATTTCGAGAAAGGCTGGTTAGTGGAAAAGAGAAAGAAAGTCATTTATTTTATGAGAAAAGAAGCTGTTATAAAATTGTTTAATTCAGAAGATAAAAGAGAAATAGAAGTTAAAATAGAAGGAAAAATAAATCTGCTTCCTTCTGAGCAAATAGATCTGTATAGAAAAGAAGTAGAATATGTGGATAATGAAATTGGAAAATTAATTGATAAACTCCAAAATTTAAATCTTTTTGATAAAACCTATATTATTTTAGTGGGCGATCATGGCGAAGGGCTGGGAGAATATAAAACTGCCTGGGGAGGTCCTCATTTTGGACATATCCACTTTCTTTACAACGTTTATCTCAAGGTTCCTTTAATCATTTATAATCCTTCTTCAAAAGAAAAAGGAATTAGAATTTCAGAACCAGTTACCATACTGGATATTGCTCCTACTATCTTAGACTTAATGGGCTGGAAAAAGTCTTCTCAGATGCAAGGTCAAAGCTTATTAAAAATAAAGAAAAAATACCAGTCTGAAATTTATGCTCAAACATATACTCCAGAGTCATATTATGACCGATTCTCCATTATGAAGTTTCCCTGGCACTTAATTTCTACTCCAAAGAAAAAAGAATATGAACTGTTCAACTTATCTATTGATCCTTCAGAGACAGAGAATATTTATCATCAAAATAAATTCAAAAAAGAAATTATCCAGCTTAAAGAAAAATTGGATGCCTTTATTAAGCAAGCCTTACTCAATAAAGTGGAAAAGAAAAAAGACAATCAAACATTAGAAATGCTCAAATCCTTAGGATATATAAAATAACAGCTTATTTTATAAAATTAAATGGTTTTCAAATGATCCTAACAAAGAGAAGATATATAAAAATTCCATCCCGAGTAC
>JBHIEE010000020.1:0-31048 GCA_046760445.1 Candidatus Aminicenantia bacterium
TTAGATGGAAATTTTAACCATTAAAAATTTTTCAGCTGGCTATGAAAATGGGTTTGTGATTAAAAATGTTTCTTTTTCTCTAACTGCGGGTGAAATGGTTTGTATTTTGGGTCGAAATGGTTCGGGGAAAAGCACCCTAATTAAAGGGCTTCAAAAAATGCTAAAAAATTCCAAGGGAGAGGTAATTGTTTTAGGAGAAGATATTTTTAACCTGACTCCCAAAGAGATTGCTCGAAAAATTGCTTATGTTCCTCAGCTAGTCACTCATATTTTTGAATTTTCAGTGATTGAGCTAATTAGTATGGCTCGCTATGTCTACCAGGGTAAAATTGTCAGTCAGTCAAAAGAAGATCAGGAAAAAATAGAGGAGGCAATGGAACTTACTCAGGTGACCGAGTTAAGAAACCGGAAAATAGTTCATTTGAGTGGTGGAGAAAGACAAAGGGTATTAATTGCTCGTGCTTTAGCTCAGGATACTCCTCTGATTTTCCTTGATGAACCCAGTTCTCATTTGGATATAAATTATCAGATAGAGATTTATCAGCTTTTATCTAAACTCCAAAATGAAAAAGGGAAAGCGATTCTTTGTACTGAGCATAATATTAATCTGGTTATTCCCTATGCGCAGCAGATTATTTTTTTAAAAAAGGGAAAAATCTTTTGTCAGGGAAAACCAGAGGAATTGATTACTGAAGAAAACATAAAAGAAGTTTTTCGAGCAGAGGTGGAGGTTCGGGAAAATCCTGCATCTCGATTGCCAGAGATTTCATTGTTCAGGAAGCAGGAAGCAGGAAGCAGGAAGCAAGAAGCAGGAAGATGAAAAGAAAAACGAAAATGAAGCTTTCTGTTTTCTGTCTTCTGTTATCTGTTTTCTGTGTTCTGTCATTTGCCCAGCAAAAATTCATTGACGATTTAGGCTATGAAATTTATCTCTCTCATCCTCCTCGGAGAATAATCTCACTTGCTCCAAATATAACTGAGATTTTATTTGCTTTAGGCTTAGGGGACCAGATAGTTGGAGTGACTCGATATTGTGATTACCCTCCTCAGGCTTTAACAAAAGAAAAAATAGGAGGAATAATTGATATTAACTTAGAGAAAATAAAATATCTGAACCCAAATCTTGTTTTAGCTTTTCGGGGGAATCCGCTGGAGTTAATCCAGAGATTAAGGCAATTAGAAATTAATGTTTTTGTCTTTGATATTCAAGATAGAATGGAAAGAATATTTTCTCTAATTCAAAAGATTGGGTTACTAACTGGAAGGACGAATGCAGCAGAGAAATTACTCACTCATCTTAAGCAAAAATATAATTGGATTCAAAAAAAGCTACTCTCAGTCACCAATCGACCGAAAGTTTTTCTATCCCTTCACGGCCAAGGACTGTGGACGTGTGGGAAATCAAGTTTTTTAAACGATTTAATTATAAAAGCCAAAGGAGAAAATATTGCTGGAGAGATTCATCGCTCCTGGATCAAATACAATCAGGAAGAGTTAATCTATAAAAATCCAGAGATCATTATTATTTTAGCCAAAAAAGAAAAAGATTTTCTTTCAGCCAAGAAATGGTGGGAGAATAATTCACCTTTAAAACAAATAAAGGCTGTTAAAACTCAAAAAATATTTTTCCTGGATGAAAATTTGATTAGTCGACCTGGGCCAAGATTAATTGATGGTTTATATCAATTGGCTAAAATCCTTCATCCTGAGGTTTTTTAATGAACCTCCCCCAGAAAAGAAGATTATTTTTACTCATTCTAATTTTTCTCTTTTTTGGTTCAGTTTTAGGATCAATTTTAACTGGTCCAGTTAACACTGGTTTTACTGATTTAATCAATTTTATTTTCAAAAATGATTCAACTTACCGCTCTATTTATCTTCAGATAAGATTGCCCCGGATTGTTCTTTCTTTTTTAGTGGGAGCAGCCCTTTCTCTTTCAGGAGCAATTCTCCAGGGATATTTCCAGAATCCAATGGCCGGTCCTTTTGTGGTCGGCGTTTCTTCTGGAGCCTCCTTAGGAGCAGTTATCTCTTTGTCTTTGAATTTAAATCTTATATTTTTTGGTTTCTCAGTTCAAACTTTATTTGCCTTTCTTTTTGGATTAGCCATTGTCTATTTAGTTTATAGTTTATCTCAAAAAACAGGAACTATTCGAATTGAGATTCTTCTTTTAACTGGGATTGCTGCAGGTGCTTTAGCCTCAGCTTTAACCTCGTTTCTTATTTTTTGGCAAACAGAAGCAATGCATAAAGCAGTCTTCTGGTTATTAGGCAGTTTTTCCTTGGCTGATTGGGAAAAGATTATTGGATTTTTACCTTATTTTTTGGTATGTTTTTTAGTTTCTCTCTATTTTGCCAAGGAAATGAATTTATTAGTCTTAGGAGATGAGACAGCTCAATCCTTAGGTTGTCCAGTTAATCGAATTAGGAAAATATTTCTTTTAATCGCTACTTTCTTAGCCGCTGGCTCAGTTTCAGTCAGTGGGATTATTGGGTTCGTAGGTTTAATAGTTCCTCACCTAATTAGAATTCTAATTGGTCCTGACCATAGATTTCTCTTCCCGTTTTCAGCTTTTTTGGGCGGAATATTTTTAGTCATTTCTGACTGGTTGGCTCGAACAATCCTTTCTCCGGCGGAATTACCAATTGGGGTAATAACTGCTTTAATTGGGGCTCCATTTTTTATTTACTTATTGACTAAGACTAAATGATTTTTTTCTTAATTAAATAATGATAAAATGTACTTTAAAAAATGAAGTTCTTATTTGTTCCAGATCATCACAAGAATTTTAGATTTCTTTCAGAAGAACCTCCTGAAATTGAGGCAGGGTTTTCCAGATGGCGAAAGTTCTGGCTTAAAGCAAAACGAGTGTTGGCTAAACCTTTCCCCCAAAAAGTATTACTTCAGGAGCAGGCATTTACCAGAATATTGTCTCTTGAGCAAGAAAAAATTCAAATTTTTTATCCTAAAGGAATAAGTCCAAGAAGAATTAAAATTAGATTTAAATTTTTCTTACACAGAGAGAGAACAAAACATATTGGCTGGCTAATTGGAGAAGGCCTTCTTCTTCCTATTAGTGGTTTGGCAGCCCTCTTACCAGGTCCAAATGTGTTTTTTTATGTCTTAGCTATTTTAACTATTACTCACTGGCAGGCCCTGAGAGGAATTAATAAATTAATTAAAAAAAATTATGAATTAATTTCCTGCCCCACCTTGGGTAAGTGGTATCAGTCAATCAAAGAAGGGTCTTTTTCTCAGGAAATTCTTCAAGAGATTGGAAAGAAATACAAGTTAGAAAATATCATTAGAGTTTTATCTAAAGAATTAGATTAAATCCAAAAAATTGGAATAATCCAAAAAAATGTATAAGGAACTTTAATTCGATAAAGAATAGAGGATCTATCTAATTGATAAAAAGAAAGTTAGAAATAGCTCGCTTCAAATTCTAATTGGCATAAATTTTGCATAAAAATATATTCGGAAGTGTCTAGACAAAATTTAAACACAAAGAGGTTACATTACATATTAATTTAAAGATAAGGAGGTGGGAATAGAGATAAGAAAAAACAAGGTAAGGGGGAGTAAGTTTACTCCCAGGGCAAGGTTTTTACAGTAATTTTAAAAAGAAGGAGGTTTGAGTGAAAAAATTACTAATTTTTACAACGATTGTCCTAATGTTCAGCTTTAGTTTCCTCTTCGCTCAAGAACAGACAGGAGAATTAGAAGGAACTGTTAAGCTCAATGATGGCACTCCTCTTCCTGGAGTGACGGTTGAAGCTGAAAGTCCATCGTTAATTGGAACTGCTACCGCATTAACAGATGAAAGTGGTCGCTTTCGATTAGTGAGTTTACCCCCTGGAACATATACTATAACTTTTTCTCTTCCTGGCTTCACCACCATAGAGAGAAAAGATATTGAAGTTCTATTGGGAAGAACTCTGCGAGTAGATATTACTTTGAGCCCAGCTGAAATTGAAGAAACAATTATTGTCAGAGGAGAATCTCCTGTGGTGGATGTCAGGAAAAGTTCTACAACAATAAATATTACCAAAGAGATGTTTACCAAGCTGCCCAAAGGAAGAGATTTCACTTCAGTGGTAACAGTGACTGCAGGAGTAAATGATGAAATTGAACTCCAAGGTATCTCAATGGATGGTGCCAGTAGTTCAGAGAATATGTTTTTCGTAGACGGAGTGAACACGACCCATTTGTACACTGGTGACTCTGCTCAGCAGGTTCTTTTTGAGTTTATCGACGAAGTTCAGGTTAAGTCAAGTGGATACGCAGCTGAGTATGGCGGTTCTATGGGAGGTGTTATCAATGTCGTTACTCGTAGCGGAGGAAATGAGTTTCACGGCGAGCTTATGGGTTATTATAATGGAAGTATGACTAATGGCACACCGAGAAAGGTTCTCCGGATAAATCCTTTGGATAATACGGAAGCTCAATACATCGAATATGCAGACGAGTGGGTTGAAAATAAAAGTTATAAAGAAGATACCTGGCACAATTATGAATTTGGCTTTGGTATAGGCGGTTATATTGTAAAGGATAGACTTTGGTTTTTTGGTAGTTATCTACCCACAACTAGAAGCATAGATAGAGATGCGCACTTTCTCTCTGATCCGACTAAAGATGCTACCTTTAACCAAAAGAGGTACTGGTACCGTGCTTCAGGGAAACTGACAGCTCAAATTTTTTCCAACCTCAGAATGAGTGCAAGTTTTGCTATGGATCCCTACAAATGGAGAGGTGAATTACCTCCGATGGATGGTTCAGGCAATCCGGAAAAGGATTGGGGTAAATATGGCTATGATTATCCAGGAATTACAGCCGCTGGCAGAGCCGATTATATTGTCAGTGATAATCTGTTCCTTAGTGCCACTGGAGGATATTTCCGAACCAATGTGAAGCAATTGGTTGGACCTACGGAGCCTCGTTGGTTCTTCCGTGCCACTAATGCAGGCATTCCAGGAGTTCCACCAGAATTGGTAAGAGCTCGATACTGGTACAATTATGGTTATTATGACGGCTATCAGACCCGAAAAAATATTCAAGACAGAACAACAGCCACCGTTGATGGTACTTATTACTTTGATCTTGGTGGTGAGCATGTGTTCAAGGCTGGTGTGCAATTTGAGCGCATTCATCAAGATGTAGATGATGCTTATCCTTACACTTACTATCGCCTTTACTGGGGCTATGATTATCATTCTCCCAATTTAGGTACTGTGCCAACAACTTACGGTTATTTAGAAGCTCGAGATCCCTTTGGTGTTTTAGCTGAGATTCATAGCGATCGGTGGGCTATTTTCTTACAGGATAGCTGGACAATTGGCGATAAACTGACTTTGAACGTTGGTGTTCGCTTTGAAAAAGAAGATATCCCCTCTTTTGCCAGTCCTACGGTACTAGCAGAATATCCTCAATTCGGAGAGCCTCCTGTTACATTCGATTTCTTAGAGAAAGCAGCTCCTCGTTTTGGTTTTGCTTATGATGTGTATGGTGATGCCAGTCTTAAAGTTTTTGGAAGTGTCGGCATATACTATGATGTCATGAAGCTTGAAATGGCTGAAGGTTCTTATGGTGGTTTCCAATGGATTTCCAGTTATTATGATATGACTACATTGGACTGGACAACGTTTGGAGAGTATGACCACCCTGTCACTGATGGTAGTTTCTTACCATATTTTGAATCCCTTAACTGGCGTATACCTTCTTATGAAACGACTCAACCTGATATGAAGCCTTACAGCAAAATTGAATACACCTTTGGATTCCAGAAGAGGGTAACGGAAGATGTTTCTATTTCGATGCGTGGTCTCCACAATCGCATTCTCTGGGCAATTGAGGATATTGGTATTCAGACCCCTGAAGGTGAGCAATATTTCAATGGCAATCCAGGTTCTGATTGGGTCAATAAACTCTGGGCTCCTGGATATTGGCCTACTCCTAAAGCAAAGCGCAACTATTACTCAGTTGATATCGGTATTGACAAACGCTTCTCCAACAACTGGATGGGTGGTGCCCACTACACCTGGAGCTATCTCTGGGGTAATTTCTCTGGATTAGCCAGCTCTGATGAACAAGGGCGCAAGTCTCCTAATGTTGAGAGATATTTTGATGCCTGGTTTATGCACTATACTCAGGATGGGAAGGAATCAACAGGTAAATTACCTACTGACCGTCCTCATCAGTTTAAATTTTACGGCGCTTACACTTTTGATTTTGGATTGACTGTTGGTGCATACTTTTATGGGATGAGTGGTACTCCAAAGAGTTTAGAATTCGAGTTGAACAATATTCAGGGATATTATCCTATTGGCCGTGGTACAGAAGGACGAAATCCGTTCTTATGGAGACTTGACCTTTATGCTGAATACAATATAAAACTCACTGATAGATATACTGCTCAGATAAACTTAAATGTGGAAAATGCTTTTGACACTGCGATCACCACGCGTCATTGGCACCTGATAAACCAGGAAGATGTCTACATCACTGATGCAGAAATTATGGCTCATTTTGACTATCGAGATGTTATTGCAACACACAATGTCCTGCTTGATCCCCGCTACATGAAGCCATGGTCCTTCCAAGGACCAATTAGTGCCCGAATTGGAGTCAAGTTTATTTTCTAAATAGAAGTTCTAAGCAGAAGTTCTACCCCGTCCCGAGTCCTCGGGACGGGGTTTTTTTATAAAGAGGGAATTTAAAATCAAGGAGGGTAGAAATTATAATTTATTTTTTATTCATTTTTTCGAGGTAATCAATTATGTTTTTTACACTCGCTGATCTTTCTGAATCTGACTCAAGTTCTAAAAATTTATTGAAGTTTTCTTTAGCCTTCATATAATCAGCCTTGTTGAGATACACATAACCCAATTTTAAATAGGAATCACTCCAGTCAGATTTAATCTGAGCGGCTAATTTAAAGTATTCTATTGCTTCATTCAGCTTTTGATGAGCAAAATATATCTCTCCCACATTATAGGCTAAGATTTCATCCTTAGGATTTAATTCCAATGATTGTTTAAAATAATTTTGAGCAGAATTTAAATCTTCTTTGATTAAATAGCATTCTCCAATGGCAGCTAAGGTTTTAGCCCTAATTTTTCGATCTTTACCCTGGTTCGCTTTTTCAATAATAATTTGATATTCTTTTAAAGCTTGTTCAACTTCTCCTTTTTCTTTATAACAATTGCCTAAATTAAAATGAATCTGGTAAAATTCAGGATTTATGCTCAAAAATTCACGGTAGTATGTTATCGCCTCATCAAATTTTTTTTCTTCAAATAGTTGATTAGCTTTTTCAAAAAGTTCAATCTCTTCAGCTCCTTCAACTACTGGTTTTTCCACCTTTTTTAAAACAATATTTAAAGATGGATTTCTCTCAAGCTGGCTGACATTGATAGTTTTTTGGTATGGCATGAATCCCTGAACGGAAACTATGATTTTCCATTGGCCGCTGCCCAGTCCCACAATTAACCATTTTCCTTTTTTATCCGTTGTTGTTTCCCTGGTTATTTCTTCATTTTGAAGAAATTGAAGAATAATCTTAGCTAAGGCGACTGGATTTCCTGATTCATCAACCACTTTTCCATTTATGCGAGCTATTCCTCTTCCTGCTTGGGAGAAAAGAAGAGAACTTGATATGAGAAAGATAATAATAAGACTAAAAAATAATGATAATGCCTTTTTAAATTTATTCATTTTTTACCTCTTATTATAAGCTAAATTTAATAGTTTTTTCGACCTTCTGTTCATCAGTTTTATTTTCCAGCGAGACAGACATCGTATAATTATCTTTTGAAAGAGTGACTTGAACTTCGATTAAATAATTTTTACTGAGTGTTTTTACTACTTCATCTTGATTTAAAGAGATAAAATAATTTTTTTGGTAGTTCCATATTTTTCTTTTTAAATTGTTAAAAATTTCCAAGGAAAGAACTAAGGTGGTTTCCAAACGGTCATCCTTTTCTACTAACCAGATATTTTTGTAAGGGACTTTAATTTGAATAATTAGCTGATTATCTTTCATTTTCTTTAGATTTAGAGCGAAATCAAATATTACTTCCCCCATTTGAACTTTAGGTTTAAGGTCCATTTGAGCTTTTAAAAGCTCGGCCATATGCTGGGCACTCAGGGGGTAGAGTTCATAATCTCCTACATAGGAATAATCAATGAAGATTATTGGGTAAGGACCATAGTACCAAATTTCCATTGGCCGTCCATAGAATGTATATCCAGTAGGATATTTTTCTCTTGCTTCGGGAGGACCTAACAAAATGTAGATTCTTCCCCTATCCTGAAGCCAACCAGGTGTTCCTCCTTCCTTAAAAAGACGATTAGCCTCTTCAATACGATGGAAATACTGTTCCTTAAACTCATTGATCTCTGTATCAGGATCAGGGTCTCTTCTTTTCCAGAATTCCTCAATAAACTTTCCTCGCTCAGGAAATGGAAGGTTAAAAAAAACCTCTTTTTCCTTTTTAGTAATGATATATCTTACCTTGGAAAGAAATTCTTTATCGTCAGGAGACAGATTTCTTTCTAATTTAGCAAAGTGGCAGGAAATTAAAATCGAAAATCCCAAATATAAGATTAAAATTGTTGAAAGGAATTTTTTCATTTTTCACCTTTTAAGGAGGTTACTAATTTTTTAATCTGTTCCTGTTTAGGTTCAATTTCAAGTGATTTTTCCCAGGCTTCTAATGCTTCCTTTTTGTTACCAATTGACCAATTGCAATAGCCAATAGCATTGAGGACTTCCAGATTAGTTCCGTAATGGGACAGGTATTGTTTGTAATAAGTTATTGCCTCCTCAAATTGATTTAGTTTTTGACAGGCTTGTCCTAAAAGTTTTAAAAATCGGTAGTCTTTTTGAGGGTTTTTTAAAAAAGGCGATAATATCTTTTTTAGTTCCTCAAATTTTCCTGAAGTGAAAAGGGTTCTGCTCAGACCTTCGGCAAATTTTAAAGAATCAGGTCTCTTTTGATAAGCTCTTTCCAGGAAAACTTTAGCCCTTTCATAATTTCCTTGATTGAAATATTGTCCTCCTAAAATATAATCAATTAAGGGATTGTTTGAGGAAGGAGCTAATTCCGAATAGATGAACGGTCGAGGGATGGATACTAAAGGAGAAATAAAAAAATAGGCCTGTTCAAAAAGGATTTCTTTGTTTTCTTTTGAAAGAACACTTACTTTCACCCGATATTGGGCAGGAGGAAAATTTTCAAGAGAAAATTCCTCTAAGAATTGGCCTTTTTGAGGGTATGTTTTAATCTCTTTTACTTTTCTTAAAAATTCTTGATCTCCTTTATAAAATATGAATTGAAGACGACCATTTTCTCTTATTTCCTCACTTATCCCGGGAATTTGGAAAAAGATAAATAATTTATCGTGGACAGAAAAATCGTTTCTTGGAGAAGGATAAAGCTGAATATCTCCAACTTTAAAAGGTTTATTTGACAGAGGCGAGGAAACATTTTTAGCATGATGAGTCAGAATCAAAGGTGTCATTTCTCTAAGAGATTGAAAGTAAGGGATAATTAAATCTCTCTCAATTGAGGTAAATTCTTTGGAAACGGTGTTTTTAAGAAGAAGATTGAACTTATAATTTCCTTCAATGAGAGGAAACATATCCTGGAGGCTGAAAGGTTTGGATTGAATATTTTTAAGTTGTTCTTCATCAAATTTGATAGGAATAGATTTAGTAAATTGGTAAATCGTTTTTCCTTTTAGATCTGTTACTTTCCCTGAAATTTCTAAAGAGGTGTAATATTTATCGTTAAAAAAGTTGACCGAAAGTCTTTTTGGTTCAATGAGATAATGAACAAAGCAAATCCCTGATTTATCTCTAATAATTGAAACTAAATGGTCATTATCAATGTAATTAGCCGTGTATTCAACATCAACTATATCTTTATATTTTAAAAGCTTCTCAGCATATTGGTCTTTCACTGCTTTCTGGGGTTTTGTGTTTATGTTTCCCAATAGAATTTCTGAAGCTATAGAGGGGGAGGAAATATGATAGGATTCTCCTGGAAGGAGAGTAAGAGAAACCTGGGCCAATTGTGGCCGGATTTTTTTTAATTCGTAAAAAGCACTTAAATAATCTGTGGTGTCGCCCGAATAATGGATCAGTAGGTTTTGAGGTCCATCTTTTAATGGGCTGTAGAGTTCATAATCTCCAGATCCATATTTCTTGAAAAATACAACATTAAAAGAATCGGGAAGACCATATTTACTCATTCCCTGATAAAACCAGACCACTGTCGGGTAGACCTCGGTCTCGTTTTCATATCTTTCAATAGATTTGGGTTTCCCCAATATGATATGAATTCGCCCCATATCAGTTCTCCAACCCACGGTTGGAGTGCCTCGTCCGAGCCACTTGTTTGCATAGGCAATTCGCTGATAATGTTCTTTCTTAAATTCATTCTCAGGGGTACTGGGTTCAGGATCACGATGCTTCCAGAAAGCTTCAATGAACAAATCTCTTTCTCTATCTGTTTCAAGTTGGAGAAAAACTTCTTTTTCCTTAGGGGTAATAATATAGACTACTTCTTCTTCAAGCCATTTTTGGTATTTTGGAGGAAGATTTTTTATTTCTTTTTTTCCTGGAAGTAAATAGCCTGAAAACACAAAAAGAATGAAAAGGGAGCAGAATATTTTTTTCATTATGAGTTTCCTCCTTCTATTCATCAGAGACAAGTTTAGTTTACTATTAGGTGATACTTTTTGCAAGTTTGACAAGGTTGTTAAAACAGACTCTACATTATGTATGCTGACTTTACTTGAAGATTATCTTACGGAGTTTCTCAGCTAAGACTGGATCAAGAGTTCTAAGGATTTTATATTGTTCATTAGCACTGAAACGGTCTTTAAGAACAAAATAGGTAATGGCCAGATTGTAGTGAGCTAAGGTAAAATTTGGGTTTAATTCGGCCGCTCGCTGTAAAGGTTTCAGGGCTGCTTCATATTGCTTTAACTGAAGGTAAGCAGCTCCAAGATTATAATAACCATCCGGGTTGTCTGGTTGCAACTCAAGGAATTTGTTAAAAGCCTGAATAGCCTCTTCAAATTGAGCTAATTTGAAATGTATTAAGCCAATATTGTAATAAGCTGGTCCATAATTAGGATCTAAAGCAGTAGTTTGATTAAAAATCTCGAGGGCTTTCTGATAATCTTTTAGTTTAAAATATTCTATTCCCAGATTATAATAATTTCCTGCCTTATCAGGATTCTGTTGAATCATCTGCTGACCAACTTCAATCGCTTTTTGATATTCTCCTGCTTTGTCATATACTCTGAATATCAGATTATAATATTTATCTGTCTCCTTCGGGTTCAATTTAATCAGGTTTTGATAAGTCTCAACTGCTTTCTCATATTGTCCAGCCATATCATAAGCGTAGGCTAAATTATAATTAACTCTTGTATCACTGGGATTGGTTTTGATTACTTCCTGAAAGGCTAAAACTGCCTTGTTATATTGCTTTAACTTAAGATAAACTTCGCCCAGTCTATTGTAACCGGTCCAAGCTGGCCCAGGATTTACTTCAATGAACTTTTGGTAAATTTCAGCAGCTGTTTCATAACGGCCTGTTTGCTCATAAGATAGGGCTAAATTATAGTAAGCATCAGGAAATTCTGGATTAATTTTAGTACATTGAGCTAAAGGAGGTATTGCTTTTTCATATTGATTTAATTTTAAGTAGACCATCCCCAAGCCAAAGTAAGCCTTATAATTACTTGGATTCAGCTTAGATGCTTCCTGATAGGCATTCAGAGCTTTTTCATTTTCTCCTGCGCGGCTATAAAGGAAGCCCAATTGAAAGTAAGCATCACTATTTTCGGGTTTAAGACTAATTGTTTTCTCAAAACACTGAATTGCTTCAAGACGCTGCTCACCGATAATATGAGCTATCCCTTTCAGGTAAAAACCTTCACTTGTAGTAAAAAAATCATCCTCAGTTATTTTACTTAAAGCTTTAGCCTTTTGCTCTCCAACTAATTTAGAGGCATAAGATGCAGGAATAACTAAATTTAAATTTTCAAGAATGTAAATGGCAATACCAATAACTTTCCCTTGAGAATCAAAAATGGGATTGCCGCTCATTTCTTTAAAAATAGAGAGATTGGTTTGAAAAATTTTTGTCTGGCTGGTGAAATTTCTAACATTAGTTATTGCTCCCTCAGAGACAGTTTCTTCATCCACCACAAAAATCACCTTATCTCCAATGTTCATTTCATCCGTAAGAGACAAAGGAGCAACCGGCAGTTTCTTCTTGCCTTCCTTTAGCTTTAAAACAGCTAAGTTAAATTCTCTATTTATTCCAATTACACCTGCTACCTGAAAATCTCTTTTTTTAACCCTTTTCTTTTTCTCTTTTTCGGTTCGAACATAACTTGGATGAAAAACATTAACCCAATCAACCTTTTTCCATTCTTTTCTTTCCACTAATTCAACCTTAGCTGATTTAGCTTTAATTAAAAGGTGGTAATTGGTTAAAACCAATCCATCTTCCGAGATAATTACACCTTTTCCTCGGTTAATTTCTTTATTATTAGTATCATAACTAATAACTGAAATAACGGCTTTACTGCTTTTTTGGAGAGAAGTGGCTATTTCTTCTCCTTGGAGATAATTAAAAAGCCCAAATAAAATAACTATTAAGGTCAAGAGTTGGGAAAATTGATTTTTTTTCTTCACTTTTTCTTGCAATTTTTTAATCCTTTATTTTGGTTATTTTTTAACATAAAAAAAATTTAATGTCAAAGCAAAAAAGCGAGTTTTTTAGGTTTATTATATAAGGGAATATTACTTTCTAATTTTCGTGCTGTTGACAATCATAGGAATTTAGTTTATTTTTTAAATACCATGAACTTAACCCTAATTGAATTTTTATTATTGATTATTACTCTGGCAATAGTTGGATTTATTGCTTATTTAATTCCAGCTATCCGCCAGATAAAGGATACAGCTAAAAGAGGAGAGGAAACTTTAATTGAACTAAGAGAGTTAATTTCTAACTTGCGAGACACCGAAAGATTAGTTAAAGCTCAAATTGAAGGGGTAGAAGAATTGATTACTTCTTCAAAAGAAGCTCTCTCTAATATTTCGGAGACAGCTTGGTTTATTTCCAAGAAAATGTTAAAGCCCTCAACTCGATACATTGCCTTCTTGTTTCCTTTACTCAAAGCTGGATGGCAATTATATAAAAAAAGAAAAAAAGGAGGACAAAAATGAGCGATAATAAAGATTCGAAAGTAGTGGAAACAACTTTGGCCTTTCTTTTAGGAGCAGTAACTGGAGCAGTGCTGGGACTTCTTTTTGCTCCTGCTAGTGGTAGGGAGACACGAGAGAAACTTCAGCTCACAGCTACCAAGGCAGGAGAAAAAGCTAAAGAGGGGTATAGTAAAATTGCCCAAGAAGCAGAAAAAGGAGTAAAAGTTATAAAACAAAAGACCCAGGAAGGATTAGAAACAATAAAAGAATATGTTGAAAAGAAAAAACCGACAAAGGCTGAGAAGAAAGAGATAAAGAAAAAGTAAATTCTTAAGAGCAGTTTTTTTGTTGATAATAAACATAAGAAAGAAGGGTTCAATTGAAGTGTAGTTAAATTCCTGAGAAGGAGAAGAAAGTTGCGCATCAAGGACATTAGGGCAAGAGAAATTCTTGATTCACGAGGAAACCCCACCATCCAGACCGAAGTTGAGCTTGAATCAGGAATAATTGGTCAGGCATCAATTCCTTCTGGGGCTTCAACCGGGAAATATGAAGCATTAGAGTTAAGGGATAAAGATGAGAAGAGATATTTAGGAAAAGGTGTATTAAAAGCAGTGAGCAATGTGAATGAAATTATTGCTCCTCGATTAAAAGGGATGAAGGCGGCCCATCAACGAGCCATTGATCAATCAATGATAGAGTTAGATGGCACTAAGAACAAACAAAAGTTAGGAGCGAATGCTATTCTTTCGGTATCTTTAGCCGTGGCTAAAGCTGGGGCTCTTTCAATGGGAATGCCTCTTTATCGCTATCTGGGAGGGATTAATGCTTGTCAACTTCCTGTCCCCCTGATTAATATTTTAAATGGAGGTTCTCACGCTGACAATAATGTTGATATTCAAGAGTTTATGATTGTTCCGGTTAGAGTTCAAAGTTTTAGAGAAGCAGTAAGAATCAGTACCGAAGTTTTTCACAATTTAAAAATCCTTTTAAAGAAAAACGGATTAGGTACTGCAGTAGGTGATGAAGGTGGATTTGCTCCTAATTTGAAATCAAATGAGCAGGCAATTGAGTTTATTTTAGAAAGTATTATTCGGGCAGGTTATACTCCTGGCAATCAAATTTATTTGGCTTTGGATGTGGCTGCTTCTGAATTATTTGAAAATGGAAAATATTTTTTTAAAAAATCCGATGGCTCGGAAAAAAGTTCAGAGAAACTAATTGAATTTTATACTACTTTGATTGATAAATATCCCGTTATTTCGATTGAAGATGGTTTGGCTGAGGATGACTGGGCAGGATGGGAAAAATTAACCCGAGCTCTCAGTACAAGAATACAGCTGGTTGGTGATGATATTTTTGTTACTAATCCCGAAAAATTAGACCAGGGAATAAAAAGAAAAATAGCAAATTCCATTTTGATTAAATTGAATCAAATTGGTACCTTAACAGAAACGATTGATACTATTGAAATGGCTAAAAAAGCGAGCTATACTACTATTATTTCTCATCGATCAGGTGAAACAGAGGACACTTTTATTGCTGATGCAGCGGTTGGATTAAATACCGGACAGATAAAAACAGGTTCCTTAAGTCGAAGTGAAAGAGTGGCTAAATATAACCGCCTCCTTAAAATAGAAGAGATGCTTGGAGGAGGGGCTTTTTATGCTGGGAGCTCAGCCTTCTCAGATTTTATTCAGAAGTAATGAGCAATCAGAATAAAGAGAAATGGGAAAAGGAAGTCTTAGCTCCTTCCTTAAAAAAACAAAAAGAAAAAAAAGAGAAATTCATTACTTCTTCTCACATTGAAATAAAAAGGCTTTATACTCAGGAAGATATTCCTGATTTTAACTACCACTTCGATCTCGGTTATCCAGGCTCTTATCCCTATACCCGAGGAGTCCAGGCAACAATGTACCGAGGGAAATTGTGGACTATGCGTCAGTATGCTGGGTTTGCGACAGCCAAGGAGTCAAATAGAAGATATAAATATTTACTTTCTCAAGGTCAAACAGGATTAAGTGTTGCTTTTGATCTACCGACTCAAATAGGACTTGATTCTGATAATCCCCAGGCTAAAGGAGAGATTGGAAAAGTGGGGGTAGCTATTGATTCTTTAGAGGATATGGAGATTTTGTTTAACGATATACCCTTGGATAAAGTTAGTGTCTCCATGACAATTAACGCCACAGCAGCAATTATTTTGTCAATGTATTTAGTGGTTGCTGAGAAAAAAGGAATAGCTTGGACAAAGCTCTCCGGGACAATCCAGAATGACATTTTAAAAGAATATATTGCCCGAGGAACTTATATCTACTCTCCTCAGCCCTCTTTAAAATTAATGATTGATATATTCTCTTTTTGCCAAAAACATGTTCCTTTATGGAATATAATTAGTATTAGTGGCTATCATATTCGAGAAGCAGGTGCCAGTGCTGTTCAGGAATTAGCTTTTACTTTAGCCAATGCGATCACTTATGTCGAAGAAGCAGTTAAAGCTGGCTTAGGGGTAGATTCTTTTGCTCCTCGCCTTTCTTTCTTTTTTTCTGCTCATAATAATTTTTTTGAAGAAATTGCTAAGTTCAGAGCAGCCAGGAGAATCTGGGCTAAAATTATGAAGGGAAAATTTAAAGCTAAAAATCCTAATTCTTGGAAACTTAGATTTCATACCCAAACAAGTGGTGTGACTTTAACTGCTCAGCAGCCAGAAAATAATATAATTAGAGTTACTTTACAGGCCTTAGCAGCTGTTTTAGGGGGGACTCAGTCTCTCCATACCAATTCTCGAGATGAAGCCCTTGCCTTACCTTCAGAAGAGTCAACCCAAATTGCTCTCAGAACCCAACAGATTATTGCTTATGAAAGTGGAGTGGCTGATACAGTTGATCCCTTAGGAGGAGCTTATTTTATTGAAAGTTTGACTAATGAAATAGAGGAAAGAGTCTGGGAATATTTTAAAAAAATTGAACAAATAGGGGGAATGAAAAAAGCAATTGAATTAGGTTATATTCAAAAAGAGATTCAGGAAAGTGCTTATACTTATCAAAAGAAAATAGAAAGAAAAGAAGAGGTTGTTATTGGGTTAAATGAATATAAATTAGCCAATGAAAAGATAAATTTTGAGTTGTATCAGGTGCCCAAAGAAATAGAAGAAGCTCAAAAGCAGAGACTAATTGAGTTGAAGAAAAGAAGGAATAATCCTCAAGTGCAAAAAACTTTGGATCAGCTTAAAAAGGTAGCCTTAGCCAATCAAAATTTAATACCATTTATTATAGAGGCTGTTAGAGCTTATGCTACCTTAGGAGAAATTTCAGATAAGTTAAAAGAAGTTTTTGGAAGTTACCAACAGGTGACGGTTTTTTAAAACAGGAAGTTAAATGCAAGAAGCCAGTAGCAAGAGAATTTCTCCTTCCGGTTTCAAGTTTCCAGCCTCTATTTTAACAGTCTCCCACCTTAAAACTTATTTCTTTTTAAAGGAGGGTGTTTTAAAAGCTGTCAATGATGTTAGCTTCATCTTGAATAAGAATCAAACCTTAGCGATAGTTGGAGAATCAGGCTCGGGAAAGACAGTTCTTTCTCTCTCTTTAATCAAACTTTTGCCAGAAAAGGCAAGGATTGTGCAGGGAGAAATCTGGCTAAACGGAATGAATATTTCTCATTTCACTCCAGAAGAGATGGCCAAAATAAGAGGGAAAAGAATAGCTATGATTTTTCAGGAACCAATGACTGCTCTAAACCCAGTATTTACCATTGGTGAACAAATTTCAGAGACAATAAGATTCCATTTTCACTTGAACCGTAAGGAAGCGCATCACCAGATGTTATCCCTTCTTGAAAAAGTTAGGTTTCCTGAGCCTCAAAAAAGATACAGATCCTGTCCTTACCAGCTAAGTGGTGGAATGAGACAAAGGGCATTAATTGCTATTGCTCTCTCTGGTAGGCCAGACATTTTAATTGCTGATGAGCCAACCACTGCTTTGGATGTAACTGTGGAGAGTCAGATAATTGACCTTCTTTTAAATTTAAAGGAAGAAATGGGCCTTTCTTTAATTTTCATTTCTCATGATTTTGGTTTAGTGAGTCGTATTGCTGATCGAGTGGGGGTGATGTATGCCGGTCAAATAGTAGAAATAGGCAAAAAAGATGAAATAATTACTCACCCTAAACATCCTTACACTATTGCTCTTTTAAAATCCCTCTCCTCTAACTGGGGAGAGAGAAAAAAGAAAGTAGAGACAATTAAAGGTTCTGTGCCTAACCTTTTTTCTTTACCCTCGGGTTGTTCATTTCATCCCAGATGCACTCAGAAAAAAGAAATTTGCGAACGAGAAGAACCACCTATTAGAGAAATAAATGAACAATCAATAAAATGCTGGCTTTATTAAATCGTGAAACGTAAAGGGTAAGGAGGAAAGAGTGAGGACTAAAGCGTCGAATGTCATATTGTGTAACTTTAAGATGCAGATTCTAAATAACTAAAAAATAACTCTTTACTCTTCACGCCTTACTCTTTACATGCTTCATTTAAGTTTTTTGATTCGCTTCTGCCTGTTTCTTGAAAAAATTCAAGAATAAAGATCTGACTCCTTTCTTCAAGCCAATTGTTAGGCAATTAAAATATGCGACTAAGCATTGTATCTAAAACGACATTTTTATGTGTATCGAGCTGCTTTTCTTTACCAAAAGCTCATGTAGTCACGTTCTGTCGATTAAAAAGCATATTCGAATTATTTCCTTGTAAATATTACTTCTAATATTAATTCATACTTTCCTTCAGAAGTAGGATTTTCCATTCTCAATATCACTTTATTTGGACCAGCCTTTCTAAAAGTTTGTATTAACAAACTATCGTGCCAATTCAAAAACAGAGTTTCATTATTAACGAAATTACAAGTTGCTGTTAAGAAATTTCCTGAACTTTCAAACCACCAATATCTATATACCTTCGCTTTTTCATCCCACGCAAAAATTGCATGTGCTTCTCCTTGTCCTGTAGTTAAAGATGCAGCGTAATCAAAATAAACGTACTTATCGTTCATCGCTCTTTTGATTGTTCCAGTCCCGCTACCTGTCGCTGCTTCACTGAACGCGCTCTTTGGAACTCTATATTCTAGATTCCAATTTCCTAATAAAAAATCAAATTTCTCCATCATATTTAACTGTTTATCCATCGATTCCTCCACCTTTGAACCTTCATTCAAATCTTTTTTAAGTAAAGTTGAAATATGATTTTCCTTTTGTGAATTAATCTTTTAACTGGTTGTTTACGAACCGAAAATTCGTTAAATCGGGTTTAAAAATCCCAAAATGCGAACTTTTGTTTCGCTTTTTAGTTTTTTATTATACCATAAAAGTTCGTAATTTTTAGGTCCAACCCGCCCATTTGCTATCTGACATTCGCTATCTGTCACAATCTTCCAGATTACAGATGACAAATGGCGAGTACTAGATTATTATCTGCTATCTGTCATCTGTTTTAGTATGCATAAGAGGAAGGACAGATTGATTTGAATTCGCAGTATTGGCAGTTATGCCAGTCAGGTTGAGGAGAATATTTCTGGGTGCGAATACCTTCTTCGGTCAACCTGATTTTTTCTATTGCTCGCTGAAATTCTTTTTCACCTTTTTGGGCCCGACCAATTATCCCAGATTCAAGATAATAGAGCTGAGTTTCAGCGAGAGGCTCATCTTGGGTCTTTTCATAAGCTAAAGCATAAAGGTCAAGTTGCAAGTTTTCTCTTGTTTTCCTATCTGCTTCTTTTTGATCTTTCACTTCTGTTGCTTTGAAATCGATAATCACAGCCCCATCCTCTCTTAAATCTATTCTATCCCATCGGCCAATAAGCTTGACACTATCCATCTGCCATTTGAATTCTTTTTCAATATATGTTGGCTGGCAGGGAGAAATTTCTTCTTTCTGGTAAAATATTTTTAGCGCTCGTTTTCCAGCTTCAAAACGCATTTCTTCATGCTCACGGCTTAGAAAGCCTTCGTTAATCCAGTATCGCCGGTAGGCTTCAAGAAGTTCTTTCTCTGAAATCTTTTTTCCTGCTTTTCTATTTTTTAAATAAAAATGAATGACATTGTGTAAAACTCGACCAAAAACAAGAGTATGATGTGGAGGTACAGGAATTCTAAGAATATGTTTGAATTTATACTTCAAGGGACAGGTACGGTAATCCTCAATCTGGAAAAAACTTAAAGTGAGCACTCCCTTTTTAAGGATTTTTGGGAAAACTTTATCTTTTGGAGGGGGAGCGCTTCTTCCAATTTCTTCTAAGGCCGAAGCCTTAATAATTTCTTCTGGAGATTTGGTGATATCAAGTGCTTCCAAGACAAAAGGACTCACTTTTTTTAATCTTTTTAAGCCATAATCTTTTGCCCAAGTTAAAAAAAGCTCTTTTTCTGTCCGAGTCATTCCCACATAGAACAATCTTCTTTCTTCCTGGAGGTAATTTTCTCTTTCAGGTAAATCTTCTTTTATTAATTCTTTTGGGATAGGGATTTTTTCTCTTCTTTCTCGACCTGGAAATCGGTCAGCAATTAAACTGACCATAAACACTACTGGGAATTCAAGGCCTTTGGCTTTATGGACAGTCAGAATATTAACCGCGTCCTGGTCAAGTTCAGCTTCAGCTGTGGCTGGATTATCTCCTACCTCTTGAAGCAATTCCAGATGTTTGGCAAAAGAATAAATGGAATCGTCCTCAGTTAGATCAGAAAAATTCCTAATTTTTTTAAAGAAGAGGGCAATATTTTTTATCTTCTCTTCAGCCTGAGGCGAATTTTCTTCGACCAGTCTTTTTAAATAGCCTGTTTTTTGTAAAAAAGAATATAAAACACTACCTGCATTTTCTGAAGAAGCTAACTTGACAAAATTTTCTAGGTCTTGAAATATCTTCTGAATAGTAACCAGAGTTTCTGGTGAAATATTAATTGGACTTTTCTGCTTAGCAATTCTTTTAAAAACTTCGTGAAGGGCTAGATTTCTTTTATCAGCATAATTTGAGATTTTGGTTAACTCATAAGGGTCAGTTTGATACACTTCAGATAAAGCCAGATAATAAAGACTTTTACTATCTTCAAAGTCAGTCAGAGCTCTGATAAAAGAAATTAATATTTTAATTTCACTTTGAGCATAAAGACCTCGGCTTCCTGAAAATTTATAAGGGATCTGTCTGAAATTTAGGGATCTCATATATGGATCAGCATCAGCATTTTTCCTGACCAAAATGGCTATGCCTTGATATTTATATCCCTCTTTGTATTTTTCTTCAATTAATTGAGCTATCTTATCAGCTTCATGGGAAAGAGTATCAAATTGAAGGAGAGTGATACTTTTTCCGGCCGTTTTAGATTGAAACTCTTGCCGCGCCGCTTCCAGGGCTTTGTTGATATTATGTTTAAATTCCAATCGATGAGGATTATTCTGCTTAATCAGGCGATAAGCCGAGTCCAAAATAGCTTGGGTAGAACGATAATTTTTGGTTAAAACTATTTTCTTCCCTTCAGGATAGATGTCCATAAAATTCAAGATGTTGGTAATAGCTGCTCCTCGAAATTTATAAATACTCTGATCATCATCACCCACTACAGTCAAATTCTTATGTTTTGCGGCTAAAAATTGAAGAAGCTGAAATTGAATATAATTAGTATCCTGAAATTCATCTACTAGAATATATTTATGTTTTTCCTGAAATTCTTTTAAAATAGATGGTCTTTTCCGGAAAAGCTGGACCACCAAACTTACCTGATCCTCAAAATCAATTTTTCCTTGCTCTTTGAGAAGCTCCTGATACTTCTCATAGACTTTTGCCATTTCCAGATGTTTTTGAGCCTGTTCCTTTTCTATCTCGTCTTCAGCTTTTTTAACTAATCTTTCAGCATAAACAATATATTCCTCTGGTTTAATATCTTCCTGTTTGAGTCTTTTAATTACTTCAATCAGTTCTCCAATGTGTTTGGTGGGATTACTTAAGGGACGATAATAAGTTAAGGGAAATTTAAATAAATTTTCTCTAAAAAAAATAGCCTGTTCTACATCATCCAGTAATTTAAAATTAGAAGGATAGCCCAATTCAATGGCATAGTTTCGCAGGACTTTTTCTCCAAAAGAGTTAAAGGTACTTATTTCCACAAAGGAATAGGAATAAGGAATGAGAATATCAACCCTTTCTTCCATTTCATAAGCTGCCTTTTCTGTAAAAGTTACTGCTAAAATTTCTTCTGGCTTAGCTTTCTTGGAAGCAATAAGATAGGCAATACGGTGAGTAATAACTTTTGTTTTTCCTGTTCCTGCTCCGGCGATAATTAACAAAGGGCCTTCACCGTGAGTAACTGCTTCTATCTGTTCCGGATTTAATTCCTCTAATAAATTTTTATACGAAGATTCAAATCTAACTTCCATTTTATTGAAAATTTAACTTCCAGGTATGAATTTTCTTAATATCAACTTACATTATTTATTATTTTTTCTTAATGACAATCATTTTTTCGTCTGATTTCATCAACCATAGTTTCAAACGAGCTTCTCCTTCGATTGCTTCTGGATTGTTTTTTAACTTAATTATTTCTCTTTCAAGAATTTCTTTTTCTCTTTTTAAAGCCTCTATTTCTTTTTGGAGAGTTTTATATTCTTTTCGAAGTTGGTAAATTTCAATTAACCCTTTTTCTCCAAAAAAGGAGGTAATTAAAAAAATCAAAAGAATAAAGCCAATACCACTAAGGAAAAGTTTCCTCTTTCGTGACTTCTTATGTTCTTTTCTTCTCATTTTGAAATTTGTTTATACCCAAGCTCAATAATTTTGGCTACTTCTTCTTCAGAACTTGATTCTCCATAGCATCTAATGATTGGTTCTGTTCCAGAAATTCTGATAAGGCACCAATCTCCATTTTCTAAAATTAGCTTTATTCCATCGATAGTTTTAACTGAAGTAACTTTCCGGCCATTAAATTGAGTTGGGGGATTATCTATTATTTTTTGAAGCAACATTTTATTTTCCGAGGTGAGTTCAAAGTCTTTATGAAAACTGAATCGAGGTCCATAGTTTGAAAATAACTCCTCTAATTGTTCTTTTAGAGTCTTTCCCGTAGCAGCAATCATTTCAGCCACGAGTAAGCCAACTAGGATTCCATCCTTATCGGGAATGTGATCTTTTATGGCAATACAAGCACTTTCTTCTCCTCCTAAGATTATTTTCTTTTTTAGTAAAAAATCAGCAATAAACTTAAAGCCGACCGGAGTTTCGCACACTTTAAGATTGTATTTCTTAGCGATTTCATCTACTAAATGAGTTGTTGCTACTGAGCGAGCTACTCCTCCTCTCCATCCTTTATTCTTAACCAGATAATTTAAAACAAGAGCAATAATATGATTTGGAGAAATAAATACTCCTCCCTGATCGACTATTCCGAATCTATCTCCATCAGCATCAGTGGCTATTCCCAGATGACAATTTTTCTTTCTAACTAATTCCTTTAACTCTGATAAATTTTCTTCTGTGCAATTAGGAATTACTCCTCCAAAATAGGGATCAATGTAGCTGTGGATTTCTTCCACCTGGCAATGGTTTTCTTCAAGAATTCCATCCAGGTATTCCCGACTGGTGCCAAATAGAGGATCAACAGCAATTTTTATTCCCGAAGACCTGATTAACCCAAAATCTATTTTTTCTTGAAGAGAAGCCAAATAATTGGGCTGAAGATCTATTTCTTCAATAAATCCTTTATTTGGATAGTAGGGACAATATCCATGCTCTTCTCTCAAGAGTCTAATTTCTTCTTCTATCTGGGAAGTAATTTCAGATGGGGCAGGAGCTCCTGTTTCTGGGAAAAATTGCAAGCCGTTATATTCAGGTGGATTGTGGGAAGCAGTAAAATTTATTCCTCCACTTGCATTTCGTCTAATTATCTCGTAGGAAAGTGCCTGAGAAGGAGCGTCTCTTTTTGAAAAGTAAACTTTTATCTGATTATGAGAAAGAACCTTAGCTGACTCTCGAGCAAATCTATCTGACAAGAATCTGGTGTCATAATTAACAATAATACTAATTGGTTTATTCCTAAATTTATTTTTTAAATAATTGGCAATAGCCTGGACAGCGAATCGCACATTCTGAAAAGTGAAATCTTCACCCATTATACCTCGCCATCCAGAGGTACCAAACTTAATCATGAAAAAATACCTTCTTATTCAATAATTAGCACAACCTTAAAGCAAAAGCAAGAGAAGAAAATACAAATTATGAATTATGAGTTATGAATTAAAAATTAAAGTGCCGTAAGTCATAATTGAGGCTGCAATCTATAACTTAGAAATTCCCAATCATCGATCATCTGTCGTCAGTTTTAATTCAAAATTCATAACTCAGAATATTCCTTTCCGTATTGATGTTTGTCATCAATAATATCACCTTCGGTCCATTCTTTTATCCAGTTTTCGACTAAGAAAACTTTTATTTCTCCATTTTCTCTGGAACAAATTACTCTTTTTAAGCCACAATTGATAATTATTTTCTTGCAAATAAAACAAGGAAAGGCATTTATTGATTGCTTGGTTTTATAATTTTCTCCATAAATATACATATCTCCCCCTAATAAACTAACTCCTGCTCGTGCAGCATTAATAACGGCATTCTGTTCTGCGTGGACACTGCGACATAATTCATATCTCTGACCATGGGGGATTTTAAGTCTGTCCCTTAAACAAAATCCATGCTGGAAACTATCTTTTGTTTTTCTTGGAGCACCAGCATAGCCAGTCGAAATTATCTGGTCATCTCGGACGATAATCGCTCCAATAGTTCTTCGGAAACAAGTAGTTCTTTTAGCCACTTCTTGGGCAATGCTTAAGTAATATCTATCCTTGGAAATTCTTTCAACCATGTTCTCCTCCTATATTAGAAATTGGAAATTTGAAATTAGAAATTTGAAATTAGAAATCCTTAAAAATAATGTTTTCTAATTTCTTACACAGTTCTTCAAGAGTACCCTCATTAATAATAGTGTAGTCTGCCATTTTTATACAATTTAAAAGTTGTTGGGCGTTTTCCTTATTGCCCATTTCTTCTTGTTCCTTTTTCTTGAATTCCTCCAAAGTAGAAACCGATTCCTTTCTACCTCGTTTTTTAATTCTTTCATATCTTAATTCTACTGGAGCATCAATATTTAATAAAATAAAATTTCCCTGTCTTCTTAAATACTTAATTTCCCCTGGATTTCTAATGCTATCTATAACTGCCTTTTCCTTGACTTTTTGCATCACCCTTTTAGCAAGAATATTCGAGCCAAATTTTTTTCTAAGTTCATTTCCCATTTTTATTAAATTATCTCGATTAATCTCTATTCCTTTTTTAACTAATTCTTCTCTGATTTCATCAGATAGAGAAAAATACTCATATCCTTTAGTAACTAAATATTTTGCTGCCTCTCCCTTCCCTGCTCCATTTGTTCCTGTTATGCCAATAATAGTAATTTTCTTACTCATAATCAAATCCTTAGTTTTATTATTAAATCATAATCAAAAAGCTAAAGGCAAGATTAGAAATTAGAATTTGTCTGTCCTCTTGACAAATAGAAAATCAGATATTATATTTTTAAATGAAAAAATGAAGAATTTATGCTCTCTCTCTCTTTCTCATTAATAACATCTTTCAAAGCACTAATAAATATACTCATAAAATGTCCTTTTCCCAAAGTCTAAAATATGAATTATCTCTTTATTGAGGAGGATATTAGAGGTGTATTATAAATTTGGTACTTAAAATGAAAAAGTTTTTAAAAAGAAATTTGGTTTTTCTATTAATAGGACTATTTGTTTTAATAAATATAATTTTAATTACTTATAATTTTGTTATATTAAAACAAAGAAAATCTGGATATCAGAAATTTATAAAACAGAGACAATTGTCTGGAATCAGCCAACTTAATCAAAACATTCAATCTGATTTTTATAATTTTCCTTGTCCTGACATAACTAAATATACTATTAAAGGAGAAGAAATCCAATTCAGTGATTTAGCAGGAAATGTGATAATTCTTCGTTTTAGCCGATTTTACAGACAAGATTTACCAAATCTTGTTTATTTACAGCATCTGGCTAATAAATATCGAGACCAAGGTGTTTCTCTCATTTTTATTAATTCCCTTGGAAAACATGATAATGAGGCAATTAATAAAATCGTCAATCTAACTGCACCAATTTTAGAAGACGAAGGCTCTATTTCTGCTTTATTCAATGCTCAACCAGAAGAAACTATTATTGTTGATCGAAATTTTACTATAAAATTCAAGCATCGTTTAGTTAAAAAAGCTGTTATATACAATGAGGTTATAAAATGGACTTATGCAGATCAACCACGACCAATTTCTATCTCAGAAGATGAATTAGCCAAAATAATCCAAAATTTAACATTTTATGATGTGCTCAATAAAGAGAGAAAAAGAGTTGATCAAATAAAAGAGAAAGGCTTACTTCTAACTCTATTTACCTCGACCTGTACAGGTTGTGAGGAAATTACACGAATTCAGTTATTAAAAGAAATCACTCCAAAGGTAGATTTAAGAAAAGTTGAAATTCTTCTTCTTTTTGGAAAAGGGAATAATCCACGGGCTATAAGACAATATGCTATTTTAAATGAATGGGATGAATTTCCAATTACAATTGGAGTAATTGAAGATTCAAAAGATCTTTCTGACAGAGAATATAGAATATTATGAAATATTCGAACTTGATACTGATCCAAGAACTTTCATTTTCGATTCTGAAGGGAAAATAACTTTTGCTGAAACTCGAAGGACTACTAAACTGGTCAATTTAGAATATTTAAAAGAGCTATTAAAATGAATATATTTAGATATTTTAAATTTATTATTGTCTTTGGAGTTAGCATTATTATTTTCGCATGCCAAGAGCAATCATCTCAATCTCTCTCCGAAGAGAAAAAATCAAAAGAAGAATCCATTGAGATTGAACCTCTCAATGTTCCTGCTGTTAATCAGAGTCAAATAAATTTGGAAAAAATAACATTTCTTAAAAAAGTCGGTGAGATTAAGGAAGGATTTTGTGAGGAAGAATATAATTTTTTTGATAAAATCACTGGACTCTGTATTGATGCTGATAATAATCTTTATGTAGCAGATTCTGGATTACATAAAATTTTTAAATTTAACAATCAAGGTAAGTATATCACTTTATTTGGATCACAAGGTCAAGGTCCTGGAGAATTCTTAGGTAATTTAAGGATGTCAATTGGTAATGACGGAAAACTTTATATTACGGATGATGGAAACTGGCGACTAATAATTTTTTCTAAGAATGGTAAATTTATTAATCAGTTCTCCTTAACAAGGTATATTTATGATATTCCTTTAGCTAATTCTCGAGAAGAAATCTATCTTTTATCTCCCAGTGGTTTAAAAATAATCGATATTTTTGATTCTTCATTTAAATATAGGCAATCCTTATTAGAAATGAGTTATCAGTTAGATTTTCCTTATCAATCTCCTCCAAAATCAATGTTAAACCGAATGACAATGAGACCCTGGATGATGGAAGTAAAAAAATTACTAACAAAAGAAGATCATTTATTTGTTATTTTTAATAATTCACAAATAGTGGTTCATTTTGATGAAAATCATAAAATCATTAAACAATTTAGAATTGACCATCCAAGATTTGTTAGAGATTATAAAATAAGACTTAAACATGCTATTTCAAATGGAGGATGGGTAAATTGTTTTGGTTCAGTCTTTTTTGATAATAATGAATATCTTTATTTGTGTTATTATAACAGCATTCTCAATAGACCTGAAATATATCGATATCAAAAAAACGGCAAATTTGTGGATACTTTAACAATTAGGAATATAAAAACAAGGTCAAATCAAATAATAAATGTGAGCGATAATCTTGGCAATTTTTATGGAATGAATGATGACTCAAATAAAATTATAATATATCAAATAAAGTAAGTAATTGAGATTAAAAAATGAATTTTTTTAAAATTCCCTCAAAGGGGACGGATAGATTTTTGAGGGAATAAAATTTTTTTATGAAAGGAGGAAAATTATGGCGAGAAAATCATTAACTCTCATTGGAAAAGCAATCTTAGTTCTTCTGTTCTGTCTAATGCTTGCTAATCTTGTACAGTTAGTATATACGTATGGGGGGCCGTGTGAGGTTGAGCGTTGTGATATAATAGCAGAAAAAGAATGCATAGCGCAATGTGGAGCACACGGTGGCTGTGAAGAGGTATCCGGCCAGCCGGGTTATTGCTATGTTGAGTTGTGTTTCCAAAAGTATTGGCTTTATTGTAATGATGGAACCGTTTTTCGTACTGACTGTATAGGCTCTCATCCTGATTGTAAGTTCCCTGAACCACAATGATTTATAATTTTTTTGTTTCATGCATAAGAAGTAAGATTCTTCTCATAAAGTAAAAAGAGAGAAATTTAAATGTCACTATTACATCCAATTCAAAATCGTCTATTTAAAAGATTAATTATTCTTCTATGCATACTTTTCTTGGTACAATTGTATCTACCTTTATTACAATCTCAGACAAAAAAGCAAGATACAGAGCAAGAAGTCTTGCAGTATGAAGTTACTGTCACTTTGAAATTAATCCAGGTATATGTGACTGATAAAAAAGGAAATCCAGTAACTGATTTAGAGAAATCAGATTTTGAACTTTATGACAATGGAAAACGCCAAACCATAACACACTTTGAAAAACATATTCTATCCATCCCCGCTTCTATTAAAAAACCTAAGCCTGAGAAAATAAAAAAACCAGTGCCTGAGAAAGTTTCTCCTCCTAAATTAAATCGGAAAATCTTTCTCTTATTTGATTTTGCTTTTAACAATGCTGCGGGCATTCGCAGGGCAAAAGAAGCTGCTCTTCATCTAATTGACACTCAGCTTCATCCCACTGATGAAGTGGGAGTGTTTTCGTATTCAGCTAATAAAGGTTTAACTCTTCATGAATACCTGACCACTGATCACAAAAAAATTCGTCAAGTTGTTCAAGAAATAGTAAGTTTAAAGCAATTATTAGGGCGAGCAGAGCAATTAGAAGACAGATATGCTGGGTCTTTGGATCAGATTATACCTGAGGATTTAAGAGGGTTTAGAAACCAAGAAGGTAGTAGCGAAGGAGCAGGAAGAATGATAGGGTCATCTAATTTTAAAAAAGAGATTTATAAAATGCAGGTATTTGATTTTAGCTTAATAATGAAAGATTTAGCTAAAGCCTTAAGATATATTCCTGGCTATAAGCACATAATTCTGTTCTCTAAAGGAGTTAATAACCAAATATTGTATGGGAAGCCTTTAGCCTGGTCAATTTTTTCATCCTTTTCATCCAGTGATCCAGATTTTTATGGAGATCCAGATTTACGCAGTCAATACGAGAATATGAGCAAAGAATTAGGAGCATCTAACAGTCCTCTCTATGCAGTGAATGTGGAAGGATTAATTGCAGGAAGAGGGGCATTTTCTAAGGGTCTATTAGGTGATTACTCATTAAGACGATTGTCAAAGGAAAGTGGTGGAAAATATTATGGAAATACCAATGATTTTAAAGCTGTGGTTGAAGAGATTTCAAGTTTAACAAGTGTCTATTATGTTTTAAGTTATTATATAGATGAGAAATGGGATGGAAAATATCACAAAATCAAAGTCAAAGTGAAGCGTAAGGGATGTGAAGTTCATGCTCAAGGAGGATATTTCAATCCAAAACCTTTTGATGAGTATTCTAAATTTGAAAAGCAACTTCATCTTATTGATTTAGCATTAAGTGAGAAACCTCATCTTCAAAAACCTATTAGTCTTACTTGTCAGACTTTACCATATTTGAGCCAGGGAAAATCTAATATTTTAATACTGTCAAGAATACCAATTCAGAGATTTGTAAGAACATCAAGAGAAAAAATTGAGATTGTTAGTATTATTTTTGACAAGCAAAAGAATATTGTTTCTCTTCAAACTCGTGAGTTAAGACCTTCACTATTAATGAGAGAAGATGTTTATTATTACAACATTGTGGAACTTTCTCCAGGTGAATATGCTTGTCGGCTTGTTGTCAGAAATCTAAGCACAGGCAAAGGTGGAGTAGGTTCAACCACAGTTATTGTTCCTGAGGCTTCTGATTCTGGTTTGAGACTATATCTTCCTCTATTACTCATTCCTGAGAAAAATGCCTTTTATATAAAAGGCTCACCCACAGAGAAAGAAAAATCAGGTATTGAATATCCTTCTTTCTTTAATGTTTATCCTTTTGATTATAATGAGTATTGTCCTCTAATTGAAGAATTGAAACCTGAAGTATCCAAACTTTTAGCAGTGGTACGTTGCTCAATTATTAATATACAACAACCAGAAGTTCAGTTTTCTGCCTATCTTATTCATCTTTCTACAGGTAAAAAAATTCCATTATCTCTCTCTGTTCTTAACCAATATCAAGAAGAAGATATACAAATATTTTTAATTAAGCTTCCAATAGGCGGATTGCAGCCTGGTAAATACTCTTTATATCTGTTCGCAGAAGAAATGAATACTAAATCAAAATCTCATACGAGCACAACTTTTATAGTCAGATAATTTTTTTAAAGATTTAATAAAACAAAACTGAAAGCAGCTTAACTAATTGCATCCTGCTTCCCCTCGGCCTGAGCTCGGGGCGAAGGCTTGCCTCCAGGTTCCTGCTTCTAAAATATGATTTTCCTCCAATTTTTTATTAAATTCCAGATACTTGTTCCTTTTTTTATTCTTTCTAAATGAGATAAAAGGGAAAAAAGTGACTTCATCTTTATGTTTAATCTATGGCTATAAAATAAATCTAAAGACTTTTTCATCATTTCAAAAAATTTCCTATTGTATGGATACCACCAAAGTTGAGTTTTTCTATTTGAGGAATCTATACTAATAAATTTTATATTAACCAGTTCTAATAATCCAAATTTGCCATGAGAACGACCTAATCCGCTATTTTTTACTCCTGTTAACAAGCCTGCTGGCTCGCCCCAATAAGAAATGACATCATTGACAGTTATTGTGCCTGCCTGGAGTTTTTTTGCTATTCGAGCAGCTATTTTCTTATTTTTTGTCCAAACAGAAGCACTTAATCCATACTTAGAATCATTCGCTAACTTAACAGCCTCCTCTTTATTTTTGACCTTCATTATAGGAAGTACCAATCCAAATGTCTCCTCTGTCATAATTTCCATAGAATGATTGACATTGGTTAAAACAGTTGGTTGATAAAAGTATCCTGGCAATTCATTTATTCTTTCTCCACCAAAAAGAATTTTTGCTCCTTTTGATTTAGCATCCTCTACATGTTCTTCAACTGTTTCTAATTGATTTTTAGTAGTTAAAGGACCTATAGCCGTTTCAGAATCTAAAGGATTCCCTGTTTTTAAGTTTTTAGTAATTTCTGAGACTTTAGCTATGAATTTCTCAGCAATTTCTTCCTCAACATAAACTCTTTCTACTGCTACACAACTTTGTCCTGCATTCATAAAGGCTCCCCAAACAGCTCCTTTAGCTGCTTTTTCTATATCAGCGTCTTTTAAGACAATCATTGGGTCTTTGCCACCTAATTCCAAAACAATTTTTGTTAAATTCTGGCTAGCTAATTGCATAACTCTTTTTCCTATACCAACACTTCCTGTAAACATAACAATCTCAATATCTGGATGTTGAATTAAATGTTCAGCTATATTGGCTCTGCTATTGATAACATTAAAAACTCCATCTGGAATTCCTGCTTCTTGAAAAATCTCTCCAATGGATAAGCCAATAAATGGAGTTGTTG
>JBHIEE010000021.1:0-30747 GCA_046760445.1 Candidatus Aminicenantia bacterium
ATAAATACTATGTTGACGAAGCTTATGATGCCTTGTTTGTTAAGTCGACTTTAAACTTCGGGACATTTTTAGCTGATTATGATTTAAAAGTAATTGATGGTGCGGTAAATGGTTCTGCCTGGCTAACTCGGTCAACTTCCTTTTTCTCAGGGATATTCGATTTAAAAGTAATCGATGGCATTGTAAACTTCATCGGTTGGATATTAAAGCAGAAAAGCTTTATTTTCCGCAAAATTCAAACTGGAGCAATCCAGAATTATGCTTTGGCAATAATATTCGGATTACTGGCATTTATAACTATCAGATTGTTCTTTTGAGGATAAATGACAGAAGTCAGAAAACAGAGGACAGAAAACAGATGGATTTTTGATTGCTTATTTCTTTTGTCCTCTGTTTTCTGACTTCTGTTTTCTGAAATAAGGAGCAGTGAAATGAACCTACAAAATCTTCCATTACTAACCATGATTACATTTTTTCCTTTATTCGGCATTTTTATTCTTCTTTTCATTTCTAAGCAAAAAGAAAATCTAATAAAATGGATTGCTAATATTATAACTGGTTTGACCTTTTTGATTTCTTTATTACTTCCTCTCTATTTCAATCCTCAAGCAGAAGGGATGCAATTTGTAGAAAAGGCTTCCTGGATTCCTGCGATTGGTGTTCAGTATTTTATGGGAATAGATGGAATAAGTTTACTGTTGATTCTCTTAACAACCTTACTTACTTTTTTAGCAGTCCTTTCTTCATGGAGGGCGATTACCCAGCGAGTGAAAGAATATTATATTTTTATGTTGCTTTTAGAAGTGGGCATGGTCGGAGTGTTTACTTCCTTGGATTTAATTCTTTTCTATGTTTTCTGGGAAGTAATGCTCGTTCCAATGTATTTTTTAATTGGCGTTTGGGGTGGAGAAAGAAAACTTTATGCTGCTATTAAGTTCTTTTTATATACTTTATTTGGCAGCGTTCTATTACTATTGGGTATCTTAGCCCTTTATTTTTACCGTCATTCAGTAACTGGAATTTATACTTTTGATGCTCTTCGAATGATGGCTGAAGGTTTTTCCATCCCCTATTACTTGCAATTCTGGATATTTTTGGCTTTTTTCTTCGGTTTTGCCATTAAAGTTCCGATGTTTCCCTTTCATACATGGTTGCCGGATGCTCATGTTGAAGCGCCAACTGCAGGTTCAGTCATTCTTGCAGGGATACTTTTAAAAATGGGGACTTATGGATTCGTCAGATTTAGTCTGCCTATTTTACCTGATGCCTCTCGGAAGTTTGTTCCATTCATTGTTCTACTCTCTATTATTGCCATTATTTATGGTGCCTTGGTTGCAATGATGCAGAAAGACTGGAAATCGCTGGTTGCTTATTCGAGTGTCAGCCACATGGGATTTGTTACTTTAGGAATGTTCGCCCTCACCCCAATTGGACTTCAAGGAAGCATTATTCAACAGATTAATCATGGAATAAGCACTGGTGCTTTATTTTTGATTGTCGGGATAGTTTATGAAAGAAGGCATACCCGCTTAATTTCTGAATATGGGGGCTTATCCCGTATTATGCCCATTTATGCTGCTGTTTTTGCCATTATGATGCTTTCTTCAATTGGTCTTCCAGGATTAAATGGTTTTATTGGTGAATTTATGATTTTGGTTGGTACTTTTCAGGTGAAATGGTGGTGGGCTGCTTTTGCCGCTTCAGGAATTGTTTTGGGGGCTGCTTACATGCTCTGGCTCTATCAGAGAACTATGTTTGGCCAAATAACAAAAGAAATTAATTTAAAAATGAAAGATTTGAATCTCAGAGAAATAGCCTGTTTCTTACCTTTAATTGTTCTTGCCTTTTGGATAGGCATATATCCTTCCCCATTTATAAAAGTTCTTGAGAAACCAGTGAATAAAATTGTCCAAAGAGTAAATCCAGATTACTTTAAAAAACACGAATTGACCCAGATTGAGAAACAAATTGACGCAAATGAAAAAGCACCAACTGATATTCATGAAAGCGAAGATTGATATTAGAATAGTGCTCCTGTACTGCAGTGCTGCAGTCCAAAAAAATAGGCTGCTGCACCGCAGCACTGCAACATAGCTAAACTACTATATTAGGAGTAGATTATTTTCGATACTAGGATGGATATATAGCAAGGAGAAATAAATGAGCGCTTTTTTAGTGGATTTACAATCAATTTCCTCTGAGCTAATTCTAACTTTTTTTGCTCTCTTTATCCTATTGGTTAATATTTTTATTCCTGAGGAAAAAAGGAGGATTATTGTTTATTTGAGTTCCTTGGGAATATTTGGCTCTTTTATTATTCTTTTCCTTCAACCGCAAAGTGAAACGATATTTTTGGGAAGTCTATCAATTGATAAATTCTCTCTTTTTTTTAAAGCCGTTATTCTTATTGGAACATTTTTAGTAATTTTGATCTCGGTAAGATTTTTTGAACATGAAGAATTCCATCGAGGAGAATATTACTTTTTTCTATTGTTGACTACTGTTGGGTTGATGTTTATGGTTTCCGCTGTTGATTTGATTTCTCTCTATGTCAGTTTTGAGTTAATGGCTATTAGTTGCTATATTTTGGCTGGATTTTTGAAGAAGGATCTTCGCTCTAATGAAGCTGGAATGAAATATTTCATCCTAGGCACTTTCTCCTCGGGCATTTTTCTTTTTGGATTATCTTTTCTTTTTGGCTTAACTGGATCCACTTCCTTTCAGAAAATTGGTCAGGTTTTATCCCAGACAGGAGTTAATCCAATATTAATTTTAACCATGCTTGTTCTTGCCAGTGCCCTATTTTTTAAAATTGCGGCAGTTCCTTTTCATATGTGGATACCTGATGTATATGAAGGAGCTCCAACTCCAGTGACGGCCTATCTTTCAGTTGCTCCTAAGGCGGCTTGTTTTGCTATTTTTATCCGATTGTTTTTAGAGACTCTACCTGTTATAAAAGTCGAGTGGCAAACTCTTATTGCTTGGGTGGCCCTTATTACTATGACTTATGGCAATATTGCTGCTCTTACTCAGAAGAGTGTCAAAAGAATGTTTGCCTATTCCAGTATCGCTCACGCTGGCTATCTTTTAATTGGCTTGGCAGCGGGCGGAGAGTTTGGCCTGTGGGGCATGCTTTATTATCTATTAGTCTATACATTTATGAACATTGGAGCCTTCAGTATAATTTTGTTTTTGAAAAAAACAAAATCAACTACCAACTACCAATTACCAATTACCAAAAATGGTGGACAGTTTGGGGAGAATATAGATGATTTTAATGGCTTAGCTCAAAAGGCACCTCTTTTGTCAGCTATTATTGTTATAATTTTACTTTCCCTTACAGGCATTCCTCCCACAGGTGGATTTATCAGTAAGCTTTATATATTTTCTGCAGCTATAAATCAGAAATTATATTGGTTAGCAGTTGCAGGAGTGTTAAATAGTGTTGTTTCCCTTTATTATTATTTTCGATTAGGTATGGCTATCTACTTTAAAGACCCAGATAAAGAAGTGAAATATTCTCCTTCTCGAGCTTTAATACTCGCTTTGACAATAATTGGCTTGGCAATATTAGTCTTAGGAATTTATCCTCGTCCTTTTGTTTGGTTAGCCAAAACATCAATTGTAAATTTTATCAATTAATTATCTCTCTTTTACCAAATTTGATAATTCTTTCCTTTTAAAGTGAGTGGTTTTCTCGGAAGTATTGACAGAGAGCATAGTTTTTTATTATATATAAACATTGGAGAAAAATTTGAATATTTTTTGGAGGCGCGTAGCTCAGGGGTAGAGTGCTTCCTTGACGCGGAAGAGGTCGAGGGTTCGAAGCCCTCCGCGCCTACCACATAAGGCTAGAATAAGCTCTTGAAAATAGGGAGGTACAGAGTAAAGAGAGCAGGCAAGGAATGGATAGTCGTGTGAAAGGGAGCTTAAGTTTTTTAAATTTCTGTTCCCAAAACTCAAATTAACTTCATGAGAGATTTGATTAAAGTAAAAATTGGGGGATCTTTTTTTTCTGTAAAAAAAGGGACAAAACTATCTAACTTGCTCCAACAATTAAAATTAGATAAGAATCCAATGGGAGCTTGGATTAATGGTCAAATTTTTGATTTAGATTTTATCCTGACTAATAATGTTCAGATAACATTAATTTATCCAGGCTCAGAAGAAGCTTTAGAAATTCTGCGCCATAGCACCGCTCATTTAATGGCTCAAGCTGTTCTTGAACTTTACCCAGAGACAAAGATAGGTATTGGACCAGCAATTGAAGATGGGTTTTATTATGATTTCCAGCGAGAAATTCCCTTTACTCCTCAGGATTTGGGTAAAATTGAAAAAAGAATGAAGGATCTGGCAAAAAAGGATATTCCCATTGAGAAGGTTGTCTGTTCTAAGGAGGAGGCAATAAAAATATTTTCCGAAAAGAAGCAGGATTTAAAAATCGAGTTAATTCAAGAAAAAGGAAGTGAAAAGGTCACTTGTTATCAACAAGGAGATTTTATTGATTTTTGTCTTGGGCCTCATCTTCCTTCTACAGGTAAAATTAAATATTTCAAATTACTTTCTATTTCCGGCGCCTACTGGAAAGGGGATGAAAAGAGGATAAACTTACAACGGATTTATGGTACGGCTTTTTTCACTCAGGAAGAATTAAATAACTATCTTATCTTTTTAGAAGAAGCCAAAAAAAGGGATCATAGAAAAATTGGTCCAGGGCTTGATCTTTATAGTATTAACGAAGAAATTGGAGCTGGTCTTATTCTTTGGCATCCAAAGGGAGCATTAATTAGGAAGTTAATTGAAGATTATTGGAAAGAGGAACATTTAAAAAATGGATATGAGTTAATTTATACTCCTCATCTGGCGAAATTAGATTTATGGCGACAAAGCGGTCATACTGAATTTTATGAAGCAATGTATCCTTCAATTAAAATTGATCAAGTAGAATATGAAGTTAAACCAATGAATTGTCCTTTCCATATTATGATTTATAAAACAAGACAAAGAAGTTATCGGGATTTACCTTTACGCTGGGCAGAACTGGGCACAGTCTATCGTTACGAAAGAAGTGGGGTGCTTCATGGATTATTAAGAGTGAGAGGATTTACTCAAGATGATGCTCATATTTTTTGTCGCTCAGATCAGTTAAAAGAAGAAATCGAAGAGGTTATTCGATTCACCTTGCAAATGTTAACCACTTTTGGTTTCAAAGAATATGAAGTTTTTCTTTCAACCCAACCAGAAAAATTTGTTGGTTCTTTAGAAGAGTGGGAAAAAGCAACTGTTGCTTTAGAGCGTGCTCTTGAGGGAGTAAACTTAAATTATAAGATTGATCCCGGAGAAGGTGTCTTTTATGGTCCTAAGATAGACATAAAAATAAAAGATGCCCTTAAAAGATCTTGGCAGTGTACGACCATTCAACTTGATTTTAATTTACCTTCAAGGTTTAATTTAACCTATGCTGGTCGAGACGGCGTTCTTCACCGACCGTTTATGATTCATCGGGCATTGTTAGGTTCGTTGGAAAGATTTTTTGGGATATTGATTGAGCATTATGAAGGGAATTTTCCGGTTTGGCTTGCTCCTCTTCAAGTAATAATCCTTCCTGTTACTGAGAAAAATGACAATTATGCCAATGAGTTAAAAACAAAATTGATTCAGAGTGGAATAAGATGCGAAGTTGACTTGAGAAATGAGAAAATTAGTTATAAAATAAGAGAGGCAGAAAAACAAAAGATTCCTTTTATGCTTATTATTGGTTCAAAGGAGGAGAAAGCAGGAGATGTTTCATTGAGAGTGCACACGATTGGAGATAAAGGGCAGTTTGAGTTAGAAGAATTTATTAAAAAGGTTGCTGAATTAAACGCAAATAAATCATTAGAATTTAACTTTTAAAGGAGGAAAAAACATTAGATCAAAAGTAATAAGACCAATAAGGAGAAGGAAAAAAAGGCTTCATCGAATAAATGAAGAGATAAGAGCAAAAGAGATTAGATTAATTGATGAAAATAAAAATCAAGTGGGAATAGTTCCTCTTAAAGAGGCAATCTCAATAGCCCAGGAAAAAGGATTTGATTTGGTTGAGGTTGCTTCAACCGCTAATCCCCCTGTTTGTCGGATAATGGATTATGGGAAATACTTATATGAACTTCACAAAAAAGCACATGAAGCCAAGAAGCACCAGAAACAAATTCAGGTTAAGGAAATCAAGTTCAGACCTAAAATAAGTATTCATGATTATAATTTTAAACTTCGTCACATTCAACGATTCTTGGAAGAAGGTAATAAAGTGAAAATAACAGTTATGCTCAGAGGAAGAGAAAAATACAAACCAGAGTTGGGACAGCAAATTATAGAGCGAGTTTTAGAAGATATTAAGGAATTAGCGGTGGAAGAAGGTTCTCCCAAGAGTCAGAGTTATTTTATATCCACAGTGGTCACTCCAATAAAGACAGGAGGAAAAAATGCCAAAGCTAAAAACTCATCGGGGAGCTAAGAAGAGGTTCAAAGTCACAGGAACAAAAAAAATACTTCGGAGTAAAGCGTTTAAAAGTCATATTTTGACTAAAAAATCCTCTAAAAGGAAAAGACAACTAAGTAAAAAAGGTCAAGTTAGCCGGGCCGATAGGGGCCGGATTAAACAGATGCTACCTTATGATTTTTAAATAAAGGAGAAGGAAAGTGCCAAGAGTAAAAAGAGGAAGCAAAAAAACATTAAGAAGAAAAAAGATCTTGAAAGAAGCCAAAGGCTACTGGGGAGCAAGAAGTAGGCTTTATCGTTCTGCTAAAGAAGCTGTTGAACGAGCTTGGCTGTATTCTTATCGGGATAGAAAAGCCAGAAAAAGAGATTTTCGAAGATTGTGGATTATTCGGATAAATGCTGCTGTTTCAGAGCATGGTTTATCATATAGCCGCTTTATTCATGGTTTAAAAAAATTAAATATTGATATCAACCGTAAGATGTTAGCTGAGATGGCGGTCAATCATCCCCAGTCCTTTACCCAATTGGCGCAGAGAGTGAAAGAAGTTGTTTAAAAGATGGAAAAGTTCAAAAAGGATATTGAGAAGCTTAAAACATTATTTGACCAAAAGAGCAAGTTAGTTCAAGATAAAAACTCTCTTTTAGAATTACGGAATCTTTTTTTGAGCCGAAAAAAAGGCTATTTGGCAGTAATTTTTAAGCAAGTGAGTGATTTATCCCCGGCAGATAGACCCCAAGCAGGGCAATTAGCTAATGAGTTTAAAAAGTATATCTTGACTCAGCTTACTCAAATTGAGGAAAGATTAATTCCTAAAAAAGAACAGGAAGAAAAAATTGATTTGACCTTACCCGGACGGAAAAATTATTTAGGAACCTATCACCCGATTAATATTGTTCAGCATCAAATTGAAGATATATTTTTAAGTATGGGTTACTCAATTGAGGATGGACCGGAAGTTGAAACCGACTATTATAATTTTGAGGCATTAAATTTTCCTAAGAATCACCCTGCTCGAGACATGTGGGATACTCTTTATATTACCGATGAAATTTTACTCCGGACTCATACTTCTCCTGTTCAGATTAGGGTAATGGAAAAGAGAAAACCTCCCATGAAAATTATTGTTCCTGGAAGAGTTTTTCGGAAAGATGAGCCTGATCCAACTCATCTCCCAATGTTTTTTCAGGTGGAGGGATTAGTAGTTGACCAAGGGATAACTTTTGCTTATTTAAAAGGAACATTGGAATATTTTCTAAAAGCTCTTTTTTCTGAAAAAACAAGGATTAGATTTCGACCAAGTTATTTTCCTTTCACGGAACCTTCAGCTGAAGTTGACATTAGTTGTCCAGTGTGTGAGAGCCAGGACGAGAATTGTCGTTTGTGTAAAGGAGTGGGTTGGATTGAGGTTTTAGGTGCTGGCATGGTTCATCCCCAAGTACTTAAAACAGTTAACATTGATCCAGAGGTATATATTGGATTTGCTTTTGGTTTAGGTATAGATAGGATAACAATGATGAAATACCAAATACCTGATATGAGATTTTTCTATGAGAACGATTTAAGATTTATTAGGCAATTTTCTAAATAAAGGGTCCAAGGAGCCGAGCCTGCCGGCAGGCCCCGTTCTATGGGGCAGGCAGGGGGTTTTTAAGTGATTTTATTTTTCACTCGAATCCCGTAAAGGGACGTTGTCCCATGAAAAGGGGCGATGCCACATCGTGGCTTTTCGCCAACGGGACTTTTCGTCCATGACCCCTTGAATCCTTAGGATTTAATATGAAAGTTAGTTTGAATTGGTTAAAAGATTATATTGATTTAGATCAATCTCCTGATGAGATAATAGCTAAGTTAAATCTAATTGGTCTAATGGTTGAAGAGAAACACCAGGTAGATGATGATGTTATCTTAGATTTAGAAACTTACCCCAATCGTCCAGATACTCTTGGTCATATAGGTATTGCCAGAGAGCTTGCTGCTTGTTATCAGCGGCCTCTTAAAGAGAAAAGTTGGGCCATTAATTGGTTAGATGAACAGATAGAAGATTTAATTGATATAAAGATTGTTGAAGAACAGCTTTGTCCCAGATACATTGGATTAGTGGTCAGAGACTTAAAAGTTGGGCCTTCTCCGGAATGGCTTCAAAAAAGATTGGAGTCTTTAGGGGTTCGGTCAATAAATAATGTGGTGGATGTGGCCAATTATGTCTTATTTTTGACTGCTCATCCAATTCATACCTTTGACTTAAATAAAATTGAAGGCAAGAAAGTAATTATTAGGAAAGCTTCCCTAGGAGAAAAGATAATTACCTTAGAAGGAGAACAAGAGATTCTTTCTTCAGAGATGTTAGTTATTGCAGACTCTAAAAAACCAATTGCCATTGCAGGAGTAATTGGTGGAGAAGAATCTGGAGTAACCGAAGAAACAAAAGACATTCTGATTGAAAGCGCCTATTTCGATCCGATTTCCATTAGAAAGACTTCAAAAGTCTTGGGATTGAGTACTGAAGCCTCCTATCGTTTTGAAAGAGGAGCTGATGTAGAATTTTCTCCTAAAGCTGCTCAAATCGCAGCATCACTTTTATCTTCTTTCGGGGGAAAAGTAGCCAAAGGAATGATTGATATTTATCCTCAACCTCGAAAAAAGAGAACAGTAATTTTTCGCCTTAAAAGAACCTCAGAAATACTTGGGTTGTCTCTAGATAAAGGGTTCATTGAAAAGACTTTTGATCAACTGGGATTTAAAATAAAAAAAAGCCAATCCGAGATTTGGCAAATTGAAATTCCTTCTTATAGAGTAGATATCGAGCGAGAAATAGATTTAATTGAAGAAGTAGCAAGATTTTATGGATATGATAAGATTCCTTCCACTCTTCCCCAATTAAAGATTACCGAGAGTATTCTCAATCCTAAAAGAGAGAGGATTGACCAGCTCCGACTTAAGTTGATTTCCTTAGGCTTTGATGAAGTGATAAACTACAGTTTCACTGACCCCAAACAAAAAACATTGTTCAATAATAACCTATCTCCTATTACTATTCGAAATCCAATTTCAATGAAAGCTTCTCAAATGAGGACCACTCTTTTGGGTGGTTTGTTGGAAAACATTGTTTGGAATAAGAATAGAGGAGCGGAAGGGGTTCAGATTTTTGAGATTGGTAGAATTTACTTTTGGGAGAATGAACGGCCTAAGGAACAATTATTTTTAAGTATGGTTGGGGCAGGATTATATCAGAAAAAACATTGGCAAATAGAAAGCCAGGAGATAGATTTTTTCCTTTTAAAAGGAGCGGTTGAGGCGATAATAGATCAGTTGAAGTATTACCCATTTTCTTTTGAAATAGAGGATCACAATTATTTTGAACTAGGATATTCATTAGGATTAGTAGTTAAGGGTGAGAAAGTAGGCTGGTTAGGATTAATTAAAAAAGAAATCAGAGAAAGTTATGAATTAAAAGAGAAAGTATTTGGGGCTGAGATTAATTTAGAGTTATTGATTGACAAAGTCCTTCCACCTTTTAGATTTAAACCGATCAGTAGATTTCCTCAAATTAAACGGGATATTTCTTTTTTAGTGGATAAGAAAGTTACATACAACCAAATAGAACAGGAGATAGCTAAAATAGCTAATCCATTACTGAGAGAATTTGAGCTTTATGATCGTTATTTTGGTTCATCAATCCCACCAGACAAGATAAGTATGACCCTTAGATTTACCTATTCTCATGTAGGGAGGACTTTATTGGCTGAAGAAGTCCAAGTAGTTCATAATCAAATAGTTGAACATTTAAAAAATAAGTTTAAGATTAAACTAAGAGAATAATCTATCTTCCTTGACGAGGAAAGGAGAGGTTAATTGACAACAGAAGTAGAAAGAATTAGAATATTAGAGAATAAGATATTGAAATTAGTTGAATTTGTTAACCGAATGAAAGAAGAGAATAAAAGGTTAAAGGAGAAGTTAAAGATATTGAAAGATGAGAAACAGAAATTCGAAGAAGGAAGACAGAAGTTAAGTGCCTTAGAAGAAGAGTTAGAAAAGTTCAAACAGGAAAGAGAAAAAGTGAAAGAGAAAATTGAATCATTAATTAAACAAATTGAAAGGGTTGGGGTTTAGAGAAATGGATAAGATTGTGGAAGTTGAGATTTTTGGACAAAGATATAAGTTGAAAGTTGAAAAAGGAGAAGAAGAATATATTCATCGTTTATCTTCTTATGTGGATGAGAAAATGAGAAAAGTTGCTCTTCATTCTAACATAGTGGACACCTTGAAGATAGCAGTATTAGCTGCCTTGAATATTGCTGACGAGAAGTTTTCTCATCAGGCGCAATTAAACCAGCTTAATGAGGCTCTAAAGAATATGGAGAACAGTATTGAAAGTTTGGAGGTTTCTTTAAAAAATCAAAATAAATTTAATTTAATTGAAGATGTATCATAACAGTTTAGTAACTCCTGTGGTGCTGGTTATGGTGCCGGAGTCTTTGAGCCAACACCTAATTAATCGGGAGTCTAAGTCTTTTTGCTGTGTGCATGCCCCTGGAGAAAGGGGAAGCCTAAGGCAAAAGTTAGGACCCCCACTTGAGTTTTTCGAGTTCAAAAATTCCGTCCATACCGCCCCACGGGAGTGCTGTTTCAAATATTCATTTACTTTTAACCCTCCTAACTTTCATCTCCTTTGACCTAACTATTTAAAAGGAGGTGATTCTACTGAATATATATTATTTGGTTTTAATTGAAGTGGGGATTTTATTTTTAGGGATAATTTTATATTTTATCCTGAAAAAGAGTTCAGTTGTTCGTGTCCTTCAAGAAGCCCAATCAGAAGCGAAAGAAATTTTAGAGAAAGCTAATAAAGAAGTAGAAAGACTAAAAAGAGAAGCTTCTTTAGAAGCAAAGGAAAAATATCTAAATTTAAAATCAGATTTTGAAAAACAAACAAGGGATAGAGTAAGAAAAATAAATGAGATGGAGAGAAGATTAGTCCAAAAAGAGGAAAAATTAGAAAGAAAGATTCAGCTATTGGAAAAAATGGAGAAGGAAATTTCATCAAAAGAGAGGCAATTGTTTTATAAAGAAAAAGAATTAGAGGACATTAAGAACAAATATAATCAAATGATAAAAGATGAGTCTCGCCAGTTAGAGAAAATTTCTGGACTTTCCCAAGAAGAAGCAAAGAATTTACTGCTCAAAAAAGTAGAAAATGATGCTCGATTGGAAGCAGCTCATATTATTAGGAATATTGAAGATGAGATTAGAGAGAAGAGTCAAATTCTTTCAAGAAATATTATTAGTCAAGCTATTCAGCGAACTGCAGCGGAACATGTTGTAGAAACTACTGTTTCAGTGGTAGATCTTCCCTCAGATGATATGAAAGGAAGAATTATTGGCCGTGAGGGAAGAAATATTCGGGCTTTAGAAATGGCCACTAGAGTAGATATTATTGTTGATGATACTCCAGAAGCAGTAATTTTATCCAGCTTTGATCCGATAAGAAGGGAATTGGCCAAAATGGCTATAGAAAAGTTAGTTATGGATGGGAGGATTCATCCTGCTCGAATTGAAGAGGTGGTTGAGAATGTAAAAGAGGAATTAGCTGAAAAAATCAAACAAGAAGGGGAAGAAGTAGCCCTTGAGTTTGGATTAAGGGATATTCATCTGGAGTTAATTAAACTTTTAGGGAAATTAAAGTATAGAACTAGCTATGGACAAAATGTTTTGCAGCATTCAAAAGAAGTAGCTTATCTCAGCGCTTTTATGGCCTCTGAGATAGGGACTAACTCTGAGATTGCCCTCCGAGCCGGGCTGCTTCATGATGTCGGGAAAGCTGTTGATAGAGAAGTTGAAGGTACACATACCGAACTTAGTGTTGAGTTAGCTAAGAAATATGGAGAGTGTGAGGAGGTTGTCCAAGCAATTGCTTCTCATCATCGAGATGTGGATTTTCCTTCAGTTGAGGCAGTGCTGGTTCAAGCAGCAGATACCCTTTCGGCCGCACGACCAGGAGCAAGGAGAGAGCTATTAGAAAGTTATGTTAAGCGGCTGGAAAAATTGGAAGAGATTGCTAATTCTTTTGAAGGGGTTACAAAATCTTATGCTCTTCAAGCTGGTCGAGAAATTAGAATAATTGTTGAGAGTCAAAAAATATCAGATGAAGAGTCAACTCTAATTGCTAAGGAAATTGCTCACAAAATTGAAAGCGAACTTGATTATCCTGGACAAATCAAGGTGACAGTGATTAGAGAAATGAGAACAGTAGAATATGCCAGATAAAGTAAGGATTTTATTTTTAGGAGATATTGTTGGGCGCTCAGGTCGAAAAGCCTTAAAAAGATTTTTACCGGAAATAGAGAAACAATATTCGATAGATTTTATAATTGCCAATGGCGAGAATGCTGCGGGAGGAATTGGACTCACAGAGAAAGTAGGGAAGGAACTTTTAGAGGAAATAGATATTCTCACCTCAGGCAATCATATTTGGGATAAAAAAGAAGCTCTCGCTTTCTTAGATAAAAATTCCAGGATTCTTCGCCCAGCTAATTTCCCTCCGGGAAACCCAGGGAAAGGTGGGGTAATAACTCCAGACAGGAAAGGAAGAAAAATAGCTGTTCTTAATCTCCAGGGGAGAATATTTATGGAGCCAATAGATTGTCCTTTCCAAGTGGCAGTTAAAGAAATAGAGAAGTTAAAAAGAATGACTTCAATTATAATTGTTGATTTCCATGCTGAGGCCACTTCAGAGAAACAAGCTTTGGGGTGGTATTTGGATGGCAAGGTTTCAGCCTTAATTGGCACTCATACTCATGTTCTTACAGCAGATGAAAGGATTTTACCTGGAGGTACGGCCTACATAACAGATGTTGGAATGATTGGCGGGATAAATTCGGTGATTGGTATCAAAAAAGAACAGGCCATAAAAAGGTTTTTGACCGCTATTCCCCAGAGATTTGAGGTGGGTAAAGGGAGAAAAATTTTGTCAGGAACTTATCTTGAGATAGATTCTTCTTCTGGAAAAGCGATTAGCATAAAAAGAATTATGAAAATGGAGGATGAAATTGAATAATATTTCATTGGTCTATCCAGATAGAGTCTATACTGTCTCTGAAGTAACTCAATTAATTCGTTTAGAATTGGAGTCATCTTTTCCTCTTCTTTGGGTAGATGGAGAAATTTCAAATTTCCATCTTCATAGTTCTGGTCACCTCTACTTTACCTTGAAGGATGAGAGTAGTCAATTAAAGGGAGTTATGTTTCGAAATCAAGCAAGAGAAGTTCCCTTTCAAATTAAGGATGGGCTTCAAGTAATATGTAAAGGTAGGATAACTGTTTATCCTCCGAGAGGAGAATACCAAATTGTGGTTGAGGTTTTAGAGCCAAAAGGAAAGGGAGCTTTTCAATTAGCTTTTGAGCAACTGAAAGAAAAGTTAAAAGAGGAAGGACTTTTTGATGTTAAATATAAAAAGCCTCTTCCTTTACTTCCCAGAAAAATTGGAATAGTTACTTCTCCTGAAGGAGCAGCGATAGTTGATATTCTCAAAATTTTAGAAAGAAGATTTGCTCATTTAGAGATTTTAATTTATCCGGTCAAGGTTCAAGGTAAAGGGGCTGCTCAAGAGATTGTGGAAGGGATTCATTATTTGAATACTTTATCAGATATAGATGCGATAATAGTAGGTCGGGGAGGTGGTTCAGTCGAGGATCTTTGGGCGTTTAATGAAGAAATTGTGGCTCGAGCTATATTTCAGTCCAAGGTTCCAGTTATTTCCGCAGTAGGTCATGAGATTGATTTTACTATTGCTGATTTTGTTGCTGATGTGAGGGCATCTACTCCTTCTGCTGCGGCTGAATTGGTTGTTGAAAAAGAAGAAGCTTTTCAAGAAAGAATTCGAAATCTTCAGTCAAGAACGACTAATGCACTAAAATTTATTTTCCAACAGAAGAAAAATTCAGCTCTATTTCTGATGCAGAATCAAGTACTTACTAATTTTCCTTCTCGATTGCTTAATTTAGAACAGAAGGTAGATGAGTTAGAGATAAGAGCTTGGAAGGTATTAAAAGATATTCAAAAAAAATTAGTCGAGAAAAAATCTGCTCTTGCTCTTATTAATCAAAAAATTAAAAATAGTATGAGATATATAATCAGAAAGGCTGACGCTCAATGGAAGAATTTATCAGCTCAGTTGAACAATTTAAGTCCTTTAGGTATACTTAAAAGAGGCTATTCACTTTGCTGGAAAAAGGATAAATTAGTTTTAATTAAGGAAGCGCGACAAGTAAAGGTAGAGGAAGAAGTAAGAGTCTCGTTCTATCGGGGAGAAATAACTTGTCGAGTGAAAGAAATAGATAAAATGAAAAAATGGCCAGAGATAAGAGTTAAGAATAAAGGTTGACTCCTTAATGAGAGGGAAAACAAATAGATAAAATAAAAAATAATATGGCAAAAATGAAGGATAAAACTTTTGAAGAAGCTCTTCTTGAATTAGAAAAAATTGTTGAAAAATTAGAAGCGGGAGATTTACCCTTAACCGAATCATTAAAACTTTTTGAGGAGGGAGTTGCACTCTCTCGTTTTTTAAGAGAAGAGCTTGATAAAACAGAAAAGCGAGTAGAGATTTTATTAAAAGGAGAAGGGAAGGAACTCAGAAAAGAGCCTTTTGAGTTGGAAAAAGAAATAGAGAAAAAATCAAATAATGAATAGTCCTTATCTTAATAATGATAAATTTTGATGATTATATTTCTCGTAAAAAGCAATTAATTGAAAGAGAACTTAATAGAATCCTGGACCAAAAGAGGGTTTCATCCATTTATGAACCGATGAGATATTCTGTTTTTTCTGGAGGCAAAAGATTTAGACCCTTGCTCACTCTTTGCAGCGGAGAAAGTTTAAGAGCAAGGGAAGATGAACTTCTTCCTTTTGCTTGTGCTATTGAGTTAATTCATAACTATTCTTTGATTCATGATGATCTTCCTTCAATGGATAATGATGATTTTAGACGAGGGAAGCTTACCACTCATAAGGTTTTTGGAGAAGCAATGGCTCTATTAGCTGGAGACGGACTTCTTACTCTATCATTTCAAGTGCTTTCTTCTTTAGCCCAGCAGAGAAAAAAATCTCCAATGATAATTGAGGCTATTTATGAAATTTCTAAGGCCGCTGGTGTGGATGGAATGATTAACGGACAGGCGATGGATTTAAAACTGACCCATCAGAAAGTGGAGGAAAAAGACCTAATTGAACTTAATTTAAAAAAAACAGCTTCTCTGATAACTGCTGCAGTTAAAGTGGGGGGACTTATTGCCCAAGCGAGCAATAAGGAATTAAAAGCTTTAGAAAATTACGGTCAAAATCTTGGAATAGCTTTTCAGATTATTGATGACCTTTTAGATACTGAACAGGAAAATAAGAATAGTTTGCCGAGGCCCAATTATGCTCGTCTCATGGGAGAGAAAAAAGCAAGGGAGAAGGCAAGGCAGTTAGTGGATGAGGCAATATGTAGTCTCCATCAAGCAAATATTAATTCTCCTTGTTTAGAATATTTGGCGCGAAAAGTAATCAGCCAAGGAGATTAGGGAAAAATGATGACCAAAATATTGGACAAGATCAACAGTCCTCAGGATCTCAAGAAATTATCTATTTCTGAACTCACCTTGTTAGCTAAAGAAATAAGGAGATTAATTATTGAGGTTGTCTCAAAAAATGGGGGTCATTTAGCTCCTAATTTAGGAGTTGTCGAAATGACTATTGCTCTTCATTATGTATTTGATACTCCCCAAGATAAAATCATATGGGATGTGGGACACCAATGTTACACTCATAAGATTTTAACGGGAAGAAAAGATAAATTTCATACTTTAAGACAGTTCAAAGGATTAGCTGGCTTTCCTTGTCGAGAAGAAAGTGAATACGATGTATATAATACTGGTCATGCCTCAACCGCTTTGTCCGCTGCGTTAGGAATAGCGGGGGCACGAGATTTAAAGGGAGAAGATTTTAATATTGTGGCTGTAGTTGGAGATGGATCATTGACAGGGGGGGTTGCCTTGGAGGCTTTAAATCAAGTTGGACACCTTAAGAAAAGAGTTATTATTGTCCTAAATGATAATGAAATGTCAATTTCCCCTAATGTTGGGGCAATCTCCAAGTATCTTTCCCATATAGTGTCAGGTCAGTATTATTTACGAGTAAAAGATGCAGTCAAAACTATTTTAAAAGTTATTCCTGCCGTTGGTAAACCAATGATAAAAGTGGCCTCTGGAGTGGAGGAGGCAGTTAAGAAAACAATTTTTCCTGGGTTGCTTTTTGAAGAGTTAGGAATCAAATACATTGGTCCAGTGGAAGGGCACAGTTTTGGTTCATTAATTGAAGTCTTTGAAGAAGCTCGACGCTATGATGGCCCAATTTTAATTCATTGTGTCACTCGAAAAGGAAAAGGATATCGACCAGCTCAGAAAAACCCAGAGAAATTTCACAGTGCTTCACCTTTTGATATAGAAACTGGTGAGTCTTTACAGAAAGAGACTCCCCCTACCTATTCAACAATTTTTGGTGAAACTCTGGTAGAATTAGCTAAACAAGATGAAAGGATTATTGCCGTTACAGCAGCTATGCCCAGTGGTACGGGATTAACCATTTTTGCTCAAAAGTTTCCAGAAAGATTTTTCGATGTAGGAATCGCAGAGCAACATGCTGTTGATTTCGCGACCGGCTTAGCCATTGGCAATCTAAAACCTGTTGTCGCTATTTATTCCACTTTCCTTCAGAGAGCTTATGACCAGATTTACCATGATGTGTGTTTAATGGATTTACCAGTTGTCTTTGCTATTGATCGGGCAGGCATAGTACCAGATGATGGCCCCACGCATCAAGGGATAAATGATATTGCTTATTTAAGACCTATGCCTAATATGATGATTATGGTCCCCAAGGATGAAAACGAGTTAAGGCATATGATAAAAACAGCTTTAACATCATCTCATCCGGTAGCTATTCGTTATCCTAAATCCTTCGGTTATGGGGTGAAATTTGATTCTGAGCCCCAGGAGCTTCCCATTGGAAAGGGAGAGTTGCTGAAAAATGGTAAAGGATTAATTTTTGCTTTAGGACGGATGGTTTATCCTTGCCTGAAAGTAGCTAACCAGCTCGAAAAGGAAGGAATAAGCTTTGCAGTAGCCAATGCTCGGTTTGTTAAACCGTTAGATGAAGATATAATTTTAAAGTTTGCTCGTCCTGATAATTTGATAATCACTGTGGAAGAAGGGGTTCTGCCAGGAGGATTCGGGAGCGGAGTAAGGGAATTCTTAGATAAGAGAAGAATATATGATGTCAAGTTTATGAGTTTTGGTCTTCCTGGGAAAATATATCCTCAAGGTAAACCAGAGCAAATATTAGAGATGTTTCAGCTGGATGAGAGAAGTCTTTATAATCAAATTTTTAAAACACATAAAAGATTTTATGGTTAAAGAGCGAGCTGATATAGTATTGGTTAAATTGGGATTAATTGACAGTCGGGAAAAAGCCAAGTCCCTGATTTTGGCGGGATAGGTTTTTGTGGAAGGAAAAAGAGTGGAAAAACCAGGAGAGAAAATTGACCCTCATCAAGAAATAGTTATTAAACAAAAAATGCCTTATAAAAGTCGAGGAGGAATAAAATTAGCCAAAGCATTAGATGAATTTACCATTTCGCCTGAAGGGAAAGTTGCAGCTGATTTAGGCGCTTCAACTGGCGGGTTTACAGACTGTTTGCTTCAAAAAGGAGCTAAGAAAGTTTATGCGGTTGATGTGGATACCAGGCAGATAGACTGGAGCTTGCGAAATGATACTCGAGTAATTTTAATTGAGAAGAATGCCCGATTTCTGGACAGATGCGACTTTAACGATGAGTTAGATTTGGTGACCACAGATCTTTCTTTTATTTCTATTCTAAAGGTGCTTCCCGCAATAAAAAAATTATTGAATCAAGGAGAATTAGTTTCCCTTATTAAACCCCAATTTGAGGCAGGTAAAGATAAAGTAGGAAAAGGAGGAGTAATTAAAGATATAATAATTCATCAGCAGATTTTAAAAAAGATTATTGAGCAAGCAAATTTACTTGGGTTTTCTTTTCAAGGATTGATAAAATCTCCTCTTTTAGGACAAAAAGGGAATGTAGAATTTTTTATCCACTGGAATTTCAAGCCATCTTTCTATAACAGGGAGAGGATTGAAACAATAATTAGGGAGGTGGTGAGAGATGATTAAGCTCAATAAAATAGGAATTATAATTAAACCTCACGGATTAGAAATAGATAGAGCCTTAAAAGAATTAGTCAATTGGCTTCGAGCAAAAAGAATTAGTTGTCTTCTTGAAGAATCAGCGGCTAAAAAAATTGGTGTGAAGGATAGTCTTTCTCGGGAAGAAATACCAAAGGAGGCAGACTTGGTTATAGTCTTGGGAGGAGACGGGACTTTACTCAGTGTTGCCCATATTGCTGCTCGAAATAACACTCCTGTTCTGGGAGTGAATTTGGGCAGTTTAGGCTTTTTAACTGAGGTGCCATTAAATGAACTATATCCTACTCTTGATTACTATCTTCAAGGAAAAGAAGAAATTATTAGTTTTCGGAGAATGCTTAAAGCCAAGGCAAGAGGCGAAGAGTATTATGCTTTGAATGATATCGTGATAAATAAAGGAGCTTTAGCCCGAATTATTCAATTGAGTATTTTAGTGAATGGGAAATCTCTTGGTATTCTAAGGGGTGATGGATTAATAATTTCTACTCCAACCGGCTCAACTGCATATTCATTAGCAGCTGGAGGTCCGATTGTGGAGCCCAATATCCCTGCTTTGGTTTTAGCTCCTATTTGTCCTCATACTCTTTCTTTTAGGCCGATGGTCTTGCCCATAGAATCAAAAATAGAAGCTCAGCTTCTGACCAAAGGAGAGGAAGTTTACCTCACCGTTGATGGCCAGAGAGGGGATTTATTAACTCCGAAAGATAAAGTTGAGGTAAAAGAAGCAGATTGTATATTAAAATTAATTTCTTCCCCCCGAAGAAATTATTTCGGACTTCTTCAGGAGAAGCTTGGTTGGGGAAAAAGTCTCCAGTTAAAAAAAAGCTAACTCTTTTCATTTAGAGATCCCTGAAAAAACCCCTTTTTTACAATTTTAATTTGGTTGACATTTGAGGAGAAGATAATTATATTATTTTTGAAAATGAGAAGAAAGCTGAAGGTTTTAATAGTTTCTCCAGAGGTTTATCCTTTCGCCAAATCAGGTCAGTTAGCTGATATTGCCAGTTCGCTCTCCAAAGCTCTTTCGAGCCTAAACTTAGAGGTTTCAATTGCCATACCAAAATACAGAAAGCCTGAAATTGAGTCCTTGACGACCGAGTTAATCGTTCAGGGATTGGAAGTTCCCTTAGGAAAAAAAGTGACTAAAGCTAATATTTATCAAAGCGAGTTAGAAAAAAGTACTATTTATTTTATTGATAACCCAAAGTATTTTTTCCGAGATAATATTTATGGAACTAATCAAGGGGATTATTTAGACAATGATGAACGATTTATATTTTTTAACCGGGCTACATTGGAATTTCTAATAAAAACAAAAAAGAAATTTGACATCATTCATTGTCAGAATTGGCCAACAGCTTTAATCCCAGTTTTTCTTAATACTCATTATTCTAATCATTATTTATTTAAGAACACAGCGACAGTTTTAACTATTCACACCATGGCTTATCAGGGTCAATTTCCTCCAGAGAGTTTGCTCCTCACCGAGCTGAATTGGAATCTCTTCACCTCTCAAAAATTAGCCTTTAATGGAAAATTCAATTTCTTAAAAGCTGGGCTATTATATGCTGATGTATTAACTACTGTCAGTCAAAAACATGTTCAGGAGATTCTGACCGGAGAATGCTCATTTGGCTTAGAAGAGGTTATTAATTTAAAGGGGGATTCATTTTTTGGTATTATTAATGGGATTGATTATGAGATTTGGGATCCTGAGCATGATAAGCATATTGCAGCCAATTATCACCGGGATGACCTTGAATCCAAGAAAATATGTAAGAAAGATTTAATTAAAGAGTTTAATTTAAAGGTTAATGAAAAAACACCAATTATTGCTATTATTTCTTATTTAACTGTTTATAAAGGCTTCGATTTGTTATTTGAAATAATAGATGAATTAATGAAGATGGATTTAGCCCTAATTGCTTTAGTTAAAGGAGACGAGAAGTATGAAGAAGCCTTTAACAAGATTCACCGGAAATATCCCCGAAGAATTGGTCTTAAGCTTGATATTAATCCAAACTTAGCTCATAAAATTGTCGCCGGAGCTGATATTTTTCTTATCCCCTCCAAATATGAACCTTGCGGGTTGAATCAGTTTTATGGTTTTCGTTACGGAACAGTGCCTATTGTCAGGGCAACAGGAGGCTTAGATGAAACAGTTCAAGAGTTTAATCTCCAAACTTTGAAGGGCAATGGTTTTAAATTTAAAAGTTTTTCAGCGAGAGAGTTACTGGAAGCAATAAAAAGAGCTTTGGATTGTTATCGTCAACCCCATATTTGGCAAAGAATAATGAGAAATGGCATGGCGCAGGATTTCTCCTGGAAAACATTAGCTGAGAGATATTTAAAGGTCTATCAGTTAGCTTTAAAAAAAAGGAGAGCTGGTCAAAAAAATGGAACCAAAGATAAAAATTCTGAATGATGATAACTTTGAACAGGAAGTTCTAAATTCCCAACTGCCAGTGTTAGTGGATTTCTGGGCAGTGTGGTGTGGTCCTTGTAAAGCAATGGAACCCATTTTAGAGGACTTGGTTAATCATTTAGAAGGAAAATTAAAGATTGGGAAATTAAATGTTGATGAAAATTTAAAGACTCCAGCTAAATATGGTATAAGGGGTATTCCTACTCTTCTTCTTTTCAAAGACGGGAGAGTCAAAGAAAGCATAACTGGTCTTCTTCCTCGAGAGAAAATATTTCAAATCCTTGAGAAATATTTATGAATCAGGTAATTATCATTGGTGCTGGCCCAGCTGGTTTAGCAGCCGGAATTTATACTGGCCGCGCGAGGTTAAATCCTTTGATCTTAGAAAAAGGAGCAGTAGGGGGCCAGATTCTTCTAACTGATAATATTGAAAATTATCCAGGATTTCCAGATGGTATTCCGCCTTTGGAACTTATAGAAAAAATCAAGAAACAAGCTGAAAGGTTTGGAGCACAAATTAAGATTGATGAAGTAATTAAAATTGAAAAGGAAGATAAATTTTGGAAAGTAATTGGCTATAATCAAGAATACTTAACTAAAACAGTTATTATTGCTACTGGCTCAAGATATCGTAATTTAGGGTTACCTAATGAAGACAAGCTAACTGGAAAAGGAGTCTCTTATTGCGCAACTTGTGATGGAGCTTTTTTCCGAGATAGGGAAGTAGTTGTTGTTGGTGGAGGGGATAATGCTCTGACAGAAGCTTTGTTTTTAACCAGGTTTTGCAAGAAAATTTATCTTGTTCATCGTCGGAATGAATTCAGGGCAGAGAAAATCTTACAGGAGAGAGTTTTAAAAAATGAGAAAATAGAGGTTATCTGGGATGCAGTGATTGAAGAAATTATTGGAGAAGAGAGGGTTAATGAAGTAAAAATTAAGAACTTGAGAGAGAATAAAATTTATTTAAAAGAAATAGATGGTCTGTTTATTGCTATAGGAACTATGCCCAATACCCAATTTGTTAAAGATTTCATTGATCTGGATAAAAATGAATATATTGAAGTCACCCATTCCATGGAAACCTTTCAACCTGGGATTTTTGCCGCAGGAGATGTAACCTCGATTTGCCCCCAACAAATGGCAGCCGCAGTTGGTAGTGGAGTAATTGCTGCTCTTTCTGTTGACCACTACCTCTCCTATAAATAAGAGTTCAAGGATTCAAGGAATCGAGGATTCGAGTGGAAAAAATAATCACTTGAACCTTTGAGTCCTTGAATCCTTGGCTCCTTCATTTAGATTTATGAAAGAAGCATTATTTTATCATCCGCTGGATAAAGCTCGGGTGAGATGTAATCTTTGTCGTCACAGGTGCGTTATTTATCCTGACAAAACCGGGGTATGTGGAGTAAGAATAAATAAAAATCACAAATTATACACCTTAGTTTATGGCAAGCTGGTGGCTTCAAATGTCGACCCGATAGAGAAAAAACCTCTATTTCACTTTTCTCCAGGTTCAGGTGCCTTTTCTATTGCTACTGTGGGGTGTAATTTTTCTTGCCCTAACTGTCAAAACTATAATATTTCTCAATTTCGCTTTTTGAATGAAGGGAAAAGAATAGATAATAATATTCCGGGTGACTATGTTTCTCCTCAAGAAGTGGTTTCCTTGGCTTTAAAGTCCAGATGCAAAAGCATTGCTTACACCTATACTGAACCAACAGTCTTCTATGAATATGCTTACCATACAGCTAAGCTGGCTAATAAAGAGGGGTTAAAAAATATATTTGTTACTAATGGATATATTACTCCTGAGGCTTTAGAGATGATAAATCCCTATTTAGATGGAGCTAATGTTGATTTAAAATCTTTCCGCAAGAGCTTTTATCACCGCTATCCTAAGGCAAAGTTGGAGGGAGTTTTAGACACTTTAAAATTAATGAGAAGATTGGGAATATGGCTTGAGGTAACTACCTTAATAATTCCAACATTAAATGATTCGAGGGAAGAATTGCGAGATATTGTACATTTTATCAAGCATGAGTTGGGATTAGAGACTCCTTGGCATGTTAGTCGTTTTTATCCAACTCATCATATGACCCATTTGCCTTCCACCTCAGTAGAAAGCTTGGTTGAGGCTCGAGAAATTGGGTTAAAAGAAGGATTGCGTTATGTTTACACGGGTAATGTTCCTGGCCATAAAGCTGAAAATACCTACTGCTGGAATTGTGGTAAATTAGTCATTGCTCGGTTGGGATATAGTATCTCAAGGTATGAAATTGAAAATAGTAAATGTAGGTATTGTGGAGCTGAGATTGATGGAATGGGACTCTAACTCGTGAATTGTGAACTGTAAATCGCTAACTGTAAAAATCGGTCTTTCAGTTTATCCGCCTGCCAAAGCAAAGCGGTGGGCCATGATCATGTGGATTCATGGCAGGCAGTTCACGATTTACGATTCACGATTTTTTCTAACTCTTCAATTCGAGCTTTCAAATGTCTTACTTCCTTAATTAAATCATAGAGACGTGGTAGGGAGGCGTAAGCTTTTCGCCAGGTTTTTATATCTGTATGAGGAATGCCCGCAATAAAAGCTCTATCAGGAACATTCCCTGTAATTCCTGTTTTCGCAGCAGCGATAGCCTCATCTCCAATTTTTATATGATCAGTGATTCCTACCTGTCCGCCCAAGACAACTTTTTTCCCAATTTTAGTACTCCCAGCAATCCCGGTTTGTCCGGCGAGAATTGAATGGGCTCCAATTTCAACATTATGAGCAACTTGAACCAAATTATCTATTTTTACTCCTTGGTGTATAATTGTTTTGCCTAAGGTTGCCCGATCAATCGTAGTATTAGCCCCAATTTCTACCTCGTTACCAATTACTACCTCACCTGTCTGAGGAATTTTGTAATATGAATCATTGTCTTGCTTGGCATAGCCAAATCCATCTGATCCAATGACTGCTCCGTTATGGATTATCACTTGATCTCCAATAATAACTCTCTCCCGGATAGACACCAGAGAATGAATAATTGTTTCTTTTCCAATTTTTACCTGAGGATAGATTGTTACTAACGGGAAAATTATGCAGTGGTCACCTATCTCAGAGTTTTCTCCTATATAACAAAAAGCTCCGATTGAAACATCTTTCCCCATTTTGACTGGCGAGGAGATAATAGCTGTGGAGTGAATTCCAGGGCAAGGTAAATAAGGTTCAAAAAATAAACTTAATGCCTTAGCAAAAATCAAATGAGGATTTTTGGCTTTCAAAACTGGTAAGCGATTAAAGGATTCTTCTAAGGCGATAATTACTGCTGAAGCTTTAGTCTTTTCTAAGAGAGGTCGTAATTTAGGGTGAGTAAAAAAAGTCAAGTCTCCTTTCTTTGCTTGGTCTATGCTTGCCACTCCAGTAATCTCAGTCTCACCATCGCCTTGGTATGGACATTTTAAAATCTGAGCTAATTCTTTCAATTTATATTTTTTCTTGTTTGAAGATGGAGAGTTCATGCTTTTTCTCCATTAGTTAAATTTAAAACAGCGGCTAATTCAGCTCCCCAAAGGAGAATTAAGAGCGAAATTTCTATCCATAGAATAAAACCTAAGATAGACCCTAATGTTCCTTTGATATATCCAATAAGAGCTAGGTGACTTATATACCAAGCAAAGAGTCTTTTTACTACTTCCCAGAAAAGGGAGGCACCCAAGGCAGCAATTAAAGCTGCTTTAGTTTTGACTGGGATTTCTGGGATGAATTTGTACATAGCAAAAAAGAAGAAAAAGGTAAGAGCTGCTGGGATTAAATATTGGATGAAAAAGTTATCGAAAAAGGAGACAAATTTAGGATTGATATAACGAGCAACAATTTCACTTTCTCCAATTATCCGCTGGATAGCTGTCCAAGTGGCTGTAATTAGTAAAGAGGTAAGGAGCATTAAACCGACACCTGACATCACTAAGAACTCAATGAATTTTTTGTAAAAGAAAGATTTTTTTAAATTCGCCCTGAAAATATAATTAATAGAATGAATTAATTTTGAAAAAACTAAGCTTCCAATTAAAAGAGAGCCGACAAATCCGAACCATCCTAAATTAATAATTGTTTTTGAGATTACCTGAGCTTTTTTAAAAAAGAAAGGGTCAAGTTTGTAAAAAAATTCTTCAGAAAATATATTCAGACTTCGAAAAACAATTTCAGTGGAACCAAGTATTTTAGCAACAATATAACCAAAGAGAGACATCAAAGGTATAGTTGAGAGAAAAGCATAAAAGGAAATTATTGCTGAGAGGTCGTCGCATTTATCTCTGAAGAACCGCTGGAAGGTTTTTCCAATAATCTTAAATATTTTTTTGAGAATAGTAATTAGAAAAAAATTCATTTAAAATTTTAAAAAGGACTGGGAAGTTTTTAACTTAAACGTAATTACCCCATTTTACCATAAAGATAATAATAGCAATAAGCAGAACATAGATAACTAATGTTTCGATTAACACCAATCCAAAGATGAGCGCAAAACGGATATGAGAAGCTGCTCCTGGATTTCTTGATATTCCTTCACAAGCAGTGCTGATAGCTCTACTTTGAGCATAGGCGCCGACAGCTGCAGCTAAACCTAAAGCTGCCCCCCCAATAATAATTGACCATTTAAAGAGGGTAGTTTTATCAATTTTTCCCTCTGACTCTGTCTGGGCTAAAACTGGTCCAGTGAAAATAAGAGTTAAGAAAAATATTACCAACAGATGGTTTAAAATTTTTTTCATTGAAATCCTCCTTTTTAAATTAATGTTCTTCTGAGGCAACGGCCCCGGCAATGTATATCGCGGTCAAGACAATAAAAACAAAAGCTTGAACCAAAGCAGTAAAAATAGCTAGTACCATAAAAGGTAGCGGCACTAAGAATGGAATTAGAGAAACAATGATTAAAATTAATAGCTCTTCTCCAAAGATATTACCAAATAATCGAATGGAAAGAGATAATGGACGAGAGAAGTGGCTTATTAATTCAATGGGGAGAAGAAGAGGAGCCAACCAAGGAATTGGTCCCATAAAATGTTTGAGATAACCGAGAACTCCGTGAGTTTTTATTCCTTGCCAATGATAATATATAAAAGCAACTACCGCACAGCCCACTGTTACATTTAAGGTACTGGTAGGAGACATAAATCCTGGAATGAGTCCTGAAATATTACAGAAAAAAATAAAAAGTCCTAAGGTACCAATTAATGGTAAATATTTTTTTCCTTCTTCACCGATGATGTCAACTAATAAACTTTCAAATCCTTCAACTAAGATTTCCAAAATTTGCTGAAGATTGGAAGGTAATAGTTTTAATTTTCGAGAAGCTAAGCCAAGAAAAAGGATAAGAAAGACCATGACGATGAGGCTTATTACAATGTGAGCTGGGATGAGTTTGCTTGGATCAGCAACTTTAATTCCCACTAACTTAAGGAGAAAGACAAGTGGAGGGCTGAATATTTTATTGAATAAATCTACAATAAAGAGAGTGTGTTCTAACTCTTCCAATGTTTTGTCTCCCTCCAAGCCAAAATAGCTTCCATCCCCACTGCAACCACGATTGAGGAAAAACCGATAAAGAAACTAAATAAATTATTTTGTGAAATTTTGATTATAATAAAAAAGGAAGCAAAAATCAATAAAAATCGGAAGAGGTATTGGACTAAACCTCGAATAACAGCTTTCTTTTTAGTCAGGGAAGTCAATTTAGCAATTGAATCTTTAAGCCAGATGAAACTGATAACGGAGATTAATCCACCTGTTAGGATAAATAAGCTAGTTAAAGGTGAAAAAAGAAAAGCACTTCCAATGGATAAAAAAAGGCTAACAGCTAATGTCACTTTAGGAATTCTTTTTAGTATTTTTTCCTCTGCAGGAGAGAAGGAAAATTCTTCATTCATCTTTTAATTTAGATATTCCTTTAATTAAATTGTAAAACCCAGCAGCCACTCCAAACAAAGTAAAAATCAGAAGTAACCAGGGAGTAGTTCTAAACCATTTATCTAAGAAATACCCCATAGCCATTCCAACAGCAATTGAGGAAGGAAGCATTAAGCCAAGAGAACTGAGATAAGCTAATTTTCGATAACCTTCTTTTTTATTTTTTTCTTTCATTTAAGCAAGTCTTATTATATCATAAACATGCTTTAGGTAATAAGTTAAGAAGAAAGCAGATTAGATGGGGATGAGAAAAAGATTTTTGGGCCTGAGTGAACAAGAGTCACCTTTTTTTTCTTCCCAAGTAGTCATACTTCCGATTTCTTATGAAGCTACTACTTCCTATTTAAAAGGAGCGAGGAAGGTTCCCCATAAAATCTTACAGGCTTCAGAGCAGTTAGAATTCTATGAGGAAGAGTTAAATTGGCAACCGTCCCAGATTGGCATTTATACTTTACCAGTCCTAAAACTTAAATCCAATCCTGCCAGAATGGTAGAAAAGATTTATAAAAAAATAAATGAAGTCTTATCTTTTAACAAATTTCCTATCTTCTTAGGCGGTGAACACACTATTTCTTTCCCAATAGTTAAAGCATTGAAGGACAGAGGGACGGAATTTTCTTTGGTTCAACTTGATGCTCATTTAGATTTAAGAGATACTTATCAAAAGACTGAGTTCTCTCATGCCTGCGTTATGAGGAGAATTTCTGAGCTGGACATTCCTATCTGTGCTGTGGGAGTAAGAAGCTTTTCTAAAAAAGAAGTAGATTATCTTAATCAAAATCCAAATTACATTTTTTTTTCTATGAATAATATTAGGCAAGACAAAAATTGGTTAGTTGAGTTTTTATCAAAATTAAAACAGGAAGTTTACCTTTCTATTGATTTTGATGTTTTTGATCCTTCAGTCTTTCCTTCAGTGGGCACACCAGAACCAGGAGGATTCACCTGGCAAGAAGGGCTGGAATGCATTAAAAATATTGCTTTTCACAAAACCATAATTGGTGCTGATTTTGTTGAGTTAACTGTTTATCCTGGGATTGAATACTCTTATTATTCAGCTGCTAAATTAATTTATAAATTAATAAGTTATTGTTTTTACCCAAGATATAGTAGTTGAATAAATTATTTATACAATATATTGAAATTTTACTTGACAAAAATATTTAAGTTTCATAACATAAAGAATCATAAGATTAAACTTGAAAAGGAGGTGATACTCAGCTAGGAGATTTAACAATCTTTGTCAGAACCCAAGAGATAAGTGCGGGAAGTCCGTGAAAAGCGGACACAGCCCCCGCTACTGTAATCGGGGACAAATCCCACTTGGTCCGCCTGAGGCGGATGAAAAGCCACTGTCCCGAGTACTCGGGACGGGAAGGCGTGGGAGGAGGATGATCCGAGAGTCAGGAGACCGGCTTGTCTCGGTTCCAAGCCCATCTTCGGGAGGAGGATGAGGTGATTTTTTATTACCTATGAAATGCCTGACCGAAGATGGTCAGGTTTTTTTGTTATTCTGCTACAGGCAGAGAAAATGGGAAATAGAAATTGGAAATAAAAAGCGGTTATGTGGAGTATTCAAGATTTTAATTTAAATTTCCAATTTCAAATTTCAAAACGAAGGAGGAAAGATGAAAAAGACATTGATTTTCTTAACAATTTTTTTCTTAATTTTTTCTTTAGCAAAGTCTGAAAAAAAGGATAATGAGTCAAAAAAGAAACTAATGCCCGAGTTAAAATATCAAATTGTTGTCACTGCTGACAGAATTGAGGAACCAGCGGAACAGGTTTCTGCTTCTTTTACTATTATTACTTCAAAAGACATAAAAGCAAGGCAGGCTGAGACACTTTCTGATATTTTACCCAGTATTCCTGGATTCGCCCGAGCTCAAATTGGTTCACCAGGACATCTATCTTCTCTTTTTATCCGAGGAGCTGAGTCTGATCATAACTTAGTTCTACTTAATGGAATTCCAATAAATGATCCCGCTTCCTCTTATTTTGATTTTTCAAATTTAAGCTTAGATGATATTGAAAAAATTGAGATAATCCGAGGCCCCCAAAGCACTCTTTATGGTTCAAATGCAATCGGAGGCGTGATTAACTTAATCACTAAGAAAGGAAGTGAAAAATCCAAATTTGAGTTTTCTGCTTTGGGAGGAGCAGATTCTACCTATAAAGGAGCATTCTCATTTTCTTCTGGAGGAAAAAAAGGAAACATTTATCTGGGTACTTCTTATTTCTCTACCCAGGGTAATTTTGAAAATGATGACTACACTAATACCACCATTTCTGCCAGAGGAGATATTAAATTAAGTGAACTTTCTAACTTAGAATTAATCGCCCGCTACAATAGAACTGATTTAGGTATTCCTTTTTCTTTTCCTGGGAAGTTTTCTCCCTCCCGAAGACAACAGACAGAAGAGACGTTGCTAAGTCTTCCTTTTTCTCTCTTAATTTTACCTACCTGGAAAATCAAGCTCAATTTCTCTTATTTTAAAAGAAATTATAAATTCGAAGATCCAGATGATGCCTGGGGTTTTACTAACTCATTAACTCATTCCCGGACTTTGAGATTGGAGGCCCAATCAAACCTTTCTTATGTCTTAGGGATTTTAACTTTTGGAGGGGAGTGGCAAAGCTCCTCTGTTGATGACGAAAATAATTTTGGAGTAAATTTTAAAAACCAGAAAGTAGAGACTAAAGCTCTTTTTATTCAAAATCGGCTAAATTTTACCAATTCATTTTTCCTTACTGCTGGCTTGAGATTAGATAATCACAGTCAATTTGGCAATCATTATAGTCCTAGGATTACCGCTGCTTATCTAATAAGAGATACAAAATTAAAAGCAAGCTGGGCATCAGGCTTCAGAGCACCTCGGCCGAATGAATTGTACACCTGGTGGGGCAATAAAGACTTAAAACCAGAAGTAAGCAGAAGCTGGGAAATAGGAATAGAGCAGAAACTAATGAATTCAAAACTATTGCTAGGCGTAACTTATTTCTCTTCTGAAATTGAGGATTTAATTGTCTATGATTTTATTTCTTGGAAACTTAAAAATCTGGCTCAAACACAAATTAAAGGGACAGAATTTTCTCTTTATTTTATTCCTCATCGGAATTATTCCCTTCAAGCAAACTATACATATCTGAGAGCTAAAGATAGAACAAAAGGTCAAGATTTGCTACGACGACCGAGACATAGTCTAAGTTTTGATTTTAATGTTCAGCTCATGGAAAAGGTTAATATGAATTTAGGTATTATCTATGTAGGCAAAAGAAAAGATTATGATGAACTAACTTTTTCTACTATAGATAATCCTCCTTTTAATCGTGTAGATTTATCTATAAGGTGGCGAGTTAGAAATGGAATAAGTTTGACAGGTAAAATATCTAATTTACTGAATAAAGAATACCAAGAAGTGTATGGTTATCCATCTCCTGATAGGGGAGCATATTTTGGGATAGAGTTTAGTTTCTGATTTATATATATTATAGTGCTGTGGTGTTGCCGTGCTGCAGTTTGATTTTCATTATTTTACTGCAGCACTGCAACATAGCGAGAACGATTTAGATGGAAATTTTAACCATTAAAAATTTTTCAGCTGGCTATGAAAATGGGTTT